>JAILBP010000254.1:0-4741 GCA_024680835.1 Lachnospiraceae bacterium | reverse complement strand
GTCTGAATGCCCGGCAGGCCAATACCGGCCTCAATATAAAAATTCTGTAAAAGACTGAGTGAATCAAGCTCCATAAGATAGTTACGGTTTACGTTCATCCGTTCTCTGAAAACTCCGCCTGTAACCTTTACCCTATTTCTTTCTACTGCTGTTTTCATCCTTACCTCCTCACAGATTGATATTCTATATCTATTTAAGACTGCATTTTCAACTGCACGACTGCAAACAATAACTACTGCCTCAATTCCGGATACAAATCCTTCATAAATGAATAAAAGCTATTTAAAGCCTGATCATAGGACGCATAATCTGCAAAATAATCTTTCATCATCATAGAATAATTTGTCCAGCAGTCCGTATCAACAGATGCCGATCTCTGAGCCTTCAGTTTTTTGGCGCACTTAATATAATATGGCATGGGATTCTGACCACCCAGAACATTCGACTTATAACCCTCAGCCGATATCTCTGCCATGGACTTCTGATTATTTACAAATTCACCGTTATTTTCTGCAATATTCTTCATCACCTTTTTGTCACAGGTCAGAGTCTTCATTATATTACCAACCAGAGTCGGATTGTCCGTTCCCTTTGCTGCACAGATAAAAGAACTGCCCCAAAAGAAATTCTGCGGTCCCTCTGTAACAGCCCAGCCACCATTATAAGCAACCGAGTTCGATTCTGACTCATACATACACCAGTCAACAAACCACTTTGGTCCGAAATAGCAGAACACATTACCGTAAAAACCTTCTGTCCACTGATCAAACCACATTCCACCGCTTGTGGTAGCACCTTTATCTATCAGCTTTTTTGAATCCTTCGCCCATTTTTCAACATTTTTATCGATCTTTATCTTGTTCTTTTTTACCCATGGAGCCTTTGTGTTGTTGAAATAGACGCGGAATGAATCCTCAGCCGTTGCGGTCATCATGTAACCTTTTTTTGCCATTTTAACGGCAGTCTCATTGTATTTATCCCAGGATGAAACATATTTCTGAACTTTCTTTGGATCATCTGTGCCCAGTACTTTCTTGGCTATCTCTCTGTTATATATCATGGTACCCGGGCAGCACTGCCATGTAAGGGCTTTCAGAACACCTTTGGAATCGGATCCAAGAGTTTTAGTATACTTGAATTGGTCTTTCATATCATTTTTCTTGATGCCAAGCTTATCCACAGGCATTACATAGTCTGTATCCAGATAATCCTGTGCATAGTCCGGCTCTATCAAAAACATATCTATCTTATCATCCACAGATGCACCGGACTGACCTGCCAGTTTCATATCAAGATTGGTCCGATAATCATCGGTATACGTTGAAATAATGTTCCAGTTTACGGTAACATCTCCGATCCTTCCGGCATTGTAATCAACTGCTTCATATCCCGGATAGTTTTTCTCTACAATATTCTTAAACTCCTCATTCCAGGAATAAATGTTCAGGACTGAACCTTCTTTGTCCTTCGCCTCAGCCTTTAACGCAGGACCGACTCCCGGAACGCCTGTGACGGTAATGGCACACGCCAGCAAAAATGATAAAATCTTCTTCATGATGGTTCCTCCCTAATGTATTTGTGTATTATATGTTGAAAAATCCGGATATTACAGTTCCTACAAAGACCTTGAAATATCAAGACATTTCATCATGGCCTCGAATACAGCGCTCCTCATGCCTTTTTCTTCCAAAACCCTCACTGCTTGTATTGTGGTACCGGCAGGGGAGCATACGATATCCTTGAGTTCTCCCGGATGTTTTCCGGTCTCCAACACCATCTTTGCGCTGCCCAAAACCGCCTGTGCTGCAAACTTATACGCCTTGTCTCTGACCATACCGCCTGCCACCGCCGCATCAGCCATCGCCTCTATGAACATGAAAACATAGGCGGGCGAGCTTCCGCTGACTGCAGTAACCACATCCATCAGATTTTCCGTGATGACCTCAGTCTTTCCGAAGGAATCACATATCTTTCTGACTGTAGCGAGATCCTCTTCCGTCACATTTTCATTGGGGCACATACCCATCATACCCTCTCCCACCATTGCAGGGGTATTGGGCATGGTACGGATCACCTTCTTATCGGCACCGATACGGTCTGCCATGTATTTCAATGTTTTTCCCGGTGCAATGGTAACAACGGTAATATCAGATTTGATATAATCTTTTATTTCTCCTGTGACCGTATCATAAAACTGCGGCTTAACTGCGAGAAACAGAATGTCTGCCGCTTCTGCCACCTCTGTATTGACAGTGGTGGTCTGAATACCGAGTTTATCCTTTTTCTCATTCAGCTTGCTCTCATCGAGATCCGCAGCCATAATATCACTGCCCGATACAATACCGCTCTTTACTATACCGTCCATCATGGCGCCTGCCATGTTTCCGCAACCTATAAATCCTATTTTCATAATGTGAGAATCTCCCTCTTATAATATGTATGATTTGAGGGTCAAAAGCCTGACTTCACGGCAAGCTTGCTTGCCGGTGAAGGCAAGGCTTATTGACCCTTGAATCAGAATATGTATTGTCCATCAAATCCGTTAAACTGCTTATCGAATGACACGGGCTTCCTACCGGATCTGTCCGTTACCTTCGATCACGTACTTGTAGCTGCAAAGCTCCTCCAAGCCCATAGGTCCTCTCGCATGAAGTTTCTGGGTTGAGATTCCCATCTCACAGCCGAGACCGAATTCTCCTCCATCCGTGAACCTTGTAGACGCATTCACATAAACTGCTGCGGAATCCACGCCTTTTATAAAAGCATCCGCTGCTGCCTTATCACCGGTGACTATGGACTCGCTGTGACCTGTTGAATGCTTTCTGATGTGAGCTATGGCTGATTTGACATCATCTACCACGCCTATAGAGATCTTGTAATCCAGATACTCCGTATCAAAGGTATTCTCGTCAGCCTTCACTCCGCCCACGATGGCATACGCTCTCTCGTCGCAGTGCAACTCAACCTCGGGCATTGCTTCCTTCAGCATGGGAAGGAACTCTTCAGCTATATCCCGGTGCACAAGGCAGGTCTCGCAGGCATTGCATACCGACGGACGGCTTGTCTTTGCATTTTTCACAATATCGACTGCCATCTTAAGATCAGCCGCCTTATCCACATAAACATGACAGATACCGTCTCCTGTGTGAATACAGGGCACAAGTGCATTTGCCACACAGGCCTCTATAAGCCTCTTTCCGCCTCTGGGTATCAGAAGATCCACAAGCCCTACAGCCTTCATGATCTCTTCAGATGAGGCATGTGTCGTATCCTCTATAAGCATCAGAGCATCTTCATTAAGCCCCTCTGACGCAAGGCCTTTTTTTAATGCCTGTACGATAGCCTCACTGCTCCTGTGGGCTTCCTTTCCGCTCCTTAAAACACAGGCATTTCCGCTCTTTATGGCAAGGCTTGCAGCATCGCTGGTAACATTTGGTCTGCTCTCGTATATTATAGCCACTACTCCCAGAGAAGTTGACATCTTCTTTATCACAAGACCGTTCGGTCTCTCCACCGTAGTGAGCACCCTGCCCACCGGATCAGGCAGTGCCACAACGCCTCTGATGCCCTGGGCCATATCCTCGATACGCGCTTTTGTGAGACGAAGTCTGTCTATCATAACATCGGTGATCTTACCCTTTGCCGCCTCAACGTCTTCATCATTTGCAGCCAGGATCTTATCCGTATCTGCCACAAGAGCATCTGCCATGGCGTTCAACGCCCTGTTCTTAGTATCTGTATCCGCCTCACCTATCTCCAGTGAAGCTATCTTTGCCTTCTGCAGTATTTCCAAGGTTGTCATGGAATCTCCTCCCTCTTAAATAATATACCTTTTAACTATTTCAGTTACAGATTCGTCACTATTCACGGGTGTTTTAATGTGTATTCCGGATATAAAATTCCCGTTAATTTCGTTCTATAACAACTCTGCTTTACTCAGACACTCCTGGGTGTCAGTTTGCTGTCATCTTCCTTTTTTTGCGCTAAAAATCTGGTACCCACACGCTTATTGTCCACTATATCGTACAGTATTTCCGGCCGTCTTCCGTTGGCCACCACCATATCCATCCCGGCTTCCGTGGCGATCTTTGCCGCATGTATCTTGGTAGCCATGCCGCCCGTGCCCCTGTTGGAACCGGCAGCTCCACCCAAAGCCTCAATTGCGGGTGTTATCTTCTCCACTACAGAAATAAACTCGGAGTTGTAATTCTGATGGGGATCACTGTCATACAGACCGTCAATGTCAGATAACAGGATCAAAAGATCCGACTCCACAGTCTTCGCCACCAATGCACTCAGGCTGTCATTGTCACCAACAGAGATCTCCGATGTACAGGTTGAGTCATTCTCATTGATGATGGGAATGACATCATATTCAAACAGTTTGAACAAAGTATTGGAAAGATTCTCAAGCCTGTCCGGATGATCAAAGTCTTCTCCCGTCAGCAGAAGCTGTGCCACCACGTGATTATACTCAGTGAAAAGCTTATCATAAATATGGATCAGCTCACACTGTCCTACCGCAGCAGCGGCCTGCTTGCCCGGAAGATCCTCCGGTTTTGAGTGGAGATGCAGTTTTCCTATGCCCATGGCTATGGCGCCGGATGACACCAGTACTATCTCATGACCTGCATTTTTCAGATCCGAAAGAACCTTTACCAGTGATTCTATCCTCCTGATGTTCAAATTCCCGGACTCATGCGTCAATGTGGATGAGCCCACCTTTACAGTAATCTTCATC
>JAILBP010000253.1:0-12059 GCA_024680835.1 Lachnospiraceae bacterium | reverse complement strand
TTTCGGAGCGCTTCACATGGCAGGGATCTTAGATGACGGGATCATGATACTGCTCTGCAGTGCGTATTCCATCTGCGATATCATCTGCATACTGTTTTTCTGTCCCTTCCAGACCTGGTTCATGAAAAACAAATGCTGCAGTACCTGCAGGATATACAACTGGGATTATGCAATGATGTTTACGCCACTGTTTTTTATCAAAAAAAGCTATACATGGAGCTTGCTGGTATTGTCGGTCGCATTGCTGATCCGTTGGGAAGTAACTTTTTATCTGCATCCGGAACGCTTTTCCGAAAAAACCAACGATTATCTTAAGTGCGCCAACTGTACAGAAAAGCTTTGCGCACATAAGAAGCAGCTGAAATCTTTATGGATACAGATCGAGGAATACTCGGCTAAACGTATCAGGCGTTTGATGAAATAAGAGATAAGTACTTTGATCAGATCAGATTGGGGGAGGAGACAGATATGAATAAAGCACCGGAAGTAACGTATCTTAATGATGGCGGAGCAGTATGGACAAACCGTTTTAAATCTTTTTCGGCAACGGTATATGTTCCGGTAAATGCCGTGCGTGACGATGTCTTAAACTATGGCTACATAGCACCGTACCTTTTGGTGTTTGCGCCGGAGTTATTCTCTGTGGAAGAGGCAGTAGGTTTCGCAAGAGATAACGGATTTGAAAAGCTGGCCCGGGATTTCGCCACAAGTGTTGTGTTTATCTATCCCACGGCGGAGGGCGGATGGAAGAACGCGCCGGATAACATATTCGCGGAGATCCTGTCGGAATCCGCAATCCATGAGTATTACAGGGACGGCTACGTTATAAGGCTGAACCGTTTCACTAAGGAGATCGATGACTACAGGATAAGAGGCGCCATATTCCGAACCAATCTTTACGGATTCGGAGAGTCCGCGGACTATATCGCCAAAAACTGCCTTAAGCATTTCGAGGGGGACGGTCTATGGGGACGTGCCGACAGCGCACCGGTCACCTGCATTCTGTCGGGACTTGGGGTGGAGCCTGATGTCCGGGCGGATGATATCCCTGTTATATCCATAGGAAACAGCGATGCCGTAAATGATAAGCTTCGGGGATCGGTCAAATATCTGCTGGTTAAAGAAAAAGCGGATGTTTACGCTGACTATTACGATTTCTCCAAGAAGTTCAGAAGGATGCTGGGGGAGCTTGAGCTTGACCCGGAACCTGAAAAAGAGGGGCTTATCCGTGAACCCGGTATAGAGTTGTTAAAGACTTCTCCGGATAACAGCGGTGATGACAGGGGTACTGCGGAACATAATGTGGGATATTTTGCCTTTTACAATAAGGGACTGTTTGATAACGGTCCGGTGCCGTTAGTGCTATCCTTCCACGGCGGCGGTGACAGCGCACTGTACATAGCTTATCTTTCCGGGTGGGCAAATGTTGCGCACAGGCATGATTTCCTGCTCGTGTCCGTGGAGAATCATTTGAACAGCACTGCCACAGAGATGGCGGAGCTTATAGAAAGATTAAAAGAGAAGTACCCGGTTGATCCCGAGAGGATATATTGCAGCGGATTTTCTATGGGCGGCTGCAAGAGCTGGGACATGGTGGGAGAGTATCCGGATATATTAGCTGCTGCCGCACCAATGGATGCCACCTTTGAGGTGGGCTTAAACGTTTACGGCGAGCCATCGCCAATACCGCTCAACAGGACTGTACCTGTACCGGTATTCTATGCGGGAGGCGAGATCACGCCGCTGCCGGAGCTTCCCTTCCAGGCGCAGAAATGTCTGGACAGAGTAAAATACATCTTAGAGCTTAATAAGGCAGATAAGGAATATGATGTGAAGCTTGAGGATGCAGAGGAATGGCCCAATAAAATATGGGGCATCGACGGAAATCTCCGCCATTGTACTTTTGACGAAAACCGCCGGGCAACCCTTACGATAGAGATGTTTACCACCGGAGATAAGTGCTATACGGCACTCGCATCCGTCAGCGGTCAGGGTCACGAATGCAGGGAGCATACCTGCGAAAACGCATGGCGTTTTATGTCTTGTTTCAGACGTGATGCGGATGGGAATATAATCGGAGGAAACGTCGAGGACGTTGAGAGAGCATTTACGCAATGACTGTAAACAAAGGATGATACGGTCTGAAGTGACAGGTGTCAATGGTGGAATGCCGGGGATCATTACAGAAGGTAGGATTATGAAACTAACGATCAGACAGTGTGAAAATGTCGAACCGGAGGTGACGGTGGTATATGATGAGCTCACGCCTGAGGTGGAGAAGGTCATAGACCTGCTTAAAGGTCATGCGCTTACGCTGACCGGTAAGGCAGACGATGAGCTGGTAAGGATTAAGGCATCGCACATCCTGTATATTGAGTCTGTGGACGATAAGACCTTTGCATATACAAAGGAAAAGGTCATAAGACTTAACCAGTCACTGGCGTCACTTTCGGAAACACTTGATAACATAAAGTTTTTCAGGTGCAGTAAATCCATGATACTGAATATCGATAAGATCGAAAAGCTTAAAAGCCTTCCCTCAAACCGTATCGACGCCACCATGGTGGGCGGGGAGCACATTCTGATATCCAGGACCTATGCGGCTGATCTTAGAAAAAGGCTTAAGAGAGGGAGGAGCTAAATGAAAAACAAAGTCTCACTCTGGGAGAAATATCTGACCAAAGAGATAGGCATAGAATTCAAATCCTGCCTTTATTTCTTTGCAATCCTGTTCTTTTACTGCGTATATAAGCTGGTGAATCACACATACACAGCGGACATCTTACATATGACGGAGATCATCCTGTTGTGCTATGCGATCGGATATATCCAGGTTTATGTTTTTAATAATTTTGATGAGGCCTGGAGATTCCGGGCGAGAGAAATTGCGGGATTCGTCCTGTGCAGTCTGGTCTATACAGCGCTTTCATACATTTTCGGATGGTTTGGGAAGAGCATCGGATGGACTTTCGGATTTTTGGCATACGTTATGCTGATGTACGTCTGCGTCATCCTGATCTACAGCACAAAACGCAGGATCGACGATAAGGAGCTTAACAGGGAACTGGAAATGTTCAAGGCGGGATCGGCTGAGGAAGCCGATGAAGAGGATCAGTAAGAGTTTCTGTGCAACTTACAGTAAAAAAAGTGCAGCTTGCGGGAGCAGATATTGCTTCCGCTTTTTCTTTTTTGTATTGTGGGATCATCAGGAAGGAATGAGTAAAGCTTATCATGTAAACTGTAGGCTGTCCTGAGGGATTTTCCGCAGAGGAATCCTTAGGACCTTGGAAAGGGGAGTAGTCGCATGGGAGAAAAAGTTCTTGAAATAAAAAATCTTACTAAGCATTACGGAAAACACAGGGGAGTGGAGGATGTTTCTTTCTCCGTGAAAGAGGGAGATATATTCGGATTCCTGGGTCCGAACGGTGCAGGTAAATCCACTACCATAAGGTCGATCCTGGGATTCCTGAAATATGAAGGCAGTATCAGTGTGTTCGGAATGGATGCGAGATACGAACATGAAAAGATACTTAAGGATGTAGGGTACATGCCGTCTGAGGCCATGTTTTATCCGGCTATGAAGGTGAGAGATGTGGTAAAGCTTGCAGCAGACATAAGAGGATTGGATTGCAGTGAGGAAGCCGGGATGCTGTTCGAAAGACTGAAGGTGGATACAGGTCGCAGGATAAACGAACTGTCGTTGGGCAACCGGAAGAAAGTGAGCATAGTATGCGCAATGCAGCACAAGCCGAAACTCTTTATCTTTGATGAGCCTACCAGCGGACTTGATCCCCTGATGCAGAACACCTTTTTTGAGCTCATAGAGGAATATGTCACAGGGGGAGCAACCTGTCTGCTCTCAACCCATGTTCTCCCGGAAGTAAAAAAATACTGTAAAAATGTGGCTATCATGAGAGAAGGGCATCTAGTGGGAACGGGAAGCGTAGCGGAGCTTATGCATACAAATTCGAAGCGGGTAGCGGCTGTCATTGACGGTCGCAGAGAGGAATACCTGTATTCCGGAGATATGAATTCTTTGATCGAAAAATTGAGCCATGGGGATGTGTCGGAGCTTACTGTCACGGATCCCTCGATCGACGAGATATTCATGGGATATTACAGCGAACAGGGCAACTGAGAAGGGAGGAAACATCATGCTTACACTGCTTAAACATGAACTGAAACAGGAATACAAAAGTCTTATTATATGGAGTCTTTCAGTAGGCGGCATAGGTCTTTTGTGCATTTGTCTTTTTACGGCGATGACGGATGATATGGCATCGCTGTCGGAGAGCTTTTCCAACATGGGAGCTTTCTCGGATGCCTTCGGCATGAGTACTCTGGGAATAGGCACCATAGCGGGATTTTTTGCCACAGAAGTCGGGACGGTGCACAGTCTGGGAAGTGCGATGTATGCTGCCATAACAGCAACTCTGATCTTATCCAAGGAAGAGGACGGACATACGGGAGAATTCCTCTATTCCCTTCCGGTCTCAAGGTTTAAGGCCGTGACGGCAAAACTCATATCACTGCTTATAACCATCACTATGTTTACGGTTATCACGGGAATACTGTACGCCATAGGTTTTTGCGTGATCGATGAAGCACCGGACACAGGGCTTTTTGTCAGGTTCATGCTGTCACAGGCACTGATGGATGTGGAGATCATGCTGATATGTACCGCGTTTTCCGCATTCCAAAAAAAGAATATGCTGGGTGCAGGACTCGGAATGTCCCTGGTTTTATATGCTTTTGATCTGATGGGAAGAGTGATCCCGGATCTTAAGGATGCACTGTTTATCGGCCCCTTCAGTTATTCAAATGCATCGGAGATATTTGCGGAAAAAGACATAGCGGGATCGGCTTATGTTTTCGGTATCGCGGTAATGGTGGGAGCCGTCATATTGACGTATGCGAAATACATGAAGAAGGATCTGGCATCCTGACAGAAAATGCTTTAATAAAATGCAAAAATGTAATATTATAGGGAGGTGGAGGAATATGACAGAATATGAAAAAAACATTAATCATCTTTGTAAATGTAGTCATCATGGCTGCCATATTGATCTTTGTCGTTCTCTACTCCCGGTTCGAAAGCAAGGATGCATACAGGAGGCAGATAGAGCATTTTGAGAATACCACGGTCACAATGGAGCGCGTGACCGAAAACTATCTGGAAGGCGAGCAGAGAATATGCGATGTATGGGCGCAGTACATTAACAGCCGGACCATGACTATGGAAGAGGCTGTCAGCTTTATACGTGCATCCCATGTGCTGGGGAATACATCGGGGCATATTATTTCCCTCGGTTCACTCACAGGACTCTCAACCCGTCCGAAACTCGGTACGGATGGTGACTATGAAGTTTCCTATGAGAGGCTGGACCTCTTGAAAAAGGCGGATTGGATCGATGAGATCGGTGAATCCATCAATATTACGCGTGCTTACACCAACCCAATGAACGGTGAGCAATCTCTGGCTTTCTGTAACAAAGTAAGATTGTATGATCCCGGGAGTGATACCATGACTGCGGCGGTTTTGCTGCGTGTGATCCCTGTATCTGCATTGGAGCAGAAATGGATCCTTCCGCAGACAGAGCTTGTGAATGCCGAATTGTCCATGATAGACGCCAACGGTGATTACATCCTCAAGGGAAACAGCTTTAAGAACTCGGGATTTTTTGAGTTTTATAAATCCTACAATACGACGGATCCTGAGTCGTCCAGGGAACTGTTTGACAGGATCACTTCATCAACGGGCTCGGTTACGATGATAAATTCCCATGGACAGGAGTGCATTCTGGCTTACACTCCCATGTCGGCCACCGCCGGCTGGACACTTTTGGGATTTGTGCCTGCGGATGATCTCATTACAGAAACGGGGAACTGGGTATTGAGCGGTGTGGTTTCTGTGGGGTTGCTGATCTTATTTCTATGTGACATGTTCTATATGCTGTACCTTAATAAGCGGCTTCAGATAACCGCCAGAAAAGCCGAGTCTGCCAATAAGGCGAAGACCGATTTCCTGTCTACCATGTCCCACGATATCCGCACTCCTATGAATGCCATCATAGGCCTTACGACCATCGCCGAGAAAAATCTCGGTGATGTGGAGTCTACCGGGGACAGTCTTCGAAAGATCAGTCTTGCCAGCAATCACCTGCTGACTCTGATCAACGATATTCTGGATATATCGAAGGTGGAGAGCGGAAAACTCAAAATAAGCCCGCTGACATTCTCCATTGTAGAGACGGTTGAGAATCTGGTGAATATTTCCCAGCCCATGATCAAGGAAAAGAACATTGAATTCAGTTTTCACATCAATCGGATGGAAAAGGAGTATCTGTATACAGATCAGCTTCGTCTAAATCAGATCTATATAAACATCCTCTCCAATGCAATAAAATATACGGAACCCGGAGGCGGTGTAAGTGTCGACCTTCGCGAGGATAAGAGCGATATGCCGGATCACATAAGGCTGACTTATACAGTGGCAGATACAGGTATCGGTATGAGTCCGGAATTCATGGAAAACATGTACCAGCCCTTCTCACGCCAGGTGGACAGCCGAGTCAACAGCATTCAGGGAACCGGTCTCGGTCTTGCTATTACAAAGCAGATGGTGGAACTGCTGGGCGGAACCATAGAATGTCAAAGCGAGCAGGGAAAAGGCACAACCTTCATTGTCACGCTGGATATCCCTGTGGCTGAAAGGCAGCGTGAGGATATGCGGCTTGAACCTGTCGATGTCCTGATCGTTGACGACGATGAGATCTTGCTGGAAACGGCTGTCGACACGCTGGAATCTCTTGGCGCAACGGTGGAGCAGGCGGGAGACGGAATGGAAGCCATAGGCATGATAGAACACAGACATCTTTCCGGACGGGATTACAACGTCATCATAATGGACTGGAAGATGCCTGAAATTGATGGAATTGAAACCATCAAAAGGATCCGGTCGGAAATCGGAACGGATATCCCCATATTACTGATATCTTCGTACGACTGGTCGGATATCGAGGATATGGCAAAGGCTGCCGGAGCCAATGGTTTTGTCAGCAAACCGCTTTTCAAGTCTACGCTCTATGACAAGATCAATGCGCTCATCGGAAAAGAGTCGAAATCCCTTGAGCCGGAGGATGATTATTCGGACCTGAAGGGACTTAACATTCTGGTGGCAGAGGATAATGATATCAACTGGAAGATCATATCCACAATGCTGGCAATGTTCGGAATGACTGCGGACCGTGCGGAAAACGGCAGGCTTTGTGTGGATATGATGAGCAAAGCCGTGGAGGACAGCTATGAGCTTATATTTATGGATGTGCAGATGCCGGAGATGAATGGTCTCGACGCCGCAAGAGCGATCCGCAAACTGGAGGATCCATGGGCATCATCCATTCCCATCGTAGCTATGACTGCAGACGCGTTCTCGGAAAACATTACAGAATGCCTGAATGCAGGTATGAACGGGCATATTGCAAAGCCTGTTGATATGAAACTGGTTATCAAAGAAATCCGAAGGATCAGGGAGGAGAGGAGATGACCAAGAAAAGGAGACTTAGTGTATTTTTAGTGTTGTTGATGACTATAACAACATGATCGGAAATGTTCCGGAATCGCGGATCCTGTCTCCTGAAGTGATAGGGCTTACGGATGATGCAGTCATTCAGTTAAGACAGGCTGTTTACCGGGTAGGAACAGGCGAGATGACAATAGACGATGCAGTGGCAGGATATGGCAGTTTTACCCAGGAATGATTTTCAGATAGCAATATTAGTGAAGTGGATAACAGTTTTTGATAAGTAATATTCTCAAAAATGTGGCATTTTAAATTATAGTTTTCGTAACCCCGCAGTTTACACATTTATGAGGATTGAAAAATGAGAAAAAACGAGAGAAAACCACTGGTAACAAACATCTATACCGCTGACCCCTCTGCCCATGTGTTTAACGGAAAGATATATATTTATCCGTCACATGATTTTGACTGGGACTGTCCGGAAGACGATGACGGAGAACAGTACAAAATGGAGGATTACCACATCCTGTCTATGGACTCCCTTGACAGTGAGTGTGTGGATAACGGAGTTGCCCTTCATGAGAAGGATGTTCCCTGGGTCGGAAGACAGCTTTGGGCTCCCGATGCTGTTGAGGTTAATGGCAAATACTACCTTGTATTTCCGGCGAAGGATAAGGATGAGATATTCCGTATAGGAGTGGCTGAGTCGGATTCACCTGTAGGACCGTTTAAGCCGCAGGACAATTATATCGAGGGAAGCTACAGTATCGATCCCGCTGTTTTAAAGGACGATGATGGCAGGATATACTGCTATAACGGCGGACTCTGGGGTGGACAGCTTGAGATGTGGCAGTCCGGAAGCTTTAATCCGGATGAGCATCGACCGGAAGGTGATGAGCCTTCACTTGGACCTCTTTTTGCAGAGTTTAAGGAGGATATGACCGGATTTAAGGCAGCGCCTAAAATGATCCACATCCTTGATGAGAACGGTGAAGTGATAAAGGCGAAGGATGAGGACAGGAGATATTTTGAAGGTCCCTGGATGCATAAGTTCAACGGCAGGTATTATCTCTCGTATTCAACCGGTACAACACATTATCTTTGCTACGCAGAGGGGGACGATCCCGCAGGTCCCTTCACATATAAGGGCAGGATCATGGAACCTGTTATAGGATGGACCACACATCATTCCATCGTGGAGATAGACGGAGAGTGGTACCTGTTCTATCACGACAGCGAGTATTCGGGAGGTATTTCTCATAAGCGCTGCGTTAAGTATACAAAGCTTACCATTCATGAAGACGGTACGATAGACACCATCTTCCCTTATGATCACAACTAAAGAACAGATCCATATACTGACAAGATCGCAAACGGTGCTATAACACGCAACCGTGTTGTGATCTTGTTTTTTATGTTTGTGGCTGTATTACGATATCAGCCAGCCTAAGATTTCAAATCTCTGACGGGTGTCATCGCCCTTTATGGTGACAGTTACAGTATGTTCCGTGCTCTTGTCGGAACGGTAAAGCTCGGTGGAGGCTGCATAGTCTCCCCAGCCGTTCGGAAAATCACCGTTAACATCTGTTATATCTTCTCCGTCAATTACTATATGTGCAATTCCGGTTTTTTTGTCGGTTGTTTTGTAGTACAGCATGCCAAGATTTTGGAATTCCATTTTGAAAGTAATGGTGGCGCCGTCCTGAGAGGCGGACCAGCCGTTTGGAAAATACCATGCTGTGCTGGCATCCTCGAATCCTTCCGATGAGACTATAGAGTAATCATCTGTGGTCCTGTCGGATATTTTTGCATTTTTATATATATCCCCCGTTATGGAATCTGAGGAAGCGTCAAAAGGAGTGACAGTTTCAGGGTCGGCTGTCTCATTGAGAGTGCTTTCCAGAAAATCACGGATCATCTGAAATACCATCAGATGTCCAAGATCGTTTGGATGAGTTCCGTCAGGAGACAGACCGTCTGTATTTGCGGGATTCGAATCCGATGACCTGAAGGAGATGTTGCCTTCACTGATCTCCGGAGTGATGGCATCGTGATACGAGAGTACCGGTACCCCGTAGTATTCGGCTGAAGGATCATGCAGATCCTGTGCATTGCCGCCACCGTCCAATGACATTTCTATGAGTATGACGGCGGGATCGTTTTCATATGCAAGGCAACGCCGGATCAGGCTTTCCATAGTCGCTTTATAGAACTGATCACCGGTGTCATTGATAAATTCCACAAAGATTATATCCGGCGAATAAGCGAAAACATCACGTTCAAGGCGATGAACACCAAGATATGAGTTGGTGGCCCCGATGCCGGAGTTGGTAACATTGGTATTTTTGCTGATGTTATTACGGCACCAGGTTTTAACACGGTTTACAAAAGCATACTCAGGTTTGGATGTGGTCGATCCGGCTGTTATTGAATCACCTAAAAATACAATGTTAAGGTCGGAAGTGTTGTCATCCCTGGCTTTTTTTAGTTTTGATGCAAGTCTTGATGTGTCTCCGGGAAAATGGATCGAACGAGCCAGCATATCCTCCGTCATACCCGGTGTGACGTCGTCTGAGCTTTCCTGTTCGGAGGCTGTTTCCTCTTTTTGGGTATCGTCTGTTTTGTCGTCCGTTTCAACATCTTTATCTGCATCTGTACTGCCGGCAGTCTCTGTATCCGTGTTCGCGTCCGCGGGCAGGTTTTCATCGTCCCGGATTTCATCTGCTGTCACGGCAGAGGCGGTGTCGGTTGTATTGGATCCGGTGTTTTCGCTTTTTAAGGTTTGTGTTGATGAGCAACCGCTGAAAATATTCAGAGTCAAAGCAGAGATCAGTAATAAAGCCAGTCTTCTTTTCATGAAATGAGGTCCTTTCTTTAATAAAAATAATTTAAGGGTTAAAATGAAATTTACGGGTTGTACCGTGGTTTATCCTTACATCATAAGTTTTGCTGTGGTTGCATGGATATTGTATCACAGAATGATATCGGTCTGAAAGACTATTTCATATAAAAATGAAAAAAAACCGGGGAAGGATATTCCCCGGTTTTTGATAGTCTGTATTTATTTGCCGATAAGTTTTAAAAGATAAGGTATTTCTGCCTCAAAATTTACTGCGTAGTCAACTTTCTCCGGATCTTCGAAAGTGTTACGGATGCATGCGCAGGTGTAATCTGCTGCGATCTTCAATGAGTTGTATACATTGAAACCGTTCATGAGTGCGCCTGTAGCTGCGCTGGCAAAAACGTCGCCTGTCCCATGGGATTTCCAGTTGACCTTCTGCGTTCCGTAAGAG
This sequence comes from Lachnospiraceae bacterium, assembly GCA_024680835.1. Lineage (GTDB taxonomy): Bacteria > Bacillota > Clostridia > Lachnospirales > Lachnospiraceae > RGIG6904. The sequence continues at coordinate 1,244 of JAILBP010000253.1, read as the reverse complement.
AAATATTTCTTCTCTTTAGCATCGTAGCCGGTGAAACCGAATGTTCCGTCAGCAAATGTGGTGCCCGTGATGACGCTGTATCTTGCACCGAGGGCAGTGAGCTTTTCGATTAGGTCTTTTATGGTGGCTTCATCTGCGTCTTCTCCGGGATACTCTTCGCCTAACATAAAGCATGCCTCGGATATATTGGGCAGTATTATGTCGGCCTTTGCGCAGAGTGTAGCCATTTTTTTCGCAAAAAACTCGTCGAATCCCGCGTAAAGTTTTCCGTTGTCGGCCATTGCCGGATCCATGACGATCACGGTGTTATCGCCCCTAAATGTATCAAAATAGTCGGATACGATCTCAATCTGCCTGTCGGAACCCAGGTATCCGGTATATATTGCATCAAACTTAAAGCCTTCTTTTTTCCAGTGATCCTTTATGGGATCCATTTCATCCGTTAGGTCGTGGAAGGTGAAATTCGAAAACTGAGTATGTGTTGACAATACGGCAGTGGGGATGATGGCTGTCTCAACGCCCATGGCTGATATTATGGGCAGTGCAACTGTAAGGCTGCATTTTCCCAGGCAGCTCACGTCCTGGATGGTGATTATTCTCTTCATTGTGCTCCTCCTGTGACTGATTCCAGTCAATATCATACAGCCAGTCATATTTGCCAGCAAGCTGGCATATGCCTGTCTGTATGATATTGGCTGTGAATAGTAACTTCCTCCTTGTGATTCTCAAATCATATATTGCAAAATAATACTAAATTGGTTATATTGATATAACCAATTTGTGATTATTTTATAATACCAGGATGGGGCTTATGAGAAAATATAATCTGGAAAACCGCGGAGATATGCCGATCTATGAATTTCTGTACAGGAGCATAAGGGATGATATAAAGAGCGGTATCCTGCGGGCAGGAGAGAAAATGCCTTCGAAGCGCATGCTGGCGCGTGAGTACGGAGTCAGCCTGATCACAGTGCAGAATGCATATGAGCAGCTTGTGATGGAGGGGTATCTGGATTCTGTCACGAGAAAGGGATATTATGTTGCGGATATAGTGCCGGTATCTGTGATCCGGGGAGATGATCATATGGCGGTTGGATCCGGCAGCAGGTCAGAGACGGGTAAAATAGAGGCTGCGGGCAGCAGGCAGAAACCGGTCTTAAAAGACTGTATGGGTTGCGAATTCAGGTCCGATGCACGCATCGACCTGACAACCGGGCGCATCAGATACGGCAATTTCCCTTATG
>JAILBP010000223.1:0-8720 GCA_024680835.1 Lachnospiraceae bacterium | reverse complement strand
GTCGAGCGACAGTTCGCTTTCAAGGCTGTCGATCAATCCCGGCAGCATAAGTCCTGCCTTTTCAAAGGACGTGTTCAATTACACGGCTACGGTGGATTCCAATGTTACCGCGATCTCAGTGGGCGCAACTCCTTCGGACAGCGGAGCGGTAATAGCTTATGTGACAGGTGCAAAGACTATTAAACCGGGCACAAACACTGTCGAGGTCGCAGTGGAGGCGGCAGATCATAAGTCTGTTTCAAAATACACCATAACTGTCACCTGTGGTACAGCCACCACGACTACTACGACACCGTCCACAGATACTGCAACGACTACTCCGGCGACTGACAATACTACGACCACCGATAACGGCAATACCGATTCCACGGATCAGACTCAGACAGATGCTGACGGTGCGGATGACGGTGACGGAACGGATGGGGATTCAGACTCAGACGGAGAAATTGACGGCGATCTTGAACTCATTGATGTGACGGATGAGGTTGATAAGAAAAAGGAAACGGAAGTTCCGGAAGTCATAGATATGGGCGATGGAACCATCGTATACAACAGCGAGATATATGTTCCACAGTCAAACGCTCCGGAAAAGACTGAAGAAAACGGTATCTCAAAAGAAAAATACGACAATATGTATGAAAAATACATAAAGGCCAAGAACCGTTTTACCACTACCATTGTAGTGACGGTAGTGATCGTAGTGATCCTGCTGTTTGTGATCCTGAGTCTCATCCTGAAGCTTCAGGACAAGAGGATCGAGAAAGAGATCGCTGCAAAAAAAGACCTGACCGATGACGAGATATATGATGAGTTTCAAAAAGAACTCAGCGGAGAGGGTGCTTCAGCGCAGAAAACTGCAGAGAAAAAGCCGGAGAAGGCCAGAAAGGTAAAGGAAAAGCCTGAAAAGGAAAAGAAATACAAAGAGAAGACCGTCAAGGATATGACGACGGATGACATGGCGAAAGATCGCGTGGTTAAAAAGAAAAAAACATCGGATGACGATGATGATATACAGGTTATCGATCTTAACAACCTGTAATAATACAACGGAAGGTTTTTGAAATAATGAACAGACCATATACTGACAGAGCCAAAAAGGCCATCCGCCTTGCGGCAAAGATGTCAAAGCAGCTTCACCACAGCTATATCGGTACGGAACATCTGCTGCTGGGACTCATCAAGGAAGGACAGGGAGTTGCTGCCTGTGTCCTGACCTCAAACGGAGTCACCGCCGAAAAGCTGGTGGAGATAATGGAGGAGCTTGTGGCTCCCGCTACAGACGTTATGATAGCGGAAAACCCGGGCAATTCGCCAAGGGTAAATACGGTGCTGGAGATATCCGACGAGATAGCTGAAAAGACCGATTCAGCAGAGATCGGCACAGAGCATATCCTGTTGGCGTTATTGTCCGAGCCGGATTGTGCCGCATGCCGCCTCATGAATTCCATGGGTGCGGACATCAAAAAGATCTTTTCGGATGTGCTGGATGCTATAGGTGACAACAGCATAGAGTTTCAGAACGATTTTTTCAGGGATATACAGCAGGATAACACCGGAGTTTCAACTCCCATGCTGGATAAATACAGCAGGGATCTCACAAACCTGGCTTATGAAGGCAAGCTTGACCCCATCGTGGGGAGAGAGACCGAGATACGCCGCCTTGTGCAGATCCTAAGCCGGCGCACCAAGAATAACCCCTGCCTTGTGGGTGAACCGGGAGTCGGTAAGACTGCCATTGTGGAAGGACTCGCACAGCGCATTGTCAGCGGGAATGTACCGGATTCAGTCAGGAACAGCCGCGTGCTGACGCTGGATCTTCCGGGCATGGTGGCAGGATCCAAATACAGAGGAGAGTTCGAGGAGAGGATCAAGCGCGTGATCTCGGAGACCATGGCTGCCGGAGACATCATCCTCTTTATAGATGAGATACATACCATGATAGGTGCCGGAGGAGCTGAGGGATCTATAGACGCTTCCAATATCTTAAAACCGGCCCTTGCCAGAGGAGAACTTCAGGTTGTGGGAGCCACGACCCTGGATGAGTACCGCAAGTACTTTGAGAGAGATGCGGCTCTGGAACGACGTTTTCAGCCTGTCAGGGTTGAAGAGGCCACTGTGGATGAATCCATAGAGATATTGAAGGGTGTAAAGTACCTGTATGAGTCGCATCACGGCATAGATATCAGTGATGAGGCGGTGGAGGCTGCAGTCAGACTTTCAAAGCGCTATATTACGGACAGATTTCTGCCGGATAAGGCGCTCGATATCATGGATGAGGCGGCATCAAGGCTTAAGCTGTCGGTGGGCTACGGTGACAGCACTGAGGTCAAAAAAGACGAGACAAACGACAGGGATCTCGAAAAGAAACTTATCGAATACATTTCAAACGGCGATGTGAAGGCTGCTTCGGAGCTTATGCTGCTGCGGGAGAAAAACTTCAGCGACAAGGCTTCCGCTGCCAGGAAAAAGCCCAAAAAGAAAAAGCTCATCCTGCGTGAGGACGACATCGCAAAGACCGTTGCAGACTGGACGAAAATCCCTGTCTCAAGGCTGACGGAGGAGGAGAGCAAAAAGCTTAACAAGCTGGAAGCCACCCTTCACAAACGTGTAGTAGGTCAGGACGAGGCAGTGAAGGCTGTTGCAAGATGCGTCAGAAGGGGCAGAGTCGGTTTGAAAGATCCGGGAAGACCCATAGGATCATTCCTTTTCTTAGGTCCCACCGGTGTTGGCAAGACAGAGATATCAAAGGCCCTGGCCGAGGCGGTATTTGGCGACGAAAATGCCATGATCCGCGTAGACATGTCGGAGTACATGGAAAAGCACTCGGTATCCAAGATGATAGGATCGCCTCCGGGATATGTGGGACATGAGGAAGGCGGCGGACTGGCCGAGAAGGTTCACAGGAATCCGTATTCAGTCATATTATTTGACGAGATAGAGAAGGCTCATCCCGATGTTTTCAATATGCTGCTGCAGGTGCTGGACGACGGCCGTATTACCGATTCCAAGGGCAGGTTCGTGGATTTCAAGAACACCATCATCATCATGACATCCAACGCCGGAGCCAAGGAGATAGTGAATCCGTCACATCTGGGATTCAATGCCGTAAAAGACGAAAAAGCCGATTACGAGCGCATGAAAAAAGATGTTATGGATGAGGTGAAGAGGATATTCAAGCCGGAATTCATAAACCGCATCGAGGAGACCATAGTCTTCCGCATGCTTACCAAGGACGATATGAAGGACATTGTCACAATATTGTCCAAAAACCTTGTGGACAGATGCAAAAAGCAGATGGATATAGACCTCGATATCACAGATAAGGTAAAATATGACCTGGTAGAGAAGTCATACGATCCCAAGTACGGTGCAAGACCGTTACGAAGAGCCATCACCACCAGACTTGAGGATGTACTGGCTGAGGAGATACTGGGCGGTAAGATCAAAAAGGGCGACAGCATAAAGGCTGTCATAAAAAAAGACACTATTGTTTTCGAAAAGAAAAAGGAGGCAAAAAATGGGCGTGGTAAGTGATTTGATAGCATCTGACGGCGGAAAGCTGGAGTTCGGTGATTTTTCGCTGGATTCGAAGACCAAAAAGGACGGGTTCGAGTTCGCGGGTGATATCTATAAGGTGAAGACTTTCTCCGAGATCACAAGACTTGAAAAGAACGGAGTTTTCGCATATGAATCTGTGCCGGGTACTGCAGTACACGGATTCACATATACGGATAACGGCGTGGAGTTTACAGTGGAGGCATCTACGGATGCAGATATCACTCTGGGTCTGGATGAGAACAAGGAGTACGAGATCTTCATCAACGGGGAATCTTCCGGCAAGATGAGCACAAACTTAGGCGGAAAGCTGACATTGAGCGTTGAGATTTCCGATGCGCCTGTCAGTGTTAAAGTTGTCGGCTGATATTCCAATACATTGCTTTTTCCCACATCTCATGCCTGCCGGGTTTACTGACACAGATCCCTGTACAAAGGCATGAGATATTTGTTTTATTAATCTGTTACTATTCACAGCCAATATCATGCAGTCAGACATATGCCAGCTTGCTGGCAAATATGGCAGACTGCATGATATTGACTGGAATCAGTCACTTTACTTACATGATACAGGCAGCCGCGATAGCGGCAGTAGAGCCCGGCAAGGCAATTCTGCCAGCTGGCTGAGCAGATTGCCGATGCCGGGGCGGGCCTGTAGAATGTATGTAAAGTGGCTGTGAATAGTAACTATCTATAAAAAGAGGTAGTATGGCACCAAAAAAGTCACTTGTTTTTTTTTGCAGGGAATGCGGTTTCGAGTCCGCAAAATGGATGGGACAGTGTCCCGCATGCCATGAGTGGAACACATTTACGGAGGAACCCTCAGAGAAAAAGAAGAGTGTTTCCAAACACAGATCACAGACATTTACCGGAGGCTCGGATCGGGCAGTCTCCATGAGCGATATATCCACGAATACAGATGAGCGCATGTCCGGCGGATTCGCCGAGTTTGACAGAGTGCTGGGAGGCGGTATCGTCAGGGGATCCATGGTTTTGGTGGGTGGAGATCCGGGTATCGGCAAATCCACACTTCTACTCCAGGTCTGCAGGAATCTTGCGGATACCGGCGTGAAGGTACTGTATGTTTCCGGGGAGGAGAGTCTCAGACAGATAAAGCTGAGAGCTGACCGTATAGGTGAGTTCAAGCCCGATATGAAGCTTCTGTGCGAGACGGACCTTGATCTTATCGAGGAAGCTGTCAACAGCGAAAAACCTGCGGTGTTGGTCATAGACTCGATACAGACAATGTATGCCAAAGAGTCAGACAGCGCCTGCGGCAGCATATCCCAGGTGAGGGAAGCCACATCAAGGCTGATGCAGATAGCCAAGACGGGTGGTATTTCGGTGTTCGTCATAGGTCATGTCACCAGGGAGGGCACGGTGGCAGGACCGCGTACTTTAGAGCATATGGTGGATACCGTGCTGTATTTTGAGGGCGACAGATACGCCTCCTACAGGATACTGAGGGGCGTTAAGAACAGGTTCGGATCCACCAATGAGATAGGCGTGTTCGAGATGGGAGGCGACGGATTAAGAGAGGTCGCAAATCCATCGGAGTACATGCTGAACGGAAAACCGGCAGGAGCTTCGGGCTCCGTGGTAGCCTGCTCGGTAGAGGGCACAAGACCCATACTGGTGGAGATACAGGCTCTTGTCACGCACACTGCTTTCGGTATACCGAGGCGTACTGCAGCGGGATGCGATGTCAACAGGGTAAACCTTCTGATGGCGGTGCTGGAAAAGAGAGTGGGCATCCCTTTAGCCGACTGTGACGCATACATAAATGTGGCAGGAGGCATGAAGGTCAACGAGCCCGCCATGGATCTTGCGGTGGTGATTGCCGTGATCTCCAGCAAAAAAGATAAGGTCGTTCCGGATGATGTGATCTGCTTTGGGGAGGTGGGCCTTTCCGGGGAGGTGAGGGCTGTGTCCCAGCCGAAGGCCAGGGTTTCGGAAGCCAAAAAACTCGGGTTTAAGACAGTCATCATGCCTTTAGTCTGCGTTGATGCCGTAAAAGATATTGACGGCATTGAGCTGGTGGGAGTGGCGAATGTCCGCCAGGCTCAGGAATATATTGACCGGATGCGTGATGACAGAAGGTAGTTTGAGATGAGCGAGAGAAAATACATTAAAATACGCGGTGCAAAGGAACATAATCTCAAGAATATCGATCTCGATATTCCCAGAGATGAGTTTACCGTCCTGACGGGATTGTCCGGATCCGGTAAGAGTTCCCTTGCATTTGATACGATATACGCCGAGGGTCAGAGACGTTATATGGAGTCTCTGTCTTCTTATGCCAGGATGTTCCTGGGGCAGATGGAAAAACCTGACGTGGAAAAGATAGAGGGACTTTCCCCGGCTATCTCCATAGATCAGAAGAGCACCAACAGAAATCCCAGATCCACTGTGGGGACAGTGACGGAGATATATGATTATTTCAGGCTTTTATACGCCAGGATAGGGATTCCCCACTGTCCGCAGTGCGGCAGGGAGATAAAGAGCCAGACGGTAGATCAGATAGTGGACAGTATCATGGCACTTCCCGAGCGTACAAAGCTTATGCTGCTGGCACCCGTGGTCAGGGGACGCAAGGGCACTCACGAGAAACTCATAGAGCGCATACGCAAGGCGGGATATGCCCGCATCATAGTGGATGGAAGCCTTTATGAGCTCAGCGAGGAGATCACCCTTGAAAAGAACATAAAGCACAGCATTGAAGTGGTCGTAGACCGTATCGTCATAAAAGAGGGCATCGAAAAGCGACTTTCGGATTCTCTGGAGACGGCTCTTTCATTGAGTGATGGTGTTGTGATAGCGGATATCGGAGACGGGGAGCAGATCAATTTTTCCACATCCTTTGCCTGCCCGGACTGCGGTATCAGCATACCCAAGATAGAGCCAAGGTCATTTTCTTTTAACAATCCCTTCGGCGCATGTCCGGTGTGCTCGGGACTGGGCTTTAAGATGGAGTTCCACGAGGATCTCATGATACCGGACAAGTCTATTTCCCTGAATGACGGTGCCATCGCGGTTTTGGGATGGCAGTCGGCAGGTGATAAGAAAAGCTTTTCCCATGCGCTTTTGGAGGCTTTATCCAAGGAATACGGTTTTTCTCTGGATACGCCATACAGGGACCTTCCGGAAAAAATACGTCATTGTCTGATACACGGTTTTGACCGTGAGGTCGTGGTCCATTACAAAGGACAGCGCGGGGAAGGCAAGTATCCCATGGTGTTCGAGGGTCTCATAGAAAATGTTAACAGGCGTTACAGGGAGACCGCTTCGGAGTATACGAAGGCCGAGTACGAGGAGTATATGCAGATCACTCCCTGCACGGAATGTCACGGCATGAGGCTGAAAAAAGAATTTCTTGCCGTCACCGTGTCTGACAAGAATATATATGAGATCACCAATATGTCGGTGGCTGATCTTTCAAAATATCTGAAGACCATGGTGCTGACAAAGCAGCAGAAGCTGATAGGTGAGGCATTGTTAAAGGAGATCGCGGGACGTGTGGGGTTCCTGATGGATGTGGGTCTTGATTATCTCTCTCTTTCGAGAGGAACAGGAACCCTCTCCGGAGGAGAGGCCCAGAGGATCCGTCTTGCAACCCAGATAGGATCCGGGCTTGTGGGAGTGGCATATATTCTGGATGAACCTTCCATAGGACTGCATCAGAGGGATAATGACAAGCTTATCGCTACATTAAAGCACTTGAGGGACCTGGGTAATACTTTGCTGGTGGTGGAGCATGATGAGGACACCATGAGGGAGGCGGATTACATAGTGGATATCGGGCCCGGCGCAGGAGACCTGGGCGGAGAGGTGATAGCCACAGGTACTGCCGAAGATATAATGCGCAACGAGAAATCCGTGACGGGAGCATACCTCTCCGGGCGCATAAAGATACCCGTGCCCTCAGAGAGAAAGAAGCCTGCCGGTTTCCTGAAGGTCTGCGGAGCAGAGGAGAATAATCTCAAAAACATAGATGTGGAGTTCCCCATCGGTATCATGACCTGTGTGACCGGTGTGTCGGGCTCTGGCAAGAGCTCCCTCACCAACGAGATACTCTACAACGTACTGGCAAAAGAGAAAAACAAAGCCAGATGCATACCCGGAAAACACAGATGCGTGGAGGGACTTGAGCAGGTGGACAAGGTCATAGCAATCGACCAGTCGCCCATCGGGCGCACACCGAGATCCAATCCTGCTACGTATACAGGTGTTTTCGACATGATCAGGGATATATTCGCATCCACATCCGAGGCGAAGGCGAGAGGCTATTCAAAGGGACGTTTTTCTTTCAATGTGAAGGGCGGACGTTGCGAGGCCTGCCAGGGAGACGGTCTTATCAAGATCGAGATGCATTTCCTGCCGGATGTGTACGTGCCCTGCGAGGTGTGCGAGGGAAAACGATATAACAGGGATACGTTAGACTGCCTGTACAAAGGCAAGAGCATTTATGATGTATTGAACATGACGGTGGATGAGGCGCTGGAGTTTTTTGCCAATATTCCAAAGATTAAGACCAAGATCCAGACGCTGTATGATGTGGGACTTGGCTATATCAAGCTGGGACAGCCGTCCACGGAGCTCTCCGGAGGTGAGGCGCAGCGCATAAAGCTGGCGACGGAGCTTTCGAGACGGGCTACCGGAAAGACTGTGTATATACTGGATGAGCCTACCACAGGTCTTCACTTTGCGGATGTGCACAAGCTGGTGGAGATATTGAGACGTCTTTCCGACGGCGGAAACACTGTCATAGTCATAGAGCACAACATGGATGTCATAAAGACAGCCGATTACATCATAGATATGGGACCGGAAGGCGGCGACGGAGGCGGTACGGTGGTAGCCTGCGGAACACCGGAGGAGATCTGTAAGGTCAAAAAGTCATATACAGGTCAATACCTGAAAAAATACCTGAAGTAAATATCAGGGACAATATACAATAAAACACTTGAACAGGAGTACAAAATGAGAGCAAAAAGATTGGCAGTACTGGGAATTGCCATAGCACTTTGTCTGGGCGGATGTAAGGGAAAAGATGTGACAGCTCCGGAGGATACACAGAGCGACAACACAGGCGTGGCAGCAGTGTCTGATGATTCTGCAGTTTCTGAGGAGCCTGTAAGCGAAGACGAGCCGGATGAGAAGGCAGG
>JAILBP010000214.1:0-8734 GCA_024680835.1 Lachnospiraceae bacterium | reverse complement strand
TTTCACCGGGACAGATAAAGGATTTTCAAGCGGTACTGCATTCTCAGCTATTGGTATTTCAAACGGTGAGGATCTTTTCCCCGGATATCTTATTGAAATCGAATCCATAAAAGTAAACGGTGAGGATTACAGGACATTCTCTGAGGGATACACCACTTCGGATGACGGACATTGCACCAGAATGAACCTTCTCAATGAGTGGGTGGGTTCCATACCGGAGGAAGCCCGCACATCAAGCGGCAGCACGGAAGGATGCAGTCCTACTTTCATAGATAAAGACAGGTTGGGAGATGTGAAGACCATAGAGATCACCTTCAATTATGTACCGGGCGCTCAGGGAATTTCACCTGACGATGCCAACAGCAAAAATTAAGACCCATAAATTGTACAAAATAAGGCAGAGCATATAACGGCTTTGCCTTGTTTTTTTTATTGTTAAAACATATAATGGGGAAGGAAGCCTAAGGAATCAGTAACTAAAATCATTAACAAGTATAAGTTAGACAAGGGGGGTGCGGTCATGCCAAAGGGGACAAATCAAAAACTTAAATTGTACTATCTGAGTCGAATCATGACGGAAAAAACTGATGATGATCATATGATCACCATGCCGGAAATCCAGAGTGCGCTGGAAAAATATGGTGTGACTGCCGACAGAAAGAGTCTTTATGACGATCTGGAGACACTCAGGATCCTGGGAATCGATGTCATAGGGGAGAAGGTCGGACGGAATTATTATTATCATGTCGGCAGCAAACAGTTTGAAATAGCCGAACTGAAACTTTTGGTTGACGCGATACAGTCATCAAAGTTTATTACCGAGAAAAAATCAAACGAACTGATAAAAAAACTTACCGGTCTGGCCAGCGATTATGAGGCGGCACAGCTTAAACGCCAGGTTGTGGTTCAGGGCAGGGTAAAGACCATGAACGAGAGTGTTTATTATCTGGTGGATGATGTGCACAGAGCCATTGCCGAGAATCTCAAGATCAGCTTTGAATATATGCGGTGGAATACGGAGGGCAAGCTGGAGAGCCGTCGCAAAGAGCCTTATGTTGTGAGCCCATGGGCACTGACCTGGAATGATGAGAATTACTACCTGATAGCATACGATGAGGTGAGTGATGGCATAAAACATTTTCGTGTCGACAAGATGAAGGCGATTCAGGTCTTAGACGAAAAGAGATCCGGCAGGGACAAATTCAGGAAATTTGATCTCGCAAAGTATTCACAGATGAACTTCGGTATGTTTGGCGGGGATCCGGTCACGGTCAAAATAGTATTTCAGGATGACATGGCAGGGGTATTTATCGACCGATTCGGAAAGGATATAAAAATCCGCGCCGCAAAGCAGAAAGGCTGGTCGGAGATCAGTGTTGATGTTGCCTTGAGCGACCATTTCTTTGGGTGGATCTTTGCATTGGGATCGAAGGTTAAGATAACCGGACCCAAGGATGTGGTGAGCAGATTCAAAAAAGAACTGAAAGATATCCGTAAGTTGTATGAATGAGTCGGGATCATGACATTAGATGTGAAAGGCCAATATATTGAAACAGGAGAGATCTGTTAGATTTGGAGGATGAAAACATGAACACAGAACCTATCATTAAGACGATTTACACAGCAGATCCGGCACCGAATGGTGTACGCTGCATTTGCAGAGGGTGACCTTGTTTTACCAATCATCCGGGTATCTGTGATTTTAAGGGAAAGACCTATCTTTTCTACCACAATGACAAGCTGCCGGGAGGAAGTCTTTTCCACAGATCGGTATGCGTCACGGAGCTTAACTATGATCAGGACGGCAGGATACAGGAGATAGTCGGTTTGTTGTAAAATTGGTGCCGGCGGGACGGAGTATGTTATGACAACAGATCAGAGAGAGTGGATCGATGCAAAAAATGAGCTTATAAAGTCAGTTATGGAGCTTGGTTTTCCGGAAGAACTCGGATACGAGATTGCCAAAATGCTGGGAAGCCCGAAAGCCATGCACAGAATGGATGCTTATCTTCACTATGTGAAACCCAAAACAGCTGAGATCATGGTGGATGAAGCTTTGGCTATATGCAGCGAGATCGAAGCATGGAAAAAGAAAAAACAGAGCGAAGAGGCCAACGAAAAATACAACGAGATGTTGATGAAAGGACTTTGAGAAAATGAACAAACCGCAGGAAACAGCACGAAATCTACTGGATTTTATCGACAGATCACCATCCTGTTTTCATGTGATCGGGAATATAAAAAAAGAGCTTGAGGAATATACTGAACTGAAAGAAAACGAAAAGTGGGAGATTTACCCCGGCGGAAAATTCTATGTTACCCGCAATTCCTCGTCTCTTATCGCATTCAGAATCCCGGCGTCATATGAGAGAAAACCGGGATCATATCTTAACGGGTTCAGGATATGTGCGGCACACAGCGATTCGCCGACATTCAGGATCAAACCCAATGCGGAGATCAACGTGGATTCAATGTACAGGGTTTTGAATGTGGAAAAATACGGCGGTATGCTGATGTCCACCTGGATGGACAGGCCATTGTCCGTAGCCGGGCGGGTTTTTGTGGACGTCGGTGGCAAACTCGAGGAGAAGCTTGTAAATATCGACCGCGATCTTCTGATAATACCGAGCGTTGCGATCCATATGAACAGGGATGCAAATGATGGATTTAAGCTTGATCCCGCAAAAGACATGAGACCTGTGTTTGCGTCCGGAGGATCGCAGGATGATGAGGCTAAGGTTATTGAGTTGATAGCGGATGATCTCGGAGTTGACGAGGAGAGTATATTGGGAGCGGATCTCTGTCTTTACAACAGGGTTAAGGGAACGTTTATCGGCGCATATAATGAGATGATCGCATCCCGTTCGCTTGATGATCTGCAGTGTGTTTTCGGGCTTGTGAAGGGCTTTGCGGAAAGTGGAGAAGATGAGACTTCAGGCATACCGGTGGTCTGTGTTTTTGATAATGAGGAAGTGGGAAGTCTTACAAAACAGGGAGCGGATTCCACATTTTTAAGAGACGTGCTGGAGTGTATAGCTGCTGCGATCATGGATTGTGATCTGACCGGTGTACTGGCTGACAGCTTCATGATATCGGCGGACAATGCCCACGCTGTTCATCCAAATCATCCGGAGTACGCTGATCCCACCAACAGACCGGGGCTGAACAAGGGCATAGTGATAAAATATAATGCCAACCAGAAATACACCACGGATGCCCGCTCGGAGGCAGTGCTGAAAAAACTGTGTAAGGATGCGGACATTCCGGTCCAGACCTACGCCAACAGGTCAGACATTGCCGGCGGTTCGACACTTGGAAACCTGAGCAATCGCCATGTTTCCGTGAGTACGGTGGATATCGGGCTTCCGCAGCTTGCAATGCATTCTTCTTACGAGACGGCGGGAACATATGACACTCAGTATCTTATAGAACTTACAAAGAAATTTTACGGAAAATGAAGTCTGATATAGTTCGTTAGTCGGGTGTATCGGAATTCAGGCTGTTAATCGGAATAATACAGAATTAGTTTATGCAAGACCTGAATAACAGGGAAAGGATTATTAGAAGATGAGCTACAGGTACATCTTGTTCGATCTGGACGGAACACTGACCGAATCCGGTCCGGGGATCAAAAACGGGTTTGAGTATGCCATCAAAAAGATGGGCGGTGAGGTTGAAGACAGATCAACACTGGAAAGATTTATAGGCCCTCCGCTGGAAGAATCCTTCGGTAATATGTTGGGTTACACAGGGGAAGATATACAGAAGGGAATATCATTTTTCAGGGAATATTATTTCAACATGGGAGGCATTACGGAATGTAATGTTTATCCCGGAGTCATCGAGCTTCTGGAAGAGTTAAAGAAAAAGGGGCTTTTTCTGATAGTGGCCACATCCAAGCTTGCAAGAGGCGCGGATATCGTACTGGATCATTTTGACCTGAAAAAATACTTTGATTTTGTGGCATGCACGAATGATAAAGAGATCAAGACAAAGACTGAGGTTATACAGCATGCACTTAAGAGCTGCCATATAGATGATCCGAAAACTGCGCTTATGGTGGGAGACAGGCATTTTGATGTTGATTCCGCTGTGGAGCTCGGGCTGGACAGTGTGGGTGTATTATACGGCTATGGCAGCAGGGACGAATTAGAAAAAGCCGGGGCAACCTACATAGCAGGATCACCCCGGGATATTTTGAAATTACTGTGATGTTTATAGGACTTAATGTATCATCTCGGCATTTGGCCATGTATCACCGGTAGATCCGATGGTCATGTAGAATGAGCAGGGAAGACCGTTATAATATACACAATAGCCGCCTATAACGGTGCCTTTTGAGATGTCGGTGCCCTTTTTTAGGGGCTTGAGCCTCAGATAAACACTCTCGCCCCCGTTTAAGGTGACTGAGTCAGAATTGGTGAGTTTTGTCCAGGTTTCTCCGTCGCTGCTCATGGCAGCTATCCTGAGGGGGATATCTTCATAATCATCAAATTGTGAGATATCCTCGCCTATTCCAACGTCATATCTTGAGTTCAAAGTCAGCACCCCGTTGTATTGTTCGCTGTCCATTTTGATTACAAGAGTGCTCTTTGTATGGCTTATAAGTGTAGAAGAAAAGGTGCCGGATTGATTTACTGCAGAGAGGAGCAATTCCTCCGAGTATGGAGAGTAAAGGGTTTCGCCGTTATATGTTCCGTATGCTCTGAGACGGTAATAATAACTCTTGCCTGATTCCACAGTCTTATCATCGTATGAATATCCGTCTGTGCCGAGGGTCGTCAGCATATCCCATTGTTCTGAATCCTCATTTCTGCGGTAGAGTTCATACCCGCTTGCCGGCAGACCGTCGTCGTAGCAGCTGTACCAGAGTGTGATACTCTCGGGCGAACATGGTGCGTCCGATGCGGCATAATCATCCCAACCTACATTTGACATGCCGGTATAGCAATAAAGATAATCATAGATCACGCTTTTCAGCTTTCCGTTCTTTTTTTCACAGCCCGTGATCTCAAAATAATAGGTTGTATCAGGCTTAAGGTTCTCTATGGTGTATGTCTTTTTGGAAACCTTCATTTTTTTTACAGTTTCGTAATCCCCCTGAAATCCTTCCTCGTCGATAGACGCCATGCGGATCTTCCAGTGGGTGACGTTTTTAAACTTTTTCAGAGTGATCTTATAGGATGTTGAAGTTGTGAGTTTTCCTTTGGTGCGGATGAGCGGATATTCACCTGCCCGTACGGTGTTGAGTGATAACATCGAAAAAATAAGTAACACTGACAGGAAGATAATGCCTGCAAATCCAAGCTGTGTTTTTCGTGTTCTGTTCATAGCCTTTGTCCTCCATTTAAAACTTACTTTAGTATAAAACGATTATCGGATTATGTAAACAAAAAATAAACCTACATTTTCCTCGTTGATTTATGGTATAATCTTAACGAAATCAAGCCGAAGGCGCAGATTGAGTTTAGATTTACCTATACAGGATCACTTAATGAAGCCGAACGGAGTGAAGGCTGAATTTAGTGACATCGGATATGGTATAATCTTAACGAAATCAAGCCGAAGGCACAGATTGAGTTTAGATGTTGTGGTGGAGATGATAAAAGGTCATTTTAAGCTGCCGGACGGCAGGATCAGATAGGGGCAGAGGGTTGATGTCTGTGATCAAGGGTAAAAAAATTTGGGCTGTACTGTTGACGGTATATGTCAGTACCATGTTTTCTGCATGTACTGTCAGATCACCCGAAGTCTCAAAGGATATTTTTGCCATGGATACCTTTATGAATATCCGGGCATACGGTGAGAATGCTGACGAGGCAGTAGAGCTATGTGTACAGGAGATAGAAGGACTGGAAGATCTTTTTGATGCGCAGGATCCCAAGAGCGAAATATCCGCGTTGAACAGAGAAAAAACCATGGAGGTCTCCATAGATACCGCTGATATTATCAGCCGCGCAAGGGAGGTTTCGACGATTACGGACGGGGCCTTTGACATAACGGTTTACCCAATTGTTAAAGAGTGGGGATTTACATCCGGTGAATACAAAATCCCGGACAGGGACGCTATTGAAGCTTTGTTGGAAAACACAGGTCAGGACAGGATCGTGGTCGGAAACGCCGGGAAAATACCGGATGAAAAGGAAGCGGTCTCCGATGAAATCCCGCACAATACGGATGTTTACAATGACGCCGGATCGGCAAAAATCCTCGTACAAATGCCGGAAAACTTTGAGATCGGTCTCGGAGGAATAGCAAAGGGCTATGCGTCTGACAGGCTGATGGAGATCTTCGGGCAGGAGGGCATAGGAGCGGGAATCGTGTCGTTGGGCGGCAATGTGGCGGCATGCGGCACAAAACCCGACGGAAAACCCTGGCGGGTTGCGATTGAAAATCCCGATACGGAAAAAAAGATCAAAGCCTTAAAAAATGCTGAGTATATCGGCGTTGTGGAAGTGTCCGATAAATCGGTCATTACCAGCGGAGGATATGAGCGCTTTTTTGATAAGGACGGTGTGAGATATCATCACATCATAGATCCGAAGACAGGAAATCCTGCTGACAGCGGCCTTATCAGCGTCAGCATCATATCAGATGACGGATGCCTTGCGGATGGATTGTCCACAGCGCTATTTGTCATGGGTAAAGAAAAGGCTCTTCAGTGCTGGTGCGAACATAAGAGCATGTTTGACTGTATCCTGGTGGAGAGCGACGGATCAGTCACCATAACGGAGGGACTTAAAAACAGTTTCTCATCAGACCTTCCATACGAGATTTATCGATAATAATTGTTCGGTTACTATTCATAGTCTATTGGGTAGTTGAGGCAAAAAGGTTTAATTTTTTTGTTGACAAAACGGAGGTAAGAACTTACAATTACAGACCGTGGAGAGCAAAGGTGCTTTGGACGTGTGTTCAGGGTACCTTTTTTTCAGCCCGGCAGACCGGTGACTTGCGGGCATGCGGGGTGTCGCCGGATCGGTAAGAATGCTCAGAACCGATACCAGGGAGTGATGTTACTGTGAAAGTAACAGGATAGGAGACATCATGGGCGGAATTCATGAGGAATGCGGTGTTTTCGGTATATATTCCACCAAAAACATAAATGCCGCACAGTATATTTATTACGGGCTTACAGCCCTGCAGCACAGAGGACAGGAGTCGGCGGGAATCGTGGTATGTGATACCTGCGGCCCTATCGGCAATATATGTGCACATAAGGATATGGGGCTTGTGAACGAGGTGTTTCACAAGGATCTGCTGGATAAGCTGAAGGGAAACATTGGTATCGGTCATGTGAGATACTCCACAGCAGGCGGCAGCACAAAGGAAAACGCACAGCCCGTGTTTTTGAATTATGCAAAGGGTACCATTGCTCTGGCTCATAACGGGAATATCATCAATGCGGATTCCATAAGGGATGAGCTTGTCAGTGAAGGAGCGGTCTTTAACGGAAACGCCGACTCTGAGGTGATAGCATATAAGATCGCAGAGGAGAGGATGCATACCGCGTCTATAGAGGAGGCGGCTGAAAACGTTTCGAAGCTTATAAAGGGCGGCTTTGCCATGCTGATATTAAGCCCGCGGAAACTCATATGTATCCGTGATCCCTGGGGGCTTAAGCCTCTATGCCTCGGATCTGTGGATGACATGTACGTGTGTGCATCGGAAAGTACTGCTCTCAGAGCCGTAGGTGCGGATTATGTCAGGGATGTTCTGCCCGGTGAGATGGTCATCATAACCGAGGACGGGATCACATCAAAGCAGATCCTGGATTCAAAGATACAGGCGCATTGCGTTTTTGAGTATATATATTTTGCAAGGCTTGACTCACACATCGACGGGATCAGTGTCTACAAGGCGAGGATCGAAGGGGGAAAAGCGCTTGCCAGGAGATATCCGGTGGATGCGGATGTGGTGACAGGAGTTCCTGATTCCGGACTTACCGCGGCAGCAGGCTTTTCGCAGGAATCGGGCATTCCCTTCGAGCTTGCCTTTGCCAAAAACAGCTATGTGGGCAGAACTTTTATCAAACCGACTCAGGAGGAGAGAACCAGTGCAGTTGCCATAAAGCTGCGCGTCATAGAGGACGTGGTAAAAGATAAGAGGGTTGTGATAACTGACGATTCCATTGTGCGCGGAACCACTCTGGCTAATATCATCGGGGAGATGAGAAGATTCGGGGCTAAGGAAGTCCATGTGCGCATTTCTTCGCCGCCATTTCTCTACCCTTGTTATTACGGAACTGACGTGCCGGACAACTCCGAACTTATAGCCAGCGGCCATACGAAAGAGCAGATAAGAGAGAGGATAGGTGCGGACTCTCTGGAGTATCTTTGCATAGACGATCTTGATGTTATGGCGCAGGGACTGCCGTTGTGCAAGGCATGTTTTGACGGTTGTTATCCTGTAAAAAACAGTTGACAAATCACGTTCAATCGATTATCATACTCCCGTTTTTGACAGAGTTTTGACAAAAAAAGTCCCGAAAGTCGCTTGGTTAGCGGCTTTCAGGGCTTTTTGATGTTTTATGGTTGCCCGTTACACTATCTCTGAACCAACGTCTTCTCTCAAAAAGGAAACCCGACCTCCGTTGCACTACGGTCGGTTTCTTATCTGTGTGCCGATATCTCCGGATACCAAGATGATCCTATTTCTTGGTTTGAGAGATGATGTTTCTCATCTTAGCCACAGGTACGATCTGTTTTGATGTACAGAAGCCGAATGCTTTATG
>JAILBP010000162.1:0-3799 GCA_024680835.1 Lachnospiraceae bacterium | reverse complement strand
ATTTATCCGGATCCGGTGCCGGTACATTATCGCCCTCAATCCTGTAGCTTACGGCCGGAACTGTCTCTATATCCTCAGCGCCATTCTCTGATACGGCAACGCCGGTGTCTGATTGTCCGTCTGCCGCTGTATCCTGTGCTTTAGGTCCTTCATTTTTTGCAGTTTCTTTAACTGTGTTTTCCCCGGAAACACTGCTGTCCGGATCATCCTCTGCGCCTGCGGCTTTTCCGGATGAAGCGGCAACCTCCGTGCCATTACTGTGTTTTGTAAAATAGGTCTCATCCGCATATATTGTTTCACGCGAATACGCTCTCGCAACCACCAGCAAAGCGATCACAACAAAAAACCACGCAAAACATGCCAGGATGAATTCTGTTATAAATCTTTTCTTCTTCATATCCGTCTGCATTACCGATCACACAAACCGGTATTTTGAATCATACCAGTAAACAAGATCAATTACCTTTCTGTGATGAGAAGGTATTCCTCTCCCAGAAAACACCTCCTGCATAGCCCTGAATCGTCGCATCCGTATCTGCCATCTCAAGGCGTTTCTCGGCCCAAACGCAAAACTGCTCATTCTGTTCTATGCCCACATAGTGTCTTCCCAGCTTTTTGGCAGTAACCAGGGTTGACCCCGAGCCCGCAAAGGGATCAAACACTGTATCTCCGGCATTTGAGCTTGCCAGTATCAGCTTTGCCAGAAGCTTTTCCGGCTTCTGTGTGGGATGTGCGGTGTTCTCGGCCATAGACCAGTAGGGTATCGAAATGTCATCCCAAAAATTGGATGGATAGGTATCCCTGAAATTCCCCGCATCCGTCTCTTCCCAGTCCTTTGGCTTCCCGTCAACCCTGTATGGCGCTATGACCTTTCTCCTGATCTTCACATCCTCAACATTGAAGGTGTACTGCTTGGAAACCGTGGCAAACCAGACATCCTCCATGCCGTTCTTCCAATTGGTCAGAGCTCCTCTGCCTTTTTCACGCTGCCAGGTTATCCTGTTTCGCACATGGAAATATCTGTTTAACACACGCTCTATAACTCCTGAGGATTTCCAGTCACAGCACACGTAGACAGTCGCATTATCCTTTAACAGCGGAAGTACCGCTCTGATCCAGCTTTCCGTGTATTCCTCATACATTTCATCAGTCTTTTTATGAAATTTGTTTCCCTTGAAATCCTTGTCCATATTATAGGGCGGATCGGCTATCACAAGGTCGGCAAAGCCCTTCGGTAAACACCTCATCGCCTCAAATGTATCACCGATGATGGTCTTATCGCATATCTCTTCCACAGAGACAATTCCATTCACCCGGATGCATCTGTCCAGATAATCCCGCCCCTCTTCTACTGTCATATCTATGGTCTTATTCTTTGGAGATTTCATTACCGCAAGATCCTTTGCCCCTTACTCTGTGTATCGATCATGCTTTATTATACTTTTACACTCTTGCAAAGACAAGATATTTCCAAAAATTCTGCCTTCTTGAAAAAACACAGCAGTTATGTTAGAGTTAACATCAGTATTTACATTTAGGGAGGCGCGGATGATGACCTGTCCGATCCTGATACCGGCATATGAGCCGGACGAAAGACTGATAGACTTACTGGAATCACTGGTAACAGCTGATGCCAAGAACATAATACTGGTAAATGACGGAAGCGGTCCCGATTACGACGGATTATTCGACGAATGCAGACCCTACATAGATAAAATGGGCGGAAAGCTTTTGATCCACGATGTAAACAAAGGAAAGGGAGCTGCCTTAAAGACAGGATTTTCATATATTTTGGAGGCATATCCGGATGCAGTGGGCTGCGTGACAGCAGACTCTGACGGTCAGCATGATACAGACAGCATAAATGCCGTCATAAATAGTCTTACGGAAAATCCCCATCATCTGATACTGGGTGTCAGATCCTTTGACTCGGATGACATTCCCTGGAAGAGCGTATATGGCAACAAGATCACGGCAGGCGTGATGAAATATGTCACAGGCCTTAAGATCTCCGATACACAGACCGGTCTTCGCGGGATACCGACAGATTTCATGAGAGAGCTCCTGGAGGTAAAAGGAAACCGCTTTGAATTTGAGACGGAGATGCTGTTATGCACTATAGACAGATATCCCATAACGGAGGTTCCGATACCCGCCATCTACGACTCCGTCACAGATCACAAAACACATTTTAACACCTTCAAGGATTCCATCAAAATATACCGCATATTGTGCAGACATTTTATCAGATATACCGCCGCATCCCTGTCCTCTGCGCTCCTGGACATAATACTGTTTGCGGTCTTCTGCAGGCTCTTCGGCAGAATGACACTCTATGTGGAAGTATCCACCGTAGCCGCAAGGCTTATCTCGGGCACTTACAATTATATCATAAATCATATATTTGTCTTTAACAGCAAGAACAAAAAATCCCGGACTGCCGTAAAATACCTTTTACTGGCTGTCATTCAGATGGGACTTAGCGCCGGCATAACCGGAGCTCTTGTACGGCTTATCACAGTAGTTCCCGAGGTCATCATAAAAATGGTAACAGATACTGTTCTATTCATTCTGAGCTTTAAGATACAGCAAAAATATGTTTTCGGGAAAAATAAAAGCGGGGAGTAATAAAGATGCAGGCATTATATGAACTTGATTCGAATATCCTGTTATGGATCCAGAATAACATAAGGATCGAATTTTTGAATACACCGGTCAAACTCATCACAAGCCTTGCAAACTACGGCTTATTCTGGATAATACTGACCGTATTATTTTTGTTTATACCAAAATACCGGCTTACAGGTCTTATGAGCGCAGCTGCCATGATCGTAAACGGTCTCGCTGTAAATGCCCTGATAAAACATATAGTAGCCCGCACCAGACCTTATGAGGTGATAGAAACTCTTACGATACTGATAGAAAGACAGCCTGACACTTCCTTTCCATCCGGACATACCTCCGTATCCTTTGCAGCAGCCGTCGTATTATTCCGGAACTGCGATAAAATGATCGGCATCCCCGCCCTCATACTGGCATCTCTCATCGCTCTAAGCCGCTTATACGTCGGCGTTCACTACCCTTCCGATGTTATCTGTGGAGTCATAGCGGGAATCCTGTGCGGACTCGCCGGAGAATTCATCGTAAAGAAACTGCAGCCTGTGCTTCGTGAGAAGTTCAGTAAAAATGCAGACTGATCTAATGTCATCTGTAACTTCCGAATTTCTTTTTGTAGATCTCTTTCTTGGCGTACATATCATCATCAGCCCGTTTGAATACAGCACTGACGGCGTCTCCTGCTCCGTCGCATACTGCAATGCCGACAGATGCCGAATACCTCTCGTGTTCAGGTCTGTCAGTCATGGCATTGGTCTTCTCAAATTCAGTCTCAACGCCTGCCATCAAAGTTTCACGGTTGGCAAAATCGTCATTTTTTAATACAACCACAAACTCATCGCCGCCAATCCTGAATACAGGCGAACGCTTGAAAATGTTACAGATTATACTGCAGCATCCCCTGATATAATCATCTCCGCACTCATGCCCTAAGGTATCATTTATCTTCTTAAGGTTGTTGATATCCGCCATCACAATGGCAAAGGCTGTATCTCCATGCAGACGATCTGCCTCAAGCTTTTCGATCATCTCGTTGAATGAAGCCTTATTGCCGACACCGGTCAGGGCATCCTTATATGCAGTCTTACTGATCTGTCCCAGCTTTTCCTCTGTATCTTCCATGTCATGTTTGACACGGGTGAGATTGGTCATATAGAACATGCTCTCCTTCATGGACAGAAGA
>JAILBP010000156.1:0-4129 GCA_024680835.1 Lachnospiraceae bacterium | reverse complement strand
AGTTACTATGAATAGTCACGATTATATGCCGGCCACATCGAGCATCTCGGAGAATGCCTTGAGGTAGCTGTGGTTTTTGCGCACTTTTCGATGGCCGTTTTGTGCAATAGCGGCGCGCTCGTCCTCGTGTGCCAGATAGTATTCGCATTTTTTCAGGAGATCAGCCTCGTCCTCGAAGTAGACAAAGTCTTCACCGGGCACAAAGAACGACAGCAAATCCGCCTGGTAATTTGTCATCAAAAATCCCCCCGCACCCAGAATATCCATACACCTTAACGGAATCCCGCTCTTTATGCTGCGAAGCGTTATGTTTATGTTTATCCTGCTGTCGTGAAACACCAGCGGCATCTCTGTATTATAGTCCGTAATGCCCATGTTGTGCGCATTTGGAACAGCCGCCTTCGGATTGAGGGTGAAAAGCCTTAGATCAAATCTGTCCGCCACTGCATTCAACAGCTTTATGCGCTCCATGGATGTCATCTTTCTGGCAAGATAATAATCCGCATAAACATAGGGCAGCGTTTCCACCCCGTCCGGATTTGGGACGTAAGGCTCCGCCGCATTCATGTTTTTCACGATGTCATCGGTCAGCACCGACTCCACAAAGCTGTAACCGCTCACCAGCAACTGTGCCTGCATCACCCCGTCGATGTACCCGCGGGTATGCTCATCCAGCTTCTCATACATCCTGTCAAAAATATTGTGATCTTCATTATATAGATTTCCCACAAACGAAATGTCACACACTGTGCGGCTCTTGTCGTAAGGCTTCTTTATCATCTCGAGAATCTTTTCCGAATTCACCGGCAGCACCATGTAATACACGGTATCTATCCCGCCCTCTTTCAATGTGCGGTACAACTCGAAATCAAACAGAAAAACATAATTGGTAGGATATGCCACTGTGTAGGAATACAGCTTCACAAACGGCGAATCATAGATCAGGGAAACATACTTTATCCCATGCCTTTTGCACCCTTCCGCCATCAGTGGAAAAAAATTGTAAGAAAAGCAGAATGCGATATCGCGATCCTTAACCGCCTCATCAAAAGCTGCATCAAATCCCGCACTCTTCCGCTCGGTATAATCTTTATGTATAAACTTTTCAACCTCAAAACCGAACTGCCTCTCAAAGCAGTCCAATACATCCTCCCTGCCAAAGCAGGGCCAGTCAAGATAGAGCACTCTCATAGGTTTGATCCTCATATCAACACAATGTGAAAAATCCGCGATATCACATCTTTCTATTATAGAAATAGTTTTCGCACAGAAAAAAGTACTTGACAAATAAATAATTCTGTACTAAAATCCGTACTAAATCAAGTACGTATTTTGTTTTCGAATGGTATATTCCATTCTGAACACTGGAGGAGATCATGGTTGTAGCAAAACAGGTGGATGTCCGGGCAAACTTAAAAAAATTCCTTGAAATGGCTTATAACGGCGAACCGGTTGTTATTCCTCGCAAGGAAAACAAAAACGTGGTCATAATCTCAGAAGATCGCTATCATGAACTTGAAGCTCTGAGCCGTGAGTTTACATACGCCAAGGCGATCAGCTCTGTATCGGTATCACGCCCCGTACAGACCGGCACTGCTGTCACGGATGTCAAAACTTTCAATCTTAACAAACTGAACGCGATCCAATCTCTCAAAGACGGTTGGAACGGCAATGGTGCCCCCGCCATTCCGGATGTTGTCATAGCTAAAGTCCGGGATATCATTGAACATATCGATATACAGCCGGAGATCTTTCCAACAGCTCTCGAGACGATCCAGTTGGAGTTTGATAATTCGAGACGAGATCACATGGAGATAGAGATCGGTGCCGAAGATTCAGTCGAGATCTTTATCGTAGATTATGCCGGTGGTGAATCCACCGAAGAGCTGCCCTCCGATGCAGCTGCTATACATGAAAGGGTGATGAAATTCTATGGCTAAATCTTTTAACGATAAATCTTTCAACTCAGACGAAAAGCTTTTTCGCGAAGTTTACCCGCCGGAGATATCCGATATGTTTTGGCGCAGAGATGGCAGTCTTTCCTCCGCCGTCTTCGCCGACCCAAAAGGTCTATCCGTAGACAGGCAGGGCGACCGGAGCGTTGAAGAGTCTGCCCGGTCTATGATGCAGCGTTTCACAGGCAATATAGTCTATGTACGTTTCAAAAGCTGTAAGGAGATCGGCGCAACAGTCAAATATCTCCCATCAACCGGCAATCCCTATCACTCAGAGATCCATGGCAGCGACACTGTTGCACTCCTCAGTAAGTCACAGCGCCGATACCTTTCACGCAAAGCTGTATTGATCTGATCCCCTTTGATCACATTTCGGAAAGAATTGCTTTTTTATACCTTTGACAGCCGCAAAGCCGACTACTTTATCCTCGTATACCTTCACCCAAACAACAGCTTCTCAAATTGCTCTGCTCTTGCATCCCAGGTGTGTTCTGCCATGCAGCGCTCATACCCGTTTTCGGTCATCACAGCCAGAGCTTCCTTATCCTCCAACAGACACTTTACAAATCCGGGCAGTTTCTGTAGTTCGTCCAATCGGAATACCGCAAATTCGCTTTTCCTGATGATGTCGGAACAGCGGATGGGCTGATCGTTGTCGTTTTTCATACAGAAATCATCAGATCGTACCCGACTGTTTTCATGGTCTACTTGAGCAATCAAAAGTTGTACATGTTTATCTCCGTAGTTTTCCTGTTCATCTGCAGATTGTGCCTGTCGAATTTTAAGTTTTCCCGGTTCATCCCCAACCAGCTTCCGTAAAATCACGGATTCCGGTGACACGCATCTGAAATGTTCTGTGATATAGGTGCTCACATCAGACAGCATCACAGTCTTGGACAGCATGGTATTTGCAAGTCTTTCCGTGAAACCGGCTTTATGCCAGGCCATGATATTCAGTGCCATCCGACTTCGGGACAATATTTTCTCGGCTTCATCCGGTGTCAGGTCACCATGAACATGTATATGTTCTTTGTATGGCGAAAGCTTCATAAACGGTGCATCCCTCCAGGTCTCCCCCCATACATCGATATCTGCACCGCCTTCTGCCAGAGTCCGCAAGGTTTTTTCCCGGTAATAGTACATCACCAGTTGCACTACCGGATTCATGGCTGCAAAGAGATTTAAGAATTCTTCGTTTGAAGACGGCTCTATGCCAAGTTCTGCTAACGTCAGTTTGAAAACCTTTTCTGCCGGGTCGTTCAGATATCTTTTCAGCAATATCAGATATTTCAGTGCCAGTTTCTTGGCAAAAGGATTGCATTCCCTGATCTGCTCGCATTTCTTTCTGAAATCCCCGTAGGTCCCGATAAAGACAAGATCATATTTTTTGTTTTCCGGTTCCGGAGTCTTTCCTTTTTCTGAAGTCTGTCCGTTTTCGGTAGTCTGTCCGTTTTCGGTGGCCTGCCCGTTTTCGGTAGTCTGTCCGTTTTCAGTAGTCTGTCCGTTTTCAGTAGTCTGTCCTTCTGTCAGTAGAAATCCTGAATTCCTGTTCTCTATATCTGAAACTTTTTGACCATTCAAGGCATCGCTCAGATTCGGATTCAGCACTCCACCCGGTGGCAGCAGAAAGCTTCCCGAAATCTTCGGATAATATTTTTTTATAAACTCAATGTAATTGGTATCATGGGTTAAAACATAGGTATCCCGCGGAACCTCTGACAAAAGATGCGAAAGCCACCCCGGATGGTCCAGCACCATGTTAAAACGCGGTCCGTTTATACCGTCAAAGAGAAACCGCCCGGAATCCTTCAGGAATATGGAATACAGATATGTCTGCACCCCGATCACCGCAGCAAACGTCTGACCGTAGTATTTTACAAGACCTGCTGCCCCGTCGGCCTGCTCATCGTAATACTCCACATCGAACCCGCGTCTTTCCAGGGCTTTCCCGAAATTCTCCAAAATATGATTCAGGATATTGTAGCAGTAGGTCACACCGAAGATCACCAGTATCCTGCCTTTTTTCTCTGCCCTATGATCAAGAGTGTTACCGGAAGTATCTGAATTCCCGGTAACCTTAGATTTTACATCAATTTCAGAATGATCAATGATTTCAGGAATGACCTTGTCACCAGAATAATTCTCTGATTCCACCGGTATTTTCCACTGCTGAG
>JAILBP010000094.1:0-16770 GCA_024680835.1 Lachnospiraceae bacterium | reverse complement strand
TCCAGGGACAGTGTGATGGACGATATACTTAATTACATTGAACACAACTATGCCTCGAATATCACCCTGGAAAATATAGCGCCTCTGTTTGGATACAATGCTTCGTACCTTGGCAAGATCTTTTCGAAAAAAGTGGGAGAGAATTTCAACTCCTACCTCGACAAAGTCAGGATACGTAAGGCTAAAGAGTTTTTGTTAAATGAAGATATAAAAGTTTACGCGGTGGCTGAGAGGGTCGGCTATAAGAATGTGGACTATTTCCATGTCAAATTCAAAAAACAGATGGGGATGACTCCGGCAGAGTTCCGCAAGAAAAATCAGAAGGGTCAGGAGTGACATGAACAATACGAGCGAAAAAAACGAATTATGGGATATATATGATGCAGACAAGAAAGTCACCGGACGCACAATGGTCAGAAATGATTTCCATATGAAGCCCGGAGATTATCATCTTTCGGTGCTGGCTGTGATAAAAAGAAGCGATGGAAGATTTCTCATCACAAAACGTGTCATGACCAAGCGTTGGGCTCCGGGACATTGGGAAGTCAGCGGAGGTGGGTGCATAGCGGGGGAGACATCGTATGAGGCTGTCTGCCGTGAAACATTGGAGGAGACAGGCCTCGATGTTAAAGACTGTCCGTACAAATTGGCCCTCACATACAAAAGAGACAATCCGGATGAGGGCGACAATTACTTTGTGGATGTGTATCTTTTCAAAAAAGATTTCGTTGATTCGGATGTGAAGCTTCAGACTGAGGAGGCCAGCGGCTATATGGCTGCCACCCTTGATGAGATAAAAGAGATCGCAGGTAAGGGTGAGTTTTTGCATTACAACAGCATCAGGACCGTTTTTGAAGAGGATATCTGACAGGTGAAAGTTTTGGATCCTCCGTTTTATCCTGCTTTTATGAGGTGATAGCAATGGACAAGAGAGAAACCCTTGCAAAAGTTGTTTCGGAATTGGGTAAAAATATTGAGAATGAGCCGCTTTTGGCGGCACAAAACAAAAAACCGCTGCCTGAGACTGCAGTTGTCAACTCGCTGGTCAAGCAGTTCAGACTGCTGCTGTTTCCGGGAGTTTACCAGCGTGACTTCTGCGACAGGAGCATGCCGGAGACCTTCCTCGGTGAAGTACTGGAGGATGCATTGGGCAAACTCACAGAGCAGATTGCTCTGGCTCTGGATTATGTAAACACGGATCCCGATGCCAAAAGCTTTTGCGATATACGGGAGGAAGCGCAGAAGCTTGCGCTGGCCTTTGCCGAAAAGCTTCCGGAGATACAGCTGACGCTGTTAGATGATGTGGAAGCCGGATTTAACGGGGATCCTGCAGCAAAATCAAAAGAGGAGATAATTTTTTCCTATCCGGGATTTTTTGCGATATACGTTTACAGGATAGCCCATGAACTATATAAATTGAATGTACCGTTCATACCCCGTATGATGACTGAGTACGCCCACTCCGGCTCCGGTATAGATATAAACCCCGGCGCCACCATCGGAAGGTTCTTTTTCATAGACCACGGTACAGGCGTGGTGATCGGTGAGACTACGGAGATCGGCGACAATGTGAAGCTTTATCAGGGCGTTACATTGGGCGCGTTGTCGACGCGAAAAGGGCAGCTTTTGGCCAATGTAAAGAGACATCCCACTATTGCGGACAATGTTACTGTCTATTCGGGCTCCAGCATCTTAGGTGGAGAGACCAATATCGGTGAAGGCTCTATAATAGGAGGTAATACCTTTATCACCCAGTCCATCGGGGAGAACATCAGGGTGTCGACCAAACCGCCGGAACTGATCTATAATAACTACCGGATGACGCCGAAAGACAATACTGAGAGTGGTGATTCGGGAAATCTCTTCGAGTGGAGCGATTACGTTATATAACATAAAGGTAACTGTTGGCATGAATAAGTTCCGGCCCGGCATATTCGACCGGATTGCATTGGTTCTGAACAGGTACATATAAAGGAGTAGAAAATGCGTGAAATGGAATTTAAGATGGAGCGCCACGGACTGGTAAAAGAAGGCGATGTTCTGCCGGTTACCGAGGGTAAGCTCCCGAACTCATATTACTATACTCTGGGCGACTCTTACGCGATGTCCGCAAACTATACCACTCTGGAACGGCTTAAGAGCACACAGGGGGTGGTGAAAGCTGTTGTCGAAAAACCGAACGGATTCTTTGTGGTCATGGAATTTGATGAGTGAATTAATGATCATAGAATAAAAACAGCCGGACAGACGGGCAACTTGTGCCTGACTGTCCGGCTGAAATTTTTTAAATCTTTTGTTTACTGCGGTCTGGCTGATATGATCCACGGAGCCGGTTGGCTGGAGTAGGTGTTCTTGCTGGTGAGCTTTGAAACGGCTATCTGGATCACTTCGGGATCTCGCATGCCAAGGGCTGCGCACTTTTTGGGAAGTTCTGCCGCAACCACAAAATCCAGGGTGTAGATCACAAATTCCATTTCCGGATTTATCTTAAGGAGAGTTTCCATCTCCTGCTCCATGCTGGCTGAAGCCACTAACATGGTGACATCCGGAACCGGAAGTCCCTTCATGCTCTCTTCATCTACATGATCTATTATCGTAACGTTATTAAGTCCAAAACGGTTTACATTATCTTCCAGAGTATCTCTGTCATGTCTGTTATACTCTACTGCTATGATGGTGCCTTCGCCGTTTAGGATGGCTGCCTCCACCACTATGGATTCTCCGCTTATAACACAGATGTTTTTGCCATCGTTGATCTGCATCTTTGACAGGATCACCGCACGGATCTCGGAACCCACATAATGAACCGAACCCGAAGAAAACTCGCTGTTGTCCATACCGAATTTGATGGTGCTGCGGGCATTGGGATTTAAGATCAGCATTCCGGCTGAGGCGTTGATGCCTCTGTCTATCATATTTTCGACCTTATCCTCCAGGATCTCGCCGGAAGGTTCGCTGCCGATGTTGTATATTACCTTGCAGTCGCCGAGTCCCGCTTCATACATTCGGTAAAAAATATCCGGATGACCGGCTTCGGTAAACACCAATACGCTCCTGTGGGCTTCCACCGCCGGGATCAGGTTTTTGTTTTTTCTGGTGATATCCAGGATCTTTACATGTTCCAGATCTACATCCGTCTTCTCCGAAAAATACTGTAACCATGCGATAACATGATTGTTGTTGAAAATCCTCTCCTCCACTGTAGATACCTCCCTTATATTTTACGGAATGATTTCCATAACGTTCTTTTTTATGTTATTTTACTCTAAAACCACCAAAAAATAAAGTGCATTTTCTATTGAAATGCAAAATGAAATAATATATCATATTTATTATTATTGTTTTGCAGAGGTGAGGACAATGGCGTATCGGATCGGTGAACAGGAATTTGAGACGGAGCAGGAATATCTGGCGGCAAAGTCAGATCTTGAGCGCATCAAAGATATAATGGCTTCATATGATATGGGCTCAAAGGATGGCGCAAAAGCTGCTCTTGATTTTCTGGGCGATGATCCGGGATTTGAGTCTGATTATGGCCGCAAATTTGTTGAAAAATTAAAAAAAGCAGCCGGAGGAACCGTAAAGCCCGCAGCGAAAAATGCAGATACAGCGAAGGCAACTGCACAAAAGAAGTCAAAGACACCTCAGAAGGTTTCGAAGGCGGCAAAGCCTCAAAAGACCGGAAAAGGATCCGGAGTGGCGTCATCCGTCCATATCGTCACAGTCCGCAATATAATGATTGTGATAGTGGCGGTGTTGGTCATCGGGGTGATAGTGGGTCTGGTGAAACATTTTAGCGGGGGAGGCAGCGAGAAACCCAAAGAAGCCGACACTGTCCGGAATCTTGTCATGGGTTACGCTTCAAACCAGGTCAGTCTTAAGTCTGAACTGTACAATTATTATCTCAATGTGAAGGGTGAGGATGAGTCGAGAGCAAAAGCGCTTGCTGATGCCAGGATTTCAGAGGTTTATGCCATAGATGTTTCGGTGATGAACCTTGAAAAGATGTCGGACGAGTACATCGGAAACCTGTATACCGTGCTCGTAAATGCGGGTGAGATAGAAAACGGAGCCTACAATGAGCCGCCTGCCGTAACGGAATTAAAGAGAGAATTGAATATTGCCGATGCGACTGGTTCAACTGAAAGTTCGCAGCAGACGGGAAATGCGGATATAACGTATGAAGATCCCGGAAACGTGGATGACGGGCTGAAGATAAACCTGATAAACCGCCTTATGGATTATCAGCAGAGGATTGCAACGGCGCTTAACTATGAGTATTCCCATTTCGGCATGGATGAGAGCGAAGTGAAAGAATATGTGATCGAGGACATGGAGCAGATGTTCGGAAATGTGATCTATGATATGACATTGACCGAAGAGGAAAAGATCATGTATTTCGAAACGGAGGCAGCGAGGGGGATTTTCGGAGGGGGAGATATTTTGAGATTCAACCCCGATCCGGCGGTTTACGAGCTTCCGGACCTTACGCCATCCATAAATCTTGTGAAAGACGGTGAAAAGATAAGACTTACCTGTATACAGGAATCGACAGCACCGGTGTATTCGGTTGCATACCGCCTGACAGACGGTGAAAAAGAGGGCTATCTCATGTTCCGCAGCAACGAGAACATGAGTGTCGTGATGAATGACGACAGCGGGAACGGAACCTTCATTCAGGGTGATGTGCTGCTGAACTGGGACGGAGAGATCACTCTGGGGGAGTGGTATTTCAACGCCGGAAAGATTGGGTTTGCCATAGGCAATAAGCTTGGAGACGGCGTAGAATACATACACGAGATCACTTATTAAATGCAAAATAAACATTTTCGGGGGATCTTTGTGAAGCCTTTCACAGCTTTTAAAAGCGTGTTCATGTATGATCAAAAATGCACATTCGCATTTGTCGAAACATGACAACCATGACCGAAATTGAGAAATTTACTCTCTTAAACCTATAAAAAAAAACATAAATAATACGATATATATAATGTAGGGTGTCTCCCTGCACTTTTTGACGTACAAAAATATTTCATTGCACAGGGACAGTGCATGTTTCGCAACATAAAGAGAGATGAGTCACATCAGTCTCTCAGGCATCGGAGGTAGCGGATATGGGAAAGAGCATACTGAAGAAGATAATGGCTGTGGTGTTGACCGTGGCGATGGTGGTAGCGGTAATAGAGATACCGCCGCTTGTTAAGGCGGAAAATCAGCATCTGTCGTCAAGAGAATATATAGGTGCTACAAAAGTTGGTGTAGAGGTTAGGTTTTCTTTTGAGATCAATGAGCCGAATCTGTTGTATAACGCTACTGCCCAGAAACCTTCACTTACGATAAGTGCGGTAAAAACAGATGGTGAAGAGGTGCTGTTTTTTGATGATAATGTCACATCTAGTACCGAAGATTTTGATATTGTCTATGATGATGCAGTTGATGTTTGCGGAGATGATGAATACTATTCTGTAACAATTTCCAACGGAGCGGGTAGCAGATTCAGATCATTTCCCAGCCAGGTGCTGGAGTTTAAGATAGATAAGGTTACGCCTTTTCAGATAAACTCAGCTACTATTGTGAAGAATGTGGAAACATACGATGGCATGATTCACAGACCGACTTTTTCATCCGTTATTGTTGAGACAAGTGCGGGCGAAATCCAGATACCCAATACGGACTACGAGGTTACAAATAATTCCGGGTGGGATTTTACCACCGCTGATGGAAGCGGATGCACTATCACTCTGAAAACAGATAATTTTACTGAGCAGAAAACTTTTGATGTGCCTAATTACTATATTGCATACGATATTGCCGATACGAATGTTGTAAAAGCTTATCTTGGTACTGAAGTCGAAAATCTCAGTGGCGGAAAAGCGTTTGAAGTAGCAAAGAATTACACAGGTGCACAGCTTAAGAGTAATTACAGGTTATATAATGAAAATATAGGAACAAATATAGATTTTTCCGGAATACTCCCGAAATACGAAAAAGTTGGAGGGAGCGGCTCTGTGGGTAATGCAGAGCTGGTTGCCGGCAGCGATTACTCTGTAGAATACAGTTTTGGAGGAAGCGCGGTTAAGAGGGGAGGATATTATTACTGCGGCACGAAAAAATCAATAATACATGTGGCATCCAATACGTTTGGTGACATAAGTATCAGTGTTGTAGGTGACAGCACAGATGCTCCGGTAGTGTTGGATTCTGTTCAGCTTGCGAACCAGACTGAGTTTCCTACTGTAACGTATATTACGGGTGCTCAGGCAAAGCCGTATTCTATAACTGTATACGATGGGACTACGGAATTGGTTAAAGATAGGGACTACACTTTGTCATATGATACAGGCGGAGCATTATCGGTGGGAAGTGTAGACGTAACGGTAACAGGAATAGGAACATATTCAGATGCGGGAAGTGTCAGGTTTGCTTACTACATAAACGCTCCACTCAAGGTTACATTGGATTCATCAAGTGTTGAGTATGGAAACAGGCACGGTTCGACTGAGATACCGTCTTATTCAGTTACAGATGAGGCGGGCAGCTCATCTTCAGTACTGACAAGCGATTTATATGATGTTAAATATGGTTATGTTAACGGAGAAGGCAAAACGATAGATGTTCCATTAGAAAATGAGAATATGCGCACTGTCGGTGAAAAGTATGTTTATGTAGAAGGTAAGTCGGGCATGGCATACAGCGGTCAGGTGTCTGAAAAGGCATATTTTAACGTTGTGCCCGCGAAATTCCCGTATACTGACGCTGATGGTACGGAAGCAAACAGCAGATTTGAGATGGCGTTGAATCCCGGAAATTCAACGTACACGGGTACAGATGTTGCTCAGAGCCAGAGCATAACTCTGACCGACAAATATCTTGGACAGGTTCTGACAGAAGGAACGGATTATGACGTAAAGTATTACAAAAAATCCGGAGAGTCTTATCTTGCGGTTACCGAATGTATAGATACCGGTATTTACCAGGTAAGAGCCTATGGCCGCAGCAACTCCGACAACAGTGCTAAATACGATAGCGGAACCTATGCAAAGGCAGACTTCAGCATAGGCGCCATCAATGTAAATAACGCAACAGTCAGTGCTAATACCGTAAATACCAATGCTGCAGTTTATTATGCGGGGACAGCTACAAAGGCGCCTTACGTAATATATACGAACGGCACCAAAAAGACCATTCTGTATAACGGTGATACAGGTGTGTGCGCTGAGGGCATAACCGTGACCTTTGACGGTATTGACGGCACGGTTCCGAAATCTATCGGACAGCACACTATGGTGGTAACCGGAGACGGTCTTAACTTTGAGGGCACACTCAGCAGAGGCTACTGGGTGGTGAAGGCGAGCTTAAAGGAGCTTTTAACTGCGCAGAATTTATCGGTTGAATGGATTGGCTCCAGTGAATATATGACGTTGCCTGATTATTCCAAGCTGGTTTTCAAAGAGGCAGACGGACATATCATTTCAAAGGACAATTACAGTATAGAGCCCAGCGGTGATAATATCCTTCCCGGCACCGGAAAGCTTTTGATCACACCTTTAGGTGAGTATGCGGATCTCTATGATGCATGCGAGATCACATACACTATCACAAAGCGTAATATGAACCATCTCACGGTAGACCTTGGCGTACAGTCTATGATCAATAATGCCCCTGCGGATTATGTTTACCGATACCCGCAGCATAAACTGATCGACAAGGTGAGCGGTAATGATATAGTGATTCCTGCCGGTGCGTACAGCATCAATTACACGGACAATACTCAGGCCGGTAATACGGCAACTGTGACTTTTGCAGCTGATGCCGGAGGAAATTATACAGGCAGCATAAGCAGAACATTTTATTGTGGTGTTGATATTTCCGCTAAAGGCTCAGTAACATTGGTGTTCAGGGACGGATCCGGAAAGATATTAAATAAAGACAGCGGACTTGTGTACGATGGCAATCCCATAGAGCCGGATGATGTTATCGTAAAAGTCGATATGGGCGATGATGTCAGGACACTTGTGGAAGGTACGGATTATGTAAAGTCATTCAGAAATCTGACAAGCGGAAGGCCCGGTGATGTTACCAGTGCCGGTACAGTAGAGGTCACGATAACCGCAAAATCTGACAGTACGGTTTATTTTGGTACGCTGACGGAAACGTATACCATCAATACGATAGCGCTTTCAAATAATAATACGATTTTCGAATGGGCCGGAGGAGAGACGGAACATAGGGAAGTTTTTACCGGAGAGCCTATAGAACCCAATACTTTAATAGTCAAGGTTGATCT
Organism: Lachnospiraceae bacterium; assembly: GCA_024680835.1. Classification (GTDB taxonomy): domain Bacteria; phylum Bacillota; class Clostridia; order Lachnospirales; family Lachnospiraceae; genus RGIG6904. The sequence continues at coordinate 8,483 of JAILBP010000094.1, read as the reverse complement.
TGATAAAGATAGGAATTATGAGGTGCTTTCTCCCGATGATTATGAGCTGAAATATCTTAATAATATCAATCAGACCGTGAGCACAAACTATCTGGCATACGTTTATGTTGCGACAAAGGAAGGCAGCAATTATAATTTCCCGGAGCTCAGGAATACAACTTATCAGACAATAGAGAACAGCGCTGTAATACAGAAGTCCTTTGTGATAGAAAAAGCCGATATTTCGTCCGTTGGAATAGAGCTGGATGAACATGAGTTTGATTACGACGGAAAGTCACACTTCCCAAATGTTACGGTAACATACAATGATAAAACATTGGAAAAAGGCAAGGATTATAATGTTATAAGATGCCTTGATGATACCAACTCCAGTGTTTATGCACATGAACGCGGTATACTGGATGATGACAGAACATTTGTGGAAATAGTAGGTACCGGCAATTTTATGGGCAGTACAAAGGCATACTATGAGATAAAACAGCTCGACCTTGGAAATAATACTGCAAATGTCAGGGCCGTGCTGCGAGACAGTAATAACAGGATAGTATATGATGCAAACAGAAATCCGTTGAAACTGTTACCTACGGATCTTAATCTGTATTATATTTACTATGAAGATACGCAGCTTGTAGAAGGTCTGGATTATGAGTTTATAGATTCGGAAATATCTGCCCTGAACTACAGTCCGGGTCAGATGAACCTTTATGTTCACGGCAAAAACAATTGTAAAAGGTTTACTGTTATAAATATCGATATCTACCGTGAGCTGAATAACACGGATTTCGCCATAAGGGATGACGCAAATTCCGCAGACAAGCTGAAAGACGGCGACACGATTTCCGAAACCAGGCTGAAAGAGGCGATAGATGCCGGAAAACTTGTTGATCTTGTCGATGTTTTTGTGGTCAGCGGAAATAACACAACACCTATCCAGAAGACATACTATACTGCTACCGTAGACGGTTATGACATCGGAAAACACACATTGACCATAAATGGTGTTGAGGATCAGCATTACATAGGTTCAATGTCTATTAGCTTTAACGTTGCAGGTGATATTTCCGCAGACGGCGCATATATCGAAGCCGTAGCGGATATGGATTGGACAGGAAGAGCTGTGGAGCCCACAGTATATGTGAGACTTCCAAACGGCAAAAGGCTGGATAACAAGTATTATACGGTAAGCTATTCAAACAACACGGATCCGGGTTATGCAAAAGTGACAGTCGAAGGAAAAGATATATATTCCGGCGTCCTGACTGAGCCTAAGGCATTCAGGATCCTGTATCCGGTGGGCAATCTTGTGGTGGAATGGAAGGATTCGTCGAATGTGGACGATAATAACGTGCCGCATTTCATTTACGACGGAACATCCAAGCAGCCGCAATTTGATCTTTTCTATAATCTCAATGGAACCAATCATCCGGTAAACGGCGGATATAAGGTTTCTTATGGCAATAATAAAAATGCGGGTGCCGGATCGGTTACGATAACAGCTGATACGGAAGATGAGAACTGTTTCCTGAAGGGATCTGTTACGAAGGCTATCACCATCGCTCCGAAGGAAATTTATGAAGGCATGCTGAATCCCACATCCAACTATGTGGATGAGATTTCTCTGGGATTCTATGATTATATTCCCACGGGTGTATTCCCGGAGCCGGGGCTTACGGACATACTGAATACGGGCGAAGCCTATAATCTGGTAAAAAATTCCGATTACAAGCTTGCATACGGCTCGAACAATTCCATAGCCAACGGTGGAACAGTCACCATAAAAGGTATCGGAAATTACACGGGAACACTTGTAGAGAGGATCAATATAAAGCAGAAAGATATCTCTGATGATGATTCTATAACGGTTACTGCGACAGATGCCTCCTATACGGGAGAACCGGCGGCGCCGGGTAACGTCTCTGTGACATATACGGATATTTTCGGTAAGAAACATATTCTGAATCACAGCGCTACGGGCGTGATGGATTATTATATTTCCGGATATTACACGCTTCAGAATGTGGCAGTCGGAACCCGCGGCGAAAAGAAACCTGACGGTTCAGTGACGGAAGCTGTTGCACCCAAGGAGATGGGTGAATATATCATAGAGATCGAGGGTATCGGAAACTATACCGGTGTCAACCTGACTGCAAAATACAGTATTACAGCCAGAAGCCTGACGGCAGCATCCGTATCGGTGAGAGGAACGATGGAGTACACAGGAAATCCGCTGACACCGGAGATCACCATAACGGACGGCGAAAATGCCCTGACGGAAAACATTGATTATACAATTGATTACAGCAATAAGCTGAGATATAACGATTCGGTAGTGGTTGGAGATCATACCAATGCAGGTACCGTAACCCTTACTATTACGGGTCTCGGAAACTATACAGGTTCGGTCAGCAAGACCATGACCATCACACCGAGGGATATTGCGGCAGATCAGGCCACAGCGGCGGATTACGGTTTCACCTATGCTGTCAATAAATCTGTAACATATGCAAACGGAACAGATCGTTCCGACGGAAGACATACGATGCCCTTCGTCGCAGGCGGTTCATCGGTTCCCACTGTATTACTGCATGATACGACCAGGGATGTGGATCTGACATGTAAAAATGATGGAGCAACATACCCGGATTACAGACTGACCTTTGTTTCACAGTATGAGACGCTTCCGTCCGAGGAAACATTCCCGAATTATGCGGGCAAGATCGTGATGACAGTGGAAGGTCTGGGCAATTACACGGGCTCTGTTTCCTACACATACTATATTGGAGAGGATATAAGCGGCGCTACAGCGACACTTACCACAGGCGGATATTCGGCTGAGTATGACGGACTTTACAGAGATCTCAAGGATTCCTATGTTTCTGTGGATTCCTCAAGGTTCAATATCGGAGCGGACCAGAGGAAGATAACGGTTTACAAGGGTGCTGTCCTTGATGATAACGGCGATCTTATCCTCGACAACCGCGTAGATATCACAAAGATAGTGGATGCGGACAAATATTACATCGTGGTGGACGGTGTGCCGGAAAAGGGAACTTATGCGGCTACTCCCAGCATGTCATGTACATACACGGTTACCCCGAAGTCTATCTTTAACTGCACCATAGACAATTTCCCGGAGACCGTTTATTACACAGGCGATTACATCACGGTCAAAGGCATCACTGTGACAGATACTACCCTTCCGGTAAGCCGTGACAGGGGCGCGGCCACTATCAAGGCAACCTTGAAGGAAGGCGTTGATTACGAGATAGACAATACAAAAAAATATAAAGATGTAGGTAAAGCCACCATCACTGTAAACGGTATAGGCAATTACAGGGGAACGGCAAAGGCATATTTCACCATAGAGCAGAATTCCATCTCCGGCGGAGACAAGGATGACGGTTCTACATCAGGTACAGGTCTGACATCCGATGGTGTTACCATCACGGCTGAGGACATTAAGTTCACATACACCGGTGACGGCTTCATGAAGTACACGGGTTCCGGAGTTGTACCGTCCGTAGTGATCAACTACGGCAGCAGGAATCTTGTGGCAGGCAGGGAATACATTGTAACCGCTACCAACAACGTGAATGCGGGTATAGCAACCCTTACTATCTCGGGTATTGGCGGATTCTCAGGTTACCTTACCAAGAAGTTCACCATAAAAGCTGATATTGCAGGTGCCAAGGTTGCCACCATTCCGGATCAGGTTTACACCGGATCGGCTGTGACACCGTCCCTGACCGTAAATTGCGGAGGAAATACTCTGGCAAAGGGAAGCGATTACACAGTTTCTTTTGACGATAACGTTGCTATCGGAAAGGCATCAGTCACTCTCACAGCAGTGGAAAACAGCTATTATTACGGCTCAAAGACTGTTCCTTTCAATATTTCAAACAGCGCCAAAGGCATGGTGGTGACGGGGTATGCGTCAACATACACATACACCGGTTATGCCATAACACCTGCATTGGTGGTTTCAATCGACGGTACAGCGCTGACTGCAGGAACTGACTACACTGTTTCTTACTCAAACAACATAAACGTCGGTACGGCGAAAGCAGTTGTGACAGGAAAAGGCCAGTATTCCGGAACAAAGACCGTAGAATACAGGATAGTGGCGAAGAGCCTTTCGAACTGCGCGGCAGATTTAAGCGGTGGAAATTCTTATGAATACACCGGTACTACCTACACTCCGGCAGTGACATTGACGGATCTTGTGTCAAACAAGACTTTGGTAAAGGGAACGGATTACAATGTAACTTACAGCAATAACACCGATCCCGGCACGGCGACGGTTACCATGACCGCATTGTCGGACAATTATACCGGAACAAAGGTGGTGAACTTTAACATCGGCTCGGCTTCAGTGAAGGGTCTCAGGGCTACGGATATTACTTGGAAGACCATAAAGCTTAAGTGGGCTGAGCAGGAATACGCTACCGGCTATCAGATCTGTGATAAAAATAACAAGGTTATCGGCAATACCAAAAAGAATAAATTTAAGGTGACCGGTCTCACAAGCTACACCACATACAGCTATAAAGTAAGATCCTACGTAAAAAATAAAGACGGAAGCGTATCTTATGGCGGATTCTCCGAAGTCCTTTCCGAGAAGACGAAACTTAAGACACCGAAACTCACTGCAAAAGCAGCAGGTGGCGGCAAGGTGATGCTCAAGTGGACAAAGTCAAGGCTGGCTACAGGCTATGAGATATACTACGCTACGGAGAAAAACGGTGTGTATACAAAGCTTAAGACTGTATCGGCCGATAATAACCGTACTGTCACAGACGCCGGACTTGCGCCGGGTGAGAGATATTTCTACACTGTTCGTGCATACAGAAACGTGGACGGTACAAAAGAGTACTCAAATTACAATACGATCAAGACAGTTAAAGTAAGATAAAAATGAGGGGATCGGGAAGACCGGTCCCTCATTGTATGGTTTTATGAACAAATACAAACTTGGGGAATACGAATTTGATACATATGAGGAGCTTCTGGCTGCCGAGGAGGACACCAAAAAGATCGATGTCATAACATCCAGCATGGATGTGACTGATCTGGAGGTTGCGCTATCGCTGTACGAGAAGATCCGAAACAACGAGATCACATTTCATTCCTCTGTGGGCAGCGGCTTTTTTATGTATCTTTCCGATATCGTGGTGGCAGGCGCGCGCACCATGGTGGAAGAGGAAAAAGAAAAAGAAAACCGTCTGCGAAAAAAACGCAAAACATCTATCGTGTACAGGGTGATAGGCATCACATTGATAGCGTGCGCGGCGGTGATCTTTTCCTATATTTACAGGAATGACATGGCTGAGAGGCGGTCCGAGGAAGAGTTGGCGCGGGTCCGCAAGATCCAGAATCTGACAGGATCCGGTATCAGCGATGAAGAGTATTCCGAGAATGTGGTGGAGGATAACACGGCTCTTCTGAACGAACTGAGAAAACAGAAGGAAGAAGCCGCAAACACAGACGCTGAGACGAAACCTGCCGGGGCGGAGGAGGTCAAAAAAAAGCTTAAGATCCTGCCGGAATATCAGACATTATACGCCGAGAATACGGATTTTATCGGCTGGATCAGTATAGAGGATACTAACATAGATTACCCGGTAATGCAGACGGAGGAGGCGGAGGGAGAGTTTTACCTCGACCACAGCTTTTACAGAAGCAGCGATAAAAACGGAACCCTGTTCATGGATGTGCGCAATGATTTTATAAACAGGGATACAAACCTTATCATTTATGGGCATAACATGAAGAGCGGGGTTATGTTCGGAGGTTTGAAAAGATATCTGGAGGACGATTACCTTAAGAGTCATCGTACCATTACTTTCAACACCATATATGAAAAAAATACCTATGAGATCATAGGAGCGGGGCTTTCGGAGGTGAGTTTCGAAGACGAGTACACCTTCAGGTACTATAACTTCCTGAATGCGGATACACGGGAGGAGTGGGATGCATTTGAGGTGAACATGAAGCAGCTGCTGTCGTCGGATCAGTCACTGTTTGATGTCGAGATGGGAGATGAGCTGCTGACGTTGTCCACCTGTTCAAGCTACAGGGAGCAGGGACGTATGTTTATTATCGCCAAAAAAATCACATAAAAGTGGTAACTGTTCAGAACCAAGCTCGAAAATCAAAGATTTTCTCGCTGTTTGGTTCTCACCAAAGAAATTTGTACAAAAATCCTCTTATCAAATCCGTGCACATCCTGCCGGAGGCTTTATAGTGAACGCCAAATTATTTTTGACGTTCACTATAATACAAATTGCATTGGTTCTGAACAGTTACAAAAAGTGCTTGCACTATATACAATATATGGTATTATTTAAAGGATGTATTTATATCATAAAAGTTAACTGTTTTTTTACCGGCACAGAAAGGAGGTAAATATGAGCAAGTCCGTATCATGCAGAATGTACAGATATATATGCGCGGCGCTGTTCTCAATCTGCCTTTTTGTGTATATGCTGCCGTGTAATGTTTATGCATCTGAGCCGACAACGGCAGGATTTACGATATCGGGCGGAAAACTGACGGGGTATACGGGCGGCGGAGGAGCCATCACCATTCCGTCAAATGTGACGGAGATCGCGTCCAATGCTTTTAAGGGCAATAACACTATCACTTCCGTGTCCATACCTTCGGGAGTTACCACTATTGGTGAGAATGCATTTGCAAACTGTACCAATCTGGGATCCATAAATGTGCCCGGTTCGGTGACAAACATGGGAACAGGAGTTTTTTCGGGATGTACGGCGTTGTCGTCGGTCACCATGCAGGCAAATCTCTCCCGCATACCGGCACAGACATTTTACGGATGTAAATCTTTGAGCTCTGTCGCAATATCGTCGGGCATCAAGGCTATAGAGGATCAGGCTTTTTCAGGCTGTAATTCGCTCACTACAATGGCTATTCCGGAAGGAGTTACCACTGTGGGCAGTCAGGCTTTCGGATATTGCAATTCTCTGACGGGTGTTTCGATACCTTCGAGCTGCACCAGCATAGCAAGTGATGCTTTCCTGGGTGACCAGTCACTTTCCACCATCAATGTTGCAAACGGCAACGCGACATACGCTTCCGACGGCGGATGCCTTTATAATGCTTCATATACAAAGCTGCTGGTAATACCTGCAGGCAAAAATTCGGTGGCTTTGAATTCAGGTACCAAGATCATAGGTACGGGTGCTTTTTCAGAGTGCTCGGGTATCACATCTCTGAACATACCCTCCGGATGTACCACCATAGAGGCGGGAGCCTTTAACAACTCTTCCATAAAGACTGTTACAATACCGGCATCAGTGACGGAGATCGGTTCACAGGGAGCCTTTACCCCGGATGTGATATATGGATATACGGGTTCAACGGCAGAAACCTACTCGGCCGACAACGATTTTGTGTTCTATCCCCTTGATGAGGACAGGGCATCAGGCTCGGATGAGGAGGAAGTGGATATAAACGTAGGCAGTGGCAGGAGAGTGGACGATACAGACTCCTCCGGCTCGTCCGAAGGTTCATCGCAGACGGGCTCGTCCGGAGGAGGAAATACGTCCGGTTCAGGCAGCTCTTCGGGATCCGGCACATCACAGGGTTCCTCCGGCTCGGGAAGTCAGACAGGAGGCTCTTCAGGCTCCACCGGATCGACACGTACAACCGGTAATTCAGGCGCATACGCCTCCAAGACAGGTACGACCCACAGCTATGATTCAACACCGAAGACTGCGGATACCTCACATATAGCGATGGCTGTAGTGGCTTTACTGCTGGTTGCAGGGTGCATATTCCTGACATTGGGCTTCAGAAGATCCGAAGAGGATGAGTAAATAAATACAGCACAGAACATTAAAGAGGAAAGGTGAGGATAAGCCTTTCCTTTTTTACACAAAAGATGCAACCTGATGGCAAAAAACAGAGTATATAATGTAGCAGATGGTTATGGGAACGATAAGGGCTCAGGCATTGGGAGAGGTGCCGGTGAAGCTGACGAAGCCCTGATGCCGTAAGACATGCCGCCGGCGTAAGGCGGGGCAATTCATATTATAACGAGGTGAAAAAGATATCTTCGCGACAATCATGTGGTTGATAATGACTACAGTGAATTTTCAGCTAATGGCGCCAGGGGGTTCGGGTACATTGTCAACGATCTGAATGCAAAGCTTCCGGTAGATCAAGACAGCTACATACAAAAACATACCGGACGCGGCATTATAAATAACGCCAAAAGCGTGATGGCTGACAGCCTGTCGAAGGTTATGGCTGTATATGCGCTTAAGACATCAGCAGAGCAGAGGGCGTTTGATCTTGATGAGATCCATAAATACGCTGCCGAATTTTGATATCGTAAATTCCGCAAAAGCGGTTATAAAGGGCAAGGAAAAGACGCTGGAAAACAGCAGAACAGATGACAGACCCCAGGCCTACGCAGTGGATTCCCTGGTGATGCTGGAAGGTGTCATGCGTGATGCTAC
>JAILBP010000028.1:0-3799 GCA_024680835.1 Lachnospiraceae bacterium | reverse complement strand
GTCCCCGATATCTACCACATAGAAATCAGCCGCATATCCGATTGCCTTCTCGTAGTCGGCTCCGACATTTTTGATGAAATCATCCACAGCATCATCCTTTACAATGCTGACTGTGCAGCCTCCGAAGCCGGCTCCTGTCATTCGGGCGCCGATCACACCATGCTGGCGCCATGCAGACTCTACCATGGTGTCCAGTTCTATTCCCGTGACCTCATAATCTTCGGACAGAGACTTATGAGATTCGTTCATCAACTTTCCAAAGGTCTCTATATCTGAGTTTTCCAAAGCCTCCACCGCTCTGATGGTACGCTCGTTTTCATATACCGCATGTTTTGCACGCTTGCGTCGAACGGGACTTCCGATTGTCTCCGCAATCTTCTCAAACTCTTCACTGCTGAGCTCACCGAGAGAAGTGATGTCTTTTACGATCTTAAGCTCCTCCAGCGCCTGCTCGCACTCGGCTCTGCGCTCGTTGTATTTGGAGTCGCCCAGACCTCTCTTTTTGTTGGTGCAACCGATGACTATCTTAGCCCCTGTGAGCTTTATGGGCGCGTACTGATATGAGAGATCCGCCGTATCCAGGAAGATGGCGTTGTCCTTCTTTCCCATGGCGATGGCGAACTGATCCATGATGCCGCAGTTGACACCGTTGAATTTATTCTCAGAATACTGACCGTACAGCGCAAGGTCGATGTTCGTAATGCTGTCAAGGCCAAAGAAATCCCTCAGGATAAACCCGGTCAGAACCTCAACGGATGCGGAGGACGAAAGCCCGGAGCCGTTCGGGATATTGCCGAACAGCAACAGATCCATGCCCTTATCTATCACATGTCCCTTCTCACCGAAAGCCCATATCACACCCTTGGGATAATCCGTCCAGCTGCCCGTCCCCGATGGCTTAAGATCGTCCAGTGAGGACTCTGTCACTCCTACTTTTTCAAAATTCATGGAAAAAAACCTGAGCTTCCTGTCCTCACGCTGCCTTGCAACACCGTATGTTCCTATGGTGAGGGCACACGGGAAAACATGACCTCCGTTGTAATCCGTATGCTCTCCTATGAGATTCACCCGCCCCGGCGCAAAGTAGAGACCGGCGCCTTCCGCATCACCGAATACCTCGGCGAATTTATTAAATAACTTATCTTTCATGTATGCCTCCTGCATTTAAGATCTAGGATTATTGTACCACAACGTCTAAGCTCAAACTCCGCCTTCGGCTCGTTTTCGCTAAGAGTTTGGTGTAAGTTCTGCTAAGCTCGCTTTGCTCGCTAAGCAGAAGCTATTATACCACATCCGATGTCACTAAATTCAGCCTTCACTCCGTTCGGCTTCATTAAGTGATCCTGTATAGGTAAATCTAAACTCAATCTGCGCCTTTCGGCTTGATTTCGTTAAAATTATACCACATCCCCCTTAATCCGTCACGCCATAAATTTCTCTATGACATCAAGGGCCGGCAGTGCATTGCCGTCATAATCAAAAAGTGCCTGATTGGCCCATTCGCATCCGGGAACCGGCATTAATCATATAATACAGCAAACACGACAAAACCCCTGCGGTTATGAACCGCAGGGGTTTTGAGCATTCTATGGAGCTAATACTCTCGCCTTATTGATTTTCTTGGTGGTGTTCTTTTTCTTTTCAGCAGCTTCTTTCTTTTCAAGTTTTTTCTGCTCTGCAGCCCTTTTCTTTTCGGCGGCCTTCCTGTCTGCCTCCCTGATCTTGTCCCTGGTCACGGAAGAAAACAGTTTTTTCTCATAGCTTTTTGTATGCCGGTCGATATCATATGCAAGCTTCTCTGTGTAATAAGGTTTGGCATAGCTTATGTATCCCTGATCCACCTCTGTCCTTGCATTCATTATCCAGTTCAGACCGATCTTTTGTTTTCCGGGATACTGAACTTTCTCACCGGACAGATTCGTACACTCCCCGCCCTTAAACCTGCGGACTGCATCCTTGACTATGCTCGGATTCGTACCTTTATCGTTTGCATTAAACTCTGACAGCAGCTTGTGGGAATCCTTTTTACCAATCTCGGAAAACATATCGTTGAGCCGTTCATTGTATTCCGTGACAGTTTCATTTTGACGGATCGAAAGATTCCTGCCATCCAGATGACCGGCATAGTCGACTGCCTCCAGCACTGCACCCATATACTGGATATCATTCTTTGCACTCCGAAGTGAATCAGATAATTTACTCTCCCACTTTTTAGCTGCTTCTTCACGGAATTTCTCCTGATGCTTCCTGGAGAGGATTTCCCTGTTCTGTTCATAAGAGTGCTTAAGGTAGTTCAATATCTTTACGGCAGCGTGGATACGCGGCTGCTCCCGCTTCTGACGCTTTGGATCCTCCAATCTGCCCGGTTCTGCATCCATCTGTACCTGCTTGTGCTTAAGATACTCTCCTATCTTATGGATGGCATCACTCTGAGCTATACAGTAATTGTCAAGATTCAGCTCTCCACCATTGTGATAATCAACTTTTGGCAACGCAGACAGATATTCCAGGCTTGCCTTCATTTCCCTGAACTCCTGTGAGCCCTTTCCCATGAGATTATAATCCACCTTTTTGATCTGACCGAACAGCATATCAGCCTCGTTATTGGCCTCTTCCAGACTGAACTCACTTCGACCTATACTCTTGGTGTCATCAAGTTCCTTCGGTGCCTTCTCCGGCTCATCTTCCGGCTCGTTGATCCCTCCACCGATATTATCGGGGATTATATCTATATCAGGAAGATCAGGGATTTCAAGCTTATCCTTGCCCACAAGCTCCACCGGACCTATATTCCCGGCATTTTTCTTTTTCTCGTCTCTCTTTGCTTTGGCCCGTTCTGCAGCCTCTATGCTCTTCCATTGTCTTATCTTATCTTCTTCTAATTGCTGTAATTCCCTCTGCTTTTCGGCATCATCCCAGCCTATGAATGTATTTCCGAAGCAGATAAACTGAACACAGACCTGATTAAGCTCATCCAGACAGTATTTACCGCTTTGAACATTATTAGCCAGCAGGTCAAAAGCCTTGTCCACATACACTTTTGATTCTTCAAGTTCTTTCAGCAGCCGGCTTTCCATGTCAGGATTATATGAGAACGAAAACTTGGCTCTCAGGATGGAATACTCTCTGAAAAGAGCCTTTTTCTTATCAACAGAAAGAGCTTCGAATCTGTTCTGATCATTAAAAATACTCTCGCACTCTGCCTTCCTGTTCTTTTCCTCTTCAGTCATATACTGACCTTCTTTTGGAACATCGACAATCAGAGGTTCATCACCGGCAGGCTCCTCTATTTCAGGAGCTTTTTTCTGTTTCTGCTCTTCCGGTTCGAGAACATCTTTAATGAAAGCGTCCCTTGCTTCCGCTTTTCCGAGACTTCCCTCTACAAGGTCGCCAAAAGCAAACTTTATCAGATTCGGATCCAGCAAAATATTGATACACGCAGTCCATGGGAAAACATTGGCTATCCTGATGAGGACCTGTTCAACCTCAGGACTGTTTACCGAATTCTGAAAACTCTCTTCCTTCCCCGTATCTATGGATCCTGCTACCCCCAACAGCATGTACTGCTGCATCTTCTGAAGCTTTTCCTCTTCATCGGCAGCCTGAAAACGATCATCATCATAGTCGAAATTGGCCATCTCCTCATCAGCTTTTTTCTGACGTTCCTCAGCGAGCGCTTTGTTCTGTCTGATGACTTCCTCTGCGGAGATAGTATTTTTGTTTTTCTTATTCTTACGTGGCATATTCTGTTCCTCCCGGTTTTATGTGTAATAACCTTACTGCTAATAATACACCAAAA
>JAILBP010000258.1:0-9251 GCA_024680835.1 Lachnospiraceae bacterium | reverse complement strand
AGATTTTGATGAAGACAAAGATGATGAAGAAGATGACGAGGACGACAAGTTCGAGGATTAATTTTTTCCCATATTTGTTATTGGTATGATTGACCGCAGGTTGATGCCTGCGGTTTTATTGTTACTATTTAGTTACTATTCGTTACTATTCACAGCCACTTTACATACATTCTACAGGCTCGCCCTGACATCGGCAATCTGCTCAGCAAGCTGGCAGAGTTGCCTTGTCGGGCTCTACTGCCGCTATCGCGGCTGCCTGTATCATGTATGTAAAGTGACTGATTCCAGTCAATATCATACAGACAGTCATATTTGCCAGTAAGCTGGCATACGCCTGTCTGTATGATATTGGCTGTGAATAGTAACACTATTTAATGGCATATGTTTTATACAGTCGGAGGGATGTATGAAAAAGGGCAATATTTATACAGGTATTGTGGAGAGGGTGGATTTTCCCAATAAGTGTATAGTAAGACCTACGGGTGATGAAAATGGTGCGGATAATGCAGAGGAGTTTCCCGACGGGGAAAAGGTAGTTATAAAAAATGCCATACCTCATCAGACGGTGAGATTCCGTCTCACTAAAAAGAGAAAAGGTAAATTCGAGGGAATGCTCATTGATGTGGTAAAGCCGGCAGACAACGAACTTTTACAGCCAAAGTGTTCCCATTTCGGAGAGTGCGGAGGTTGTACATATCAGAATCTGCCGGATGAGGACGAGCTTGCCATGAAGCGTGAACAGGTGGAAAAACTGCTGTCGCAGGTTTTGTCCGATATGGAGGTGGATGTTCCTGTTGAAATAGTTCAAAGCCCTGTCACCGAAAGCTACAGGAATAAAATGGAATTTTCTTTTGGCGACGAGTATAAAAACGGTCCTCTGGCACTTGGTATGCACAAGAGAGGAAGCTTTTATGATATTGTGACGGTGTCCGGATGCAGGATAGTTCCGGCTGATTTCAGAGCTGTCATCAGTGAGACCCTGTCTTTTTTTGCGGAATATAATGTGCCTTATCTTCACAAGAACGATCACACCGGATATTTAAGGCATCTTTTGCTCAGACATTCTGTTAATACCGGTGAGATCCTGGCGGATCTTGTCACCGCGGGTCAGTGGGAAGAGGGCTATGCGGTTTGCACGGATGAGACGGGAAATGTGCCGCCTTCAGAGAGTGAAATACTGGAAAGATGGAAAGACAGACTTCTCTCGCTGGAAAGCTCGGGAAAGTTAAATGGCAAAATTGCCGGGATATTACATACCCGCAATGACTCCCTTGCGGACGTTGTGAAGGATGAGGGTACGGATATCCTCTACGGCAGGGATTGCATCACCGAGGAACTTCTGGGACTTAAGTTTAAGATCACACCTTTTTCTTTTTTCCAGACAAACAGCAAGGGAGCTGAGGTACTGTATGAGACGGTGAGGGAGTTCGTGTCGGACAGCGTACCGGGCAGAGTGGGAAAAGTGCTCTATGACCTGTATTCCGGTACCGGTACCATAGCCCAGATACTGTCTCCGGTCGCTGACAGGGTGATAGGAGTCGAGATCGTGGAGGAGGCTGTACGGGCAGCAGAGGAAAACGCAGGCTTAAACGGCCTTGAAAATACAAGTTTTATATGCGGGGATGTTTTGAAAATCCTGGATGATATAGAAGAAAAACCGGATTACATAATATTGGATCCCCCCAGAGACGGTATACATCCGAAGGCTCTGGAAAAGATCATCTCGTACGGCGTTGAGAATATGGTATACATATCCTGCAAGCCGACGAGTCTTGCCAGAGATCTCGAAGTCTTCAATGCGAAGGGCTATAGGGTAAGGAGGATCAAATGCGTCAGCATGTTTCCCAAGACCGTTCACATTGAGACTGTAGTGAGATTGCAACTGGCAAATGCCTGATGAACAGGCTATATTTTTGGAAGAGAAAAAACTTTAGGCGATGTAAAATGTGATTTTTGCGGAATATCAACCTTGCGGCGGAAATATGTGAGATAACGAAGCCAGGCCGTTACTCCGCTGACGATCCATACAAGACCGGTTGAGATCCAAATGCCGGATGCACCGTAACCGAGATAGGCGGTCATGAAGATCGGTATTGTAAATCTGCCGATGACTTCCACAATGCCGTTGAACAGCGAGAAGAAGGCATCGCCTATACCGGTCAGCACACCGCGGACCACATATATGGTACCGAGGGCAAGGTAGAACAGGCTGGTGATTTTAAGACCTTTCGCACCGAGACTTATGATCTCGCTGTCGGATACAAAAAGACTTGTGATGACTCTGCCGAATACCTGCATGCTGAACACCAGGAATAAGGTGAGTATGGACATTATGAGCATTCCGGTCTTATATCCTTCATAGACACGGTCATTTCTCTTGGCACCGAAATTCTGTCCGCTGAAGGTAGAGATGGAAGCGGCGAGGGTCATATAAGGCTGATGTATGAGCTGCTCGATCCTGCTGGTGGCAGTAAAGGCAGCGACAACTGTGGTTCCGAAGGAGTTTACCACACGCTGAAGAGCCATGGTGGATATTGCGATAAGCGCAAACTGCAGTGACATTGGTATTCCGAGTCTCACTATCTGATATGTCATCTTGAGAGTGATGCGCAGATCATCTTTCCGGATGCGGAAATACGGGTTGGTCCTGTATGCATGTATTCCGCATGACAGGACGGAGATGAACTGCGAAACTATTGTCGCAAGCGCGGCACCCTTGATACCGAATCTGAAAACATAGACGAACAGTACATCCAGCACCACGTTTATGATGGTGGATATTATCAGGAAATACAGGGGTGTTTTTGAATCTCCCAATGCTTTCAACATGGATGAAAGGTAGTTGTACAGCGATACGAACAGCAGTCCTATGCACATAAAACGCGTATAGAGGACCGCGTCATCCAGGATGAGAGCCGGTGTCTGCAGCACTTTAAGAAGAGTCGGCGCGAGACAGAAGCCGGTAAATCCAAATAACACCGGGACGATCAGCATGATAAGTCCTGTGTTCACTATGCTCTTCTTGACATTGGCATCGTCATGGGCACCGTAATACTGGGATGTCACGATACCGCCGCCGTTTCCTATTCCGTTGCACAGCGCAAAGAATAGGAAAGTTATGGAAGATGTGGCACCCACTGCCGCAAAGGCATTTGCGCCCAGAAACCGCCCCACTATCATGGAGTCGGCGATATTGTATACCTGTTGGAAAATATTGCCTATCAGTGTGGGCAGCGCAAACAGCAGTATGTGTCTGGCCGGCGAACCCTGAGTCATATCAGTTATATTGCTCTTCGTGTTGACTTTCATATTTTTCTCCTTAACCAATCTGCAACAGTTGGGAAGATTATAATACACTTTTTTCAAAAAACTTCTCATAAAATAGGATGGGAGTTATCATTTTTTGACATTATGCATGATCTTTGGGGCGCCGGCAGGGTACTGTGCGCCCTTTATTATTGAAAAATTGTGTAAAATGCATAAAAATATTTTGATAATGCACATAATCTTGGAAGTTTAGGACATGGCATTGAAAATCTTATAATGGTATATTCCATATCGTTGTGAAAAAAGTAGATTGAAGTTCTACAAAACAGGAGGAAGATGAAATGAAAAAGAGATTGGTAGCAATTTTATTTGCGAGCGTAATGAGCATGAGCCTTTTGGCAGGTTGCGGCGGAAGTGATGCACCGGCTTCAAATGCCGGTTCTACAACCACAACTGCTGACGCTGACGAAGAGGGCGATTACGAAGAAGAGGGTGAAGATGCCGGCGAAGGCGAAACTGCATCAGAGACACAGTGGGTTTATGACAGCGGTTTCTATGTAAATGACGGCAGCAGCGATGCAGTTCTTTGCTTCTTCCAGAGCTCAGACGGAGATCAGATCGCATACCTTAACGACGGATCAAACGAGTATTTTGCAGCTTATGATGTGGCAGAGGCTCAGCTTGATGACGGAACACCGTACATGCTCGTTCAGGTTGGCGGCGCTACTCTTGGTTACTACACAGACGGTTCTGACTGGTACATCGTTGACGCTGAGGGCAATGTAATGGCAGGCGCACAGCTTTCTGAGGAAGAGGCTAACGCTATCCTTGAGGCGGTTGCTCAGTAATCGGTTGCTGAAAACATTTTATGAGTTTATGAGGCTGTTGTGCCCTTTCGGGTGCAGCAGCCTTTCTTTTTTCTTAATGCCGGAATACACAAACGGCAGCTTCTGCTTGCGTGTCTGCAGCTTACGCTGTATACTGTTTTGAGAAAATAAAACGGAAAGGGATCGTAAGATGACGTTAAGAGATATAGGCATCGGACAGTCGGCTTTGATAACGGAAGTCGGCGGAGAGGGTGCACTCAGACAGCATTTTCTGGATATGGGAGTGATACCGGGGGCTAAGGTCACAGTGGTGAAATATGCACCGATGGGTGACCCTGTGGAGCTGATGATACATGGCTATCAGCTTACACTGAGGCTGGAGGATGCAGCAAGGATATCTGTAGAGAAGGTAAAGGGCGAGCCGGAACCTGAAGATCTCCCGGGAGACAGGAAAGGTGAGGAGGACCGGGAGACAAAAACGCCAAAGGGCGCAGGCAAGTCGGACAGTACAGTGCATCCCGGTTTCGGAGAATACGGAAAATCCCATCCGGAAGCTAATGTGGGGCCGCTGCCTGATGATGAACTGCTGACATTTGCGCTGGTAGGCAATCAGAACTGCGGAAAGACCACTCTTTTTAACCGCCTTACGGGTTCCAATCAGCATGTGGGCAATTTCCCCGGCGTCACTGTGGATCGAAAGGACGGCGTTATCAAAGGCTATCCCAATACACTGGTGACGGATCTTCCGGGTATATATTCCATGTCTCCCTACAGCAGCGAAGAACTGGTTTCGCGCAATTTCGTGCTGGATGAAAAGCCGAAGGCCATCATCAATATAGTGGATGCCACCAATATAGAGAGGAATATGTATCTCACAATGCAGCTTTTGGAGATGAACATTCCCATGGTGGTGGCCATCAACATGATGGATGAGCTTACCGCAAACGGAGGTACCATAGACATTAACGCAATGGAGGCTATGCTTGGAGTGCCTGTTGTTCCCATATCTGCGGCAAAAGATCAGGGTATACACGAGCTGATAGAGCATGCTATCCATGTGGCCCATTACAGGGAAAAACCTGTGCGTCAGGACTTCTGCAGTGACGGGGATCACGGTGGAGCCGTGCACAGATGTCTCCACAGTATCTGCCATCTGATAGAAGATCACGCGGTTAAGGCTGACATTCCACTGCGGTTTGCCGCAGGTAAGGTGGTGGAGGGTGATGAACTCATAACCGCGAAGCTGATGCTGGATCAGAATGAGACCGAGACCATGGAACACATCGTCCTGCAGATGGAGAGAGAGCGCTGTCTGGACCGCAGCGCATCCATGGCGGATATGAGATATTCTTTCATATTCAATGTTTGCGACAGCTGCGTCAAGAAACCTGTCAAGAGCAGGGAGAGCATACGCAGCGAAAAGATAGACAGGATACTCACCGGAAGATTTACGGCAATACCTATATTTATCATCATAATGGCAGTTGTGTTCTGGCTGACCTTTGATCTCATAGGCGGAAACCTTCAGGGGATCCTGGAGAAGGGTATGGATGCACTGACCATTTTTACGGATAATCTGCTCACAAGGGCATCCGTGAACAGCGTCTTGCACGGCCTCATCATAAAAGGTATATTTGCGGGCGTGGGCAGTGTCTTAAGCTTTCTTCCCATCATAGTCACACTGTTTTTCTTCCTGTCCATGCTGGAGGACAGCGGATATATTGCGAGAGTAGCATTTTTTATGGATAAGCTGTTGCGAAAGATAGGGCTTTCGGGCAGGAGTATCGTCCCCATGCTGATAGGGTTTGGATGTACTGTTCCGGCGGTAATGTCCACCAGAACCCTGCCCAGCGAGAGAGACAGGAAGATGACTATCTTGCTGACTCCTTTCATGAGCTGTACCGCAAAGCTCCCTATCTACGCATTTTTTGTGGATGCTTTCTTTCCGAAATACAAAGCTCTGATCATGGTGGGATTGTATTTTCTGGGGATCCTGACGGGAATACTGGTGGCTTGCGTGTTCAAGAGGACACTGTTCCGCGGCGAGCCGGTTCCTTTCGTGATGGAACTTCCCAATTACAGATTGCCCGGAGCGGAAAATGTTTTCCGGCTCCTCTGGGAAAAAGCAAAAGATTTCCTTCAGAGAGCCTTCACCGTCATTCTGATGGCGACTATAGTGATCTGGCTGCTGCAGAACTTTGACTGGCATTTCAATATAGTGACGGATCAGCGATACAGCATACTGGCCACCATAGCAGGAGTGCTGGCACCGTTATTGAGTCCGGCAGGACTCGGAGACTGGAGGATCTGTACCTCGCTTATCAGTGGCTTTATGGCAAAAGAGAGTGTGGTATCAACCTTTGAGATCCTGTTCGGCACAGAGGTCAGGACCGTGCTGGTGCCGGCGCAGGCTGCGGCCATGCTGGTGTTCTCCCTTCTGTATACTCCGTGCGTGGCGGCTGTATCCTCAATACGCAGGGAGATGGGAGGCAAATGGGCAGCGACAGTGGTGTTGTGGCAATGCTTTGTGGCATGGGTGGCTGCCGTGATCGCATATTTGATTTGCGGTTGATAAGCCTGCTGTACTGTGGTATAACAGACACAAGTGTCTGTTATCACTGGCAGTCGTCGAATACAAATAAATTTGTATTCTCCTCGTTGCTTTGTGGTATAACAACAGCAGAGCTGTTGTTATCATGGGCAGTCGTCAAATGCAAATAAATTTGCATTTTCCTCGTTGCTTTGTGGTATAATAAATCTGATATATTTTACTCTTGGAGAAACCGGACTGAAAAGTTGAGGTTCCCCCCAGACGTTGTGCATAATAGTTTATGCGTGGTAACCGGTGCATGGATTACCGTGCGGGGTTTCGATTCACAGTTACAGCGGAGAACGCCATGAAGGGAAAGATTACAAAGCAGTTTGTAATAACCATAATCTTAATAGTCGTACTGCAGGCGTTGATGCTGATATTTATCTTCGGTACCACCTACAGAAAACTGGTTGCTGATGTTAAGGATATGGGTGTCAGCAATCTTAACAGCTGTGTCACCATGATAGAAAACTATCTGGACAGGGGCGGCAATACTCTGTGGCTGGCAGCGGATACCGCCGATTACATGATGGACGAGGGACTCGACGGCAGTGATATGCTGAAATACCTGACACGCGAGACCGTCAATATGCAGCGTAAGTTTGATTCGAATTTTACCGGTATCTACGGCGTGTTCAATGGCGTGTATATGGATGGTGCCGGATGGGTGCCGGATGAGGGATACGACCCGACCACCAGGGAATGGTACAGGTCCGCTAATAAGGCCAACCACACGGTGGTGCTCTCCAAGCCTTACGTTGACGCACAGACCGGAGAGATCGTGGTCTCCTTCAGCAAACTTATGTCCGATGATGTCAGCGTGATCTCTATGGATATCGTGTTGAATGAGCTCCAGCAATATGTTGAGGATATAGATCTCGGAGGCAGCGGCTATGCTTTTTTGGTGGACGGTGACGGCACCATTATAGCGCATAGCGACAGGTCGAAATTGGGACAGAGCATCCATGAAACAGATCTGTACAGCGGTGTTTTGGAAGGACTTGAACAGGGCAGAGATTCTATTTTTTCCACAAAGATCGAAGGACAGAGGTGCACGGTGTTCAGCAGCCCTGTGGAGGAAGAGTGGACACTGGTCATAATATCGGTGAATTCTGTTCTGTTCCATGATATATGGATACAGTTTTTGACAGGCGCGGTGATCTCCTGTGTTATTTTTTTCATGATCATCCTGTTCTGTACGGTTTCCCTGAGGCGTATATCGAGCGCCGAAAAAAATGAGAGACACAGTATGGACAGACTTTCGCAGATGAATATGGGGATCATTCGTTCTCTTGCCACAGCCATAGATGCAAAGGACCGTTACACCAGCGGTCATTCCCAGAGGGTGGCGGATTACGCTGTGAGGATCGCCCGCAAGATGGGAAAGTCTGAGCAGGAGATCAAGATTATCGCCTACACGGGACTTTTACATGATGTAGGTAAGATAAGGGTGCCGGTTGATGTTATCAATAAGCCCGGAAAGCTTACTGAAGAGGAGTTTGAGCAGATACGGATACATCCTGTCAGCGGATATCATATCTTAAAGGGCGTGTTTGATGATGAACAGGTGAGATACGGAGCCAAATACCATCATGAGAGGTATGACGGCAGAGGGTATCCCAACGGCATCGAGGGAGAGGACATTCCCGAGATCGCGCGAATCATAGCGGTGGCGGATGCATATGATGCAATGGCCAGCAACAGAAGCTACAGAAAGGCACTGCCTCAGCAGGTTGTCAGATCCGAGATCGAGAAGGGAAGGGGAACACAGTTTGATCCGAATATCGCGGACATCATGCTGTCCATCATAGATGAAGATACCGGATATACCCTCAAGCAGGAGAGAGAGCTGAAGTGGAACATCCTGATCATTGACGACGAGGTCATGAACATAATGATCGTAAAGCGCATCTTAAAGGATGACAAAAATCTCTGCCTTTTTGAGGCCATGACTCCGGAAGCCGTGTTTAAGACAATGGATGAGAATGACATCTCGCTGATCCTGATGGATCTGATCATGCCGGACATAGACGGATTTACGCTGTGCAGGCAGATAATGCAAAAAAAGAAGATCCCGGTCATCATGATGACCGCCGACAGGAGCGGCGATACCATCCGTAAGATCCGGGAGTACGGGATCGACGATTACCTTACCAAGCCATTGAGCGCGCTGGTACTCAAAGAGACGATCCACGGTGTGCTCCATGGCGATATAAAAAAGATATAAAATGTAAAAAAAATGTTGACGTTGCTTCCTGTCCGTGGTATTATGTTCGGGCGATGGAAGTAACGTCTTTTTTTTATGTCTAAAAACAGGGGGACGGAAAACACACGTAAATGCCGGTGTTATCGCATTTTCCTGTGATTAGGACGAGCAAAAACGAAAAACGGAGGTGGAAGTTGTGCGTACAAAGATTACATTAGCCTGCACAGAGTGCAAGCGTCGTAATTACAACATGACAAAAGACAAGAAAACCCATCCGGACCGCATGGAGACCAAGAAGTACTGCAGATTTTGCAAATCTCATACTTTACACAAGGAAACCAAATAATCCGGATTCAGG
>JAILBP010000256.1:0-3584 GCA_024680835.1 Lachnospiraceae bacterium | reverse complement strand
GGCCTGCAAAAGCTGCTCATTGGCATTTGCAGCAAGGCTTTTGCGCACAGACGGCACTATGATAAACCATACCAGACCCGCTCCGATCAGTATTCCTATGACAAAGTTCATTATCATACTGATGATACCCTGCGTTCTGGTGTGCTTAGGCTGTATGATGGTCTGATCTCCGGATTTCACCTCATAGGCATCGGTTTTATTTTTTTCTCTGTTCTTGCGGCTTCTAGCCTCCCTGATATACAGCTGGGTGAGGCTGTCACTGTTATCCACGCGGCTCGCATACGTCAGGGTTTTTATGGCGCGATCGTATTTGCCTTCACGCAAAAAAAGCAGACCCTGTATCTGCCTTGCCTTAACGTGATTCGGGCATGCGCTCACAACTTTCTTTACCTGAAGAGCGGCAAGATCGTATGCCCCCGTATTCAGATGCGTGATCACCTGGTTGTAATTTTGGACAACAGAAGACATGCGGACACGTTCCCTGGTATCTGAGTCCGTCTCCTCCAGAAAATGAGTTGCCATATTATCCTCAGGCTGAAATCCCCTGCTGATAAGCCACTGTTTTACAGCCTCCGTCTCCTCGCCCCTCCTGTAATGCAAAAGCCCGAGAAGATTTCTGGCATTAATGTTGATCTTATTATATTTGAGTGCGAGGACCAGGGTGTTGATCGCATCTGACAGATCATTTTCCCTGGCCTGATATACTGCCCTGTTATACAAAACATCGGAAATGCCCACAAACATACGGTAAGCTCTTAAGTCCGTACCGCAAGCGGGACATTTGGGCAGATCACCTGCGGATGCACCGCAATTATAACATATCATCTCCGAAATCCTTTACCTTGCTCTCTTCCATCATACGCTGCATTACATCCGTGACATCCTCAATCTGAATGTCATAAAGCTCCTGCTTTACCTCTTCAAGTTCCGGCGCAAGCTCAAATTTTTTTAATTCTGCTTCATAATCCAGCATCTTAACTACCTCATGATAACGTCATGCCAGTGTAATGGTCCTGTTAAATGCTTTGACCCCACCGCCTTCGTATCTGAATTCCGTGGCATTCTTTTTCTCTTTGACCTTTATGTAACTACCGTTTATCTCTATCTGAACCCCGGGCCAGATGCTGCCTGTCACAAAAACAGCAGCATTCCTGGCTTTCATATAGTCCATCTCAAAACGCGCCATCTCATCCTTATCTCCTGCCAGCATGGCATGAGACCTTATGTGTTCCACGGACAGTGCCTGTTTGTCCTTGATATAGCTCTCGTCTGAAGGATTATCCTTCAAAACGTTCTCTATGGCAGCCAGTCCTTCCTCTATCTTCTGAAGGCGCTCCTGCTCTTCCTGTATCCTGCCCTTTAGCTCTTCGGCATGCGCGACAGAACTTCCCGGCATTCCCACGGTCAGCACAGTCTTGACACCCACTTCATTGCCTGCCGTCTGGAGCTTCATACCAAGATTTGCATGTATAACGCCGCCTATTATAACACTGCCCTTACCTTCAAGCGTTATGCTGCCGTCACACTGAACATAGGAATTTAAAAATGACTCCGCGAAAATATTACCACCGGCTTCAACTCTCGCATACTCAAAAAATCTTGCGGTGATATCGCCCTTTGTGGCTATATTGCCTCCGTCGGCTCCCAAAACGCCGCCCTTCAGTATCAGGCCTTTTTTACCGAAAACATTGGCCGATTCCACAACTCCGTCCACGGTGACAGTGCCTTCGGCCACGATGCTCATGCCCTTGCACACTCTGCCGTGTATGATCACATCTCCGTTAAAATTGATATTGCCCTGTGTAATGTCCAGATCACCGTTCACTTCATGCACGGCTTTAATGGTGATCCTGTCGTTGACCTCGGTGATCTTCCCGCTGATCTTCGCAATATAGTCCACGGTACCGTCATCATTTTTTACGCTCTCGATACCGATGCCTCTCAACGGCGGCAAGTCCTTACCTGCAGAAGCCAGTATGAATTTTGCAGAGAGATCAAATCCATTGGATCCCTTTGTGGCCGGGTGATAAGTTGCTATTACCTGCCCCTCCTCCACAGTCTCCACCATCTTGATGTTTTTGTAGTCGGCAGTGCCATCCTCACTGATCAGAGGCTTCTGTGACAGCTCTCTCTCAAAAAAGTACTCATAGTAACCATCCGTACCATTATGAGCGATACCGCCTTTCGCAACCACTACCGGCTCACCGAAATGCTTCCCCCCCGCTATGGATTCGATCATGTCCATATCAAATCCTATCTTGACACCGTTTAATGTCAGCACGTCCTTCAAGTAATCAACGGTCAGAAACTCCCCCGGGGCCGGACTTTTGGCAAGCATGGTAGCTGTCATCTTATCATCTGAAATTGATACATATGGCGTCGGACCGGAATACATATAAAATCCTCCATAAAAACAGCCGTGATCTGCCTCTAACACTTAAACAAGACTGTTAAGTCTCTCTTCAACATCAGCCATAAGGCTCTTGTATTTCTCCTGCTTTTCTTTCTCTTCCTGAACTTTTTCCGCAGGTGCTTTGCTGATAAACTTCTCGTTTGAAAGCATCTTCTCCGATCTCTCAAGTTCCCTGGTAAGGCGCTCTTTTTCTTTTATCAGCCGCTCTTTTTCTTTTGCGATATCCACCAGTTCACTCAGCGGGATATATACAACCGCGCCGGGGATAACCACTGATACTGCGTCCTCCGGAACATCGGATTTGTCTGATCTCACCTCGAATCCGCTTGTATAAGCGAGATTCACGTAAATTTCACCGTTATCTTCAAATGTCTTTCTGACATCTGCGCTGTCAGATACGATGATGAGCTTTGCTTTGCGTGAGGGCGGAACATCCATCTGTGTGCGGACATTTCTGACACCGGTAACCATCTCTTTGATGAGATCCACGCTCTTCTCATCACCGGCAAACGCCCACTCTTCCTTGTAGACAGGCCACTCTTCCAGCATGATGGTGTCCTTGTCCTCATTGAGGGTGCAATAAATCTCCTCTGTGATGAAAGGCATATAGGGATGCAGAAGCTTTAAGGCTTCGTTCAGAACAGTCTTCAAGGTCCACAGAGCTGCATTTGCAGACTCCGGATCTTCGTCTTTTTTCCAGGTTCTGACCTTTGCCATCTCTATGTACCAGTCACAGAACTCGTCCCATATAAAATCATAAACCTTTGAAAGCGCTATACCCAACTCATATTTGTCCAGGTTTTCCGTCATATCCCGGGCGACACTGTTAATGCGGGACAGGATCCATCTGTCCGAAGCATGAAGCTCGGAAAGAGCCGGCTCTCTCACGGTAACGCCGTCCATGTTCATCATGATGAAACGGGATGCATTCCATACCTTATTGGCAAAGTTTCTGCTGGCCTCGACTCTGGACATGTAGAATCTCATGTCGTTGCCCGGTGCGTTGCCGGTCACAAGGGTCATACGCAGTGCATCCGCGCCGTACTGATCGATGATATCCAGCGGATCGATACCGTTGCCCAAAGATTTGCTCATCTTCCTGCCCTGATCGTCACGCACAAGACCGTGTATCAGCACAGTATTGAAAGGCGCTTTGCCCATATGCTCTATT
>JAILBP010000242.1:0-3014 GCA_024680835.1 Lachnospiraceae bacterium | reverse complement strand
AGCTTCTCGCTGCTCTCATAGGTCATCATGACTTCAGGCCAGTGCACCATGGGCGCCATGATAAACTTCAGGGTGTGCAAACCAAGGCTCAGCTCATCCCCCTCTTTTACCTCCAGCTTTTGATTGGTAAACTCCCTGTCTGAAAACTGTCCCATGAAAGCAAAGGTCTTGGCATTTCCCACCACCGTTGCCTCCGGGAACCTGTCCAGAATATCAGCCAGGGATCCGCTGTGATCAGGCTCCATATGAGATATCACTATATAATCGATCTTTCTGCCGGATAACTCCCTCTCGACATTTGAGAGCCACTCCTCAGTACCTCTCTTATCCACCGAATCCATCAGAGCCACCTTGTCGTCCAGGATCAGGTATGAATTGTAAGCCATACCCTTCTCCAGCATATACTGGCTCTCGAAAAGATCCAGATCATAGTCATTGACCCCCACATATCTTACTGCGTCCGAAATGTTCATTTTTGCCTCCTTGTTTATGATGTAATGTGATGTTACCCCTTTTTGGTCTTCCTGAACATGAATGCCCTGACGGCATTTATGCCTATCTTATATGGTAACGGTCTCAACGCCCTGTCCGCCTCCTTGAGAAGCTTTCTGATCTCAAGGCTCTGGGGACAGTGTTTTTCACACTTGCCGCACTCAACGCACTGTGTCGCAAAGGCCGGCTCCCTGGTGAGACCAACGGTCTGCGCGAACTGGAAACGTCCGTCCTTTTTGGACTCCGAGTACATAGTGTTATAGCATCTGAAAATACCCGGTATATCCACACCCTTGGGACATGGCATGCAATACCTGCACCCGGTGCATCCCACCTTCTCTTTTTCTGTTATGTGTTTTTTGAGCCTGTCTATAAGGGCATAGTCCTCTTCGGTAAAACTGTGTGGCGTGTGATCCGACGCTGTTTTCACGTTCTGTTCCACCATCTCCACGGAATTCATGCCAGACAGCACAACTGTAACCTCCGGCTGGTCAAAGAGCCATCTGAAGGCCCACTCCGGAGCGCTCCAGCCCCGCTTATTGTCCGCTATCTCCTTACGGGCGCCCTCCGGCAGCATGTTCACCAGCTTTCCTCCGCGCAGGGGCTCCATGATGATCACAGGGATGCCCTTTTCGGCAGCAGCCTTAAGACCGGCAACTCCCGCCTGAGTCGTCTCATCCAGGTAATTGTACTGGATCTGGCAGAAATCCCAGTCATAGTCGTTTAATATCTTGAGAAAGTTCTCGGTATTGCCGTGATAAGAAAAACCGATATTATGTATCTGCCCGCTCTTTTTCTTGTCATCGATCCACTGCTCAATGCCTAAACTCTTAAGCTTTTCCCACTGCGCAACATCGGTGAGATGATGCATCAGATAATAGTCCACATAGGTCGTCCTGAGACGGTTTAATTCCTCATCAAAATATTTGTCAATGGCAGCCCTGTTGCTGATCATGTACTGTGGCAGCTTTGTAGCTATCCTGATCTTATCACGGATATTATTGCGTTCCACTATGGTGCCCAAAGCCGCTTCGCTGCCCGGATAAATATAAGCAGTGTCGTAGTAATTGACCCCCGCGTTAAAGGCTGCCATTATCTCCTGTTCGGCCTTGTCTACGTCTATGTCTCCACCCTTTTTGGTGAAACGCATACAGCCGAAGCCCAGAACCGAAAGCTCGGTTCCGTATTTGTCCCTGCGATATTGCATAACTTACTCCTCCGGTCATAAGGCACTCCTCGGCACCGAGCCCTTATCTTTCAACTTTTCCTGTACTTATGATCCCCATCTCTCACAAGCCGGCTACGCTTTTCACTATATACCAAATCCGTCAAAATCACAAGGTATTAAAATGGAAAAAGGATTACTATTCACAGCTGTTTTAATGTGTATTCCGGCACAACCACATACATGTGATCATGCCTCACCTACCCATTAGACTGTGAATAACAAAAAAGGGGCATATGAAACCGAACTTCCATGCCCCATGCCGTTACCGGCAAGTTTTTTGCAGAGAATTTTCTAAACCGAACAATCGTCCTCCCCTGAACCATAAACAATTACTCAATATTAAATAACAAAATAACCGGGGAACTCAAACCATGAACATTCACAACCGCCCCTACGGTTCCAAGGATAACATCCTGACTGTAACTCTCTGCACGGATTATTGATTTCAAATCTGATGTAACTGATTCGTTACTGTGTCAGCAACTGCTGTGAACAGCAACACCACCTGATCAGATATCCACATCAAACTCCACGGTCTGATTGTATCTGTCCAGTGCGATCTGCATTGCGGATATCTCCGCGTCTATTCTCTCGTACTCGCGCTTGATAAGGTCTATATCGTAATTAACGTACTGGTACTCCGGAGCTGTCTTTCTGGAGCTGTAGAAACCTGAATTGATCCTGGATTTCGGCTGCTGCTTGCGCATGTTATCCAGAGTAGCCTTACGCCTGTTGAGCTGCGCCATCTTCACTAAGATGGTGTCGACAGTCATTTCAGTCTCTCCCACAGCCACCGTATTGGTGCTGTTGGAAACATTGATGGCGTGCTTGATCTTCACCACTTTCTCGTCGATCTTCGCAATGTTCTCCGCAACCTCATTGTAGTCATACTCCGGTATTACCGGCTCTTCATCGAGAGCTGCCACATAGAGGTAACCCTCGTGTTCCCTGTTCAGCCAGTACTCCTTATCCTCCGCCAGCTTTCTCAATACCTTATTAGCATATGCACTTGTCATTTTCGTCATCTCTTTTTCCTCCTTTTAAAAGATTAAAAAGGTGTTCACATTTTGCTGTAGCATTTCAGAATATCACCTTCAGTTTTATGTGTCAAGAACTTTTTTTGCAGGCTTCTGTCACTATTCACAGCCAATATCATACAGACAGGCATATGCCAGCTTGCTGGCAAATATGACTGTCTGTATGATATTGACTGGAATCAGTCACTTTACATACATGATACAGGCAGCCGCGATAGCGGCAGTAGAGCCCGTCAAGGCAATTCTGCCAGCTTGCT
>JAILBP010000220.1:0-3708 GCA_024680835.1 Lachnospiraceae bacterium | reverse complement strand
TATGAACCAAAGAGAGCGATCTTTTTGCCTGAGAGCGATCCTTCCACAGAAGTGAACATCGGGTCGAACTCAGACTCCTCCAGCACCTCGGCACCCATTGCCGGGCATCCGAATGCGATCGCATCAAACTCAGCAACCTTGTCGGCTGTGAATCTCCCTCGTTCAGTTTTGATGGAATGATCAGTTCTTTCATTTCGCCTCCTCAATAAACACCGATTTGTTTATTTCACTAACCTGAAAGTTATTATCTTTTACTCCAGCTATATCGCCACAGAGCACCCCACCGTCCCGATTATTATTTCTGCATATTCAAAATACGGTTTCAGTATCACGCCTAGCATGTATTTAACAAAGATAGCCGGATCATCTTCCTCCTCATGCCAAGCTGCTGACGAAGCTTCAAGTGCATCATAATATGCATCCTTTCTTTTTTCAAGGTGATATTACTATTGTCCTATCCAAAAGTAACCTTCCGGAAATGTTTCTCGGCTACGATATATATCCGGGTGATCTCGGCTTCGTCGGTCTCCAGTTCTGAGGCGATCACAGGAATCAGCTTGTTTTTCAGGTGCTTTTCAGCGAATCCCCCCGACCGCAAAGGTGCTTTTCAAATTATCTGTATGATGTTATACTATGACTCAAGGGTCAAAATGTGATTCACGAATTATTGTTCGGATTTCGTTCAATAGTCAGGGAAATTAGCAATTAAATGTCGGAGGTATGCGTATGTTTTCCTCAAAGAAAAAACGTTCCATAAACAGGGTCATCATCATTCCTTTGTGCACGCTCTTATGCGCCTGCAGTGCTGCACCGCAGACAGCGGGTTATCCTGATGATAATGAAATTTCAGCGGCTGCGGGCTATCCTGATGATAATACAACTTCAGAAGCTGCAGGCACAGAAGCGGTGGAAACCGAAGATTTGAAAGTTACCGCCAACCCGGAAGAAACTACGCAGAATGACGCCGTAGAAAAATCCGATAGCATGACAAAAACCATAGAATCGAAAGATACGGAAGACGAGGTAAATGCTATCGTAAAAACAAGCGCCGCGGGTAATGCCGCTGGTACAGCCGGCAATACTGCGCCTCTGTTCAACGACAAGACGGTTTTCATAGACGTCGAAGACAGCGCAAAACTTTCAGCTCTCCTCAACGAGATTATGGCAGGCGGTCAGCTGTATCCCGTTAAGACGCAGGAAATACAGACTTCGTTTTCGATCTCCGCCGAAACAGAAACCGGCTACATCCTGATCCGCAAGGTCAACATCGACGGGAGCAACGCTCTTCGGATCGGGAATAGCTACTATCCGTATGACAAGAGGCTGGATCAGTATGCGCCGGCAAGCGCGGATAAAGATGATGTAATAAACGGTCTTCTCAACCAATCGGTGAAATGTAATGAGCCCAAAGACGAAATGGATTATGTTATTATGGCAGAAAAACTTGTCTATGCATGGCTTGACACACTGAAAAATGAAAAGGGCAGATACAAACTTAAAAAATATACTCCCCAATACACCGTCATAGAGGCCATGGGCTTTGTGGGATACGGAACAGAATTCTGTGCATCGGTTTATTTTTCTACAGACATAAAGGATGATGATTCGGCATTTTACAGTGAGGACGGCTATGACACATTTTACCACTATTACAACGGGCCAATGGTCTATGTCAGGTGCCACTATGAGAACGGCCGCTGTGATGTTGTTGACTATGACGATGCTTTCCAGGCGGATCTCACATCGGATCTGAACGGTATCGCCGAAGGTACCGGTGACTATCCTACATTTTGGGAATTCTATGATGACACCGCCAATCTTAAAAATCTGATGAAGAAAATTCCGTATTCACGGAGTGAAGGCGCTGCCGCAGCTTCCCCCATCATGCTGGCTGACGGACGGATCGGATATGTTGAGATCTGCCCGCGGGATGGCATAACCTGGAAGCAGGGCGGCAAATCCTACGGCGTGTACGACAATTATTTCAGCGATACGAAAACAGATACTTATTCTTCACCCATCGACTACAAAGATACTACAGGTGCATGTTCGGAACAGTATGACAGCTCCTTTGACCTGATCTGGGATGACTACAACGGCGACGGAAACCCGGAATATGCTATCAAACAGGATTCGCAGGACGAGGACAAAAAAGGGGCGCGCTATGAAGTTCGCTGCATGTCCAATGACATGACACCGCGCAGCACACGCTTTGATTTTTATATGGCCGGCAGGCATGAGGAATGTATCCATCTGCAGATGACAGAATGGGGAACCGTCATCTGGAGTCTGGAAAACGGCAAAATGACGCCGAATCAGAGCATCGACAAATACAGAATGTATTCCAGAAGGTACTATCTGCCCGGAAACATGCGTGGTTATACTGATGAAAAGAAGATCAAGTGCTTTTTCTGGAATAACACCGCAAAAAAGGTTTCCACCGGCAATCGCTATCATATTGAATACTTTAACGGAGATAAGTGGGTAAAGGTCTCCAAAAACAAAAAGATCAAAAATGTGAAATGTCCCGCTTACCGTGATGTAACACTCACCTTTGACATTTCCGGCATCACCCGCACACCCGGGGAATACCGCATCGTCCTCGGCAAGGGTAAAAGAAAAGTATACGGAGGATTTTACATCCGCGGTGACAGGGTCAGCGCCAGGATACAGCAGGATGAAGGTTCAGTCACCATCATCAACGACGGCACTGCTTCTCTCAGATTAAACGAGCTGTGCTGGATCAAAGACGGCAAGCCCGCAGGGAATATCGATATTCCTGATATCGAAAACTCCAATGTCATAGCCGCCGGAAAGACAAAAGTGATATCCCCCACTCCACCGGCAAACTTTGACGGAAAGTATTCCGTCAGGGCGGATGTGGGGATAATTCTGGAAACCAAACCCATTGAATACAAATACATCCGTTACTTTGGTGATGCGGAGGTTTCAGAGCAGGACGGCAACCTGGTACTCACGGTGGATGTCAAAAATGATGTGACCGGTGATGCACAGGTGGAGTGGTTTACCGGAACTGACTGGGAGAAAACACAGTTTGAAGATACGGCTCTGGATCTCAAAGCCGGAAAACAGGAGATCGTGTTTACCGACCGCATATCAGCCTATAAGGATTCCGAGGATTATGACTCATTCTATCAGGTGTTTATGGCACAGCTTGAGGCAGCAAAGGAAAGCGGAAAACTGAGTGCGACAGAACAGAACGAATACGAAAAGATCATCAGCATGAGTAAAGAAGAGCTATACTACTATCTGTCCGGTGCAACCCCGGTCGGGACACTGATAAAAGCGCCTTTACGCATCTCTGTCGCGGGTGAATACATTTATATCAATATATGATTCAATTAAAATATGGCAAATCTAAAGTCTGACTTTAGATTTGCCATATTTCTTGTTTTGTTATTTCATTCATTACTCCACAGGATCTCAAATCCATCCCTGTATCCCTTGATCATGTATGGATGCGTTTCGGCGTATTCAGCGATCTTTTCGCCCAGACCTTCCTCTGCCAGCTCCTTCAGCCTCTCCACCGGAACCTTATTTATCTCCGGGCAGGTCGGGGTCAGGGCGACACATCTTTTGCCATCCGGCTTCTCCATATATCTCAAGGGCCAGATACTGCAATCAAAGGGCTTGTCCTCACCGGGCAGGATACATCCTGTGTTTTCATCCAGAAACGGGCACTTTACC
>JAILBP010000219.1:0-14696 GCA_024680835.1 Lachnospiraceae bacterium | reverse complement strand
TCCTTTTGGATCTCGCGGGTGTTGGTCTCTATGGCAAATTCCACAAAGTCACAGAGCTTTCTCACACCTTCATCAAAGGGCGCGAATCTCTGAAGGTTATTCAGAACAGTGTCCAGAAATTCATTTTGCGCAACGCGCCCCTTTGGAGGGTTGTCGCTCAGCCTTCTGAATATGTCATCCAGACCGGCGTCGATGTATTTGTCCCTGCCGCCGCAGTCGTACAGCAGCATAAACAGCGTATCGTTCTGCATGTTGTACGGCCAGAAGTCATTATCAAACAGATATTTGTGAAAATCGTTAAAGACTGCGCCGTTTACTGTTTTGCGGCGGCCTTCTTCCGTGGAGAACTGCAGGATATGATCCTGCAGAGTACCTTCGTTTTGGATGTAATCAGTGAAAGCCTTCTCGTCTGTCTCATGGATAAATGTTCTGGGCTTATTTTTGCTGTTTTTTGTGGCATTTTCGTGTGTTTTGTGATACACTGAACATGATTTGACGAAATTTTCTCATCTGCAACCTTTTTATGTTTTTTGCAGTATATATATTGACGAATGAAATTATCGGTCGTTATTTCTTATGAACACATGCTTAAATTCAGTTAGCTGTGTGTATCGGTAATTGAAATCATTAAACAAAATAAATGACGACAGGAAATTGCACACCAATTACAAACTACTGAGGAGGAATCTACAATGCCAAAGGATGAGCAGCAGGAGAATAAACAGCCGGAAAAAGCAGAGCCGAATAATCAGCAGGAAAAACTGCCGGAATACTTAAAACCGAAAATAGAAAAGAAGAATGTAGCAGTGACAAGCCTTGATCCGCCGGAATCCTTTTATTCGCCTAACAAGCTAAACAGGGATTACAGCATAGTAGTCGATGGTCTTTCTGAGCTTTTAGGGGTCTTTTCGTCAGGTGCCAACTCCCCGGAAAAGGCAAAAAATGTAAAAACGTTTTTGAGTAGCAGGGACACTGATAAAAAACTCTACAGTAATGTTTTTATGAAAACCATCAAGGATGGAAAGCTGAGTTTTAAC
This sequence comes from Lachnospiraceae bacterium, assembly GCA_024680835.1. Lineage (GTDB taxonomy): Bacteria > Bacillota > Clostridia > Lachnospirales > Lachnospiraceae > RGIG6904. The sequence continues at coordinate 13,659 of JAILBP010000219.1, read as the reverse complement.
AGCACCGGTGATGATCCTACTGTAGAGGAGGTTCTGCGCGTCGCCAAACATACTTATATCATTGAAAATGACGGCACCATCTCCAATTACGCTGAAAAATTTTTTGCCAATGATTCCATGGATGCCCTGCTGAAGGACGATGGTATTTCTCCGAAGGAACTCGGAACCATGATGGCTATACACATGGCACTGTTCTTTTCAAAGACTCCTGACAGCCCAATAAAGGGAATGGACGAGACTTTCGGTGATATAAATCCCGGAACCACAGACGGCAGGGAGCCCTTAAGGGTATATATCACTGTGCCGGGGCATTCACCGGCAGCTATTGCCGGAAAGGATTTCGTAAAGGCTTATGAGGCATCAACAGGTAAAGCTACGGAGCAGACGCTGACTGTAGAATATAATGCTCACCTGAATTATCAGGAGAAATATGAGGATAACAAGGAAAAATGGAGCAAGGATATAGAGAACTACAGCAAGGCAATTGAGCGTGACAGGACGAAATATGAGAATGCTCAGAAAAAACTGACCGATTCCATGGCTGAAAATGAAAAGAAGTTTTCGGAATGGGAAAAGTCCTTTAATGAAAAATATCCTACCGATGAAGCCAGAAAAAAGGAATTGGAGGAGAATGAGTGGAATGAGCATTATAAATGGGTAAATGAGCAGGGCGATAAGGTTTACCAACCGCAGTTTGATGATTTCGATAATAGTACCAATCAATATAAGCAGGTTCTGGATAATGAAAGGAGTAATCCCGTGACTGTTCCTGCTGAGCCGGTGGAAAGCAATTTCTTCCGCAGATTGTGGGTACGGCTGGGAGGAAGCCATTCAGGGGAATATACCCGCGCTGTTGAAGCCAGAAACGACGCTATTAATCGAAAAAATGACCAGGATGCAACCATCGCAAGTCTGGAGGAAGAAATCAGTAAGATCGCGGACAAGAAGCGGAAGCTGACCCTTAAATTTGATGACGCTGCCGAAAAGCATCGCCTGGAAACTGAAGAGCGTGTCAAGAATTTGCCTGATGTAAAGGGATTAAAGGAGAATGACATAAAGAAGCAGAGAAAGGAGCTTTTAGAGGATACCGAGAAACAGCTGAAGGCAGAGGTTGAGGCTGCCAAAAAGGAATATCAAGAAGCGGTCAGGAATTTAGAGCCTGAGATCGAGCGCTTAAAGAAACTGACGGTAAATGCCGAAAAGGAATTTAATAAACGTGCGGGTGATATGGCTAAAAAGCAGCAGGCCATTGAAAATAAAGACGAAATGCTGAAGCTTGTGGATAAGGTCATAAGTAATGCAAATAAAACCGCCGCGGAGCTGATGAAAAAGAGTGAATTAAGGCAGAAAAATGAGATCAATTTCAGGCTTAAAGATGAAGGTATGTCTGAATTCATTATGAGATCAGATGTAGATACCTTAGCTGAGGGATCCGTAACTTCCATATTGGATATAGCAAGCCAGCGGGCAAAATATAAGGAAGATTTTGATGAGAAAGAAAAGAGTGTAAGCGGTCTGTATGCATCAGAGATATTTATGTCAGTAGATCCGAAATATGTAAAGGAAACAGCTGAGTATGCAAAGGATTACGCTAAAAAATGGATCGACCCGACCGGTAAAAAGAACGAAAACCAGATCGCAAAGAAAAAATTTTATGAGGTATGTTGTGATGAGTATATTAAAAGAAAAGAGAAGGCTGTGGAGGCTTTTGAAGAAACCTTCAATATCCGCTGCAATCTCAAAAATGTACAGTCTGTCATAGATCAGCTCAACATAAAGGGATTTGTTGAATATGCCGTGAAAAATGTTGATGGTAAGAATCCAAATGAGCATCCGATGCCAAAGGTTACAAAGACAAATGAAAAGGATATGGTATATCTTATCATGACCGGTCTTAAGACAGCAAAGATACTGGAGGCAAAAAAGGGTAATATAGAGATCCTGAAGTCCGGTGATGTGAAGGTCAGGGATGTTGATTCCAGCGAGTTAAAAACAAAGTCAACCATGCAGCTGGTGGGAGCTCCGGCAGCTCCAAAGCTTAAGGCACTGCCTGCGGGTCCGTCCATGTAATGTATAAAATGATACTGTTTACAGCCGGGAAAGGGTCATTATTGTCCTAACAGTAAGTAAAAACAGCGGCTGCGGGAATTACATAAAATTCCCGCAGCTGTTTTTTTATATGTCAGCTAAAGCTGACCGGCGGTTCGCGGGCGGGCAGGGTATGAACTCATCTTCCATAGTCGATTGACAGTTTTTAAAAGTATTTGTATACTTTATACTGCTTAATGATCTCAATGATCGGTACACCCGACTAACGAATGAAATTTGAGTGTATGTTCAAAGGAAAAAACGGTAATTCATTTCGTTAGTATATCAGATAAGGCTCTTATGGTGACCATGATATACCGGTAATTGAAATTGCAAAGCAGTATAAATTTGTTGGCATAACCGGAGTTTAGTATGGAATACAAGCTGATAAGTCCTGAATATGACGCTGCTGTCGCTCATATCATCCGCAGGAATCTGGAGGCTTATGGTCTGAATATACAGGGAACTGCATATTATGACGAGGCGCTGGATCATCTGAGCGAATATTACGAGCATCCTGAGAGAGCGTATTATGTGCTGACGGATGAGGGCGAGGTCATAGGCGGCGTGGGGTTTGGTGAGTGTGCCTTTTTCGATAAATGCTGCGAGCTGCAGAAGCTGTATCTTAAGGACAGCGTAAAGGGACGCGGTCTCGGATACGGGATGCTGGATTTTATCGAGGAAAGGGCGGCAGAGAAGGGATATCGCAGGATATATCTGGAAACGCACCATGTATTGAAAACTGCCATTCATGTCTATGAAAGGAGAGGCTATCTGCGGATAGAAAGACCCGACAGTGTTGTCCACAGCACCATGGATCGTTTTTTTATAAAGGAATTGCGCGAACGGTGATGGCTATAGGTTGTAAAATGTGGTATAATCTTAACGAAAACGAGCCAACGGCGAAGTTTGAGTTTAGATTTACCCATACAGGATCACTTAATGAGGTCAAACGAAGTGCCGACCGAATTTAGTGACGTCGGATGTGGTATAATAGCTTCTGCTTAGCGAGCAGTTACCATAATATATATAATTTGTTAAGAGGTATGAAATTGAAAAAATATTGCAGGATCATTACATCCTTTCTGATCATATTGCTTATGGCAGTGGTGCCGGTCTTTACGGTATCGGCAAAGGCCAAATGGCCGGAGGGCATTACTGTAGGTTCGTCATCAGTGTGTGTTATGGATGTGGACACGGGTACCATACTTTTTGATAAAAATATGGATGAGGTGCATTATCCGGCGTCCATCACCAAGATAATGACGGCAATGCTGGCAATCGAAGGCTGCTCTCTGGATGAGGTAGTTACATTTTCGCCGGAGGCGGTGTACGGTAACGAGGGGGATACGAGCCATATTTCCAGGGATGTGGATGAGAAGATGACCATGGAGCAGTGTCTCTACGGCATGATGCTGGCATCCGCCAACGAATGTGCATGGGCCATAGGCGAGCATGTGGCAGGCTCAATGCCGGAATTTACGGTGATGATGAATGAAAAGGCAGAGTCACTGGGCTGTACCCATACACATTTTAATAACCCCAACGGTCTGCCGGATGAGGAGCATTACACAACAGCCCATGATATGGCTCTGATCGCAAGCGCAGCTTTTCATGATGAGACTTTCCGCACGATATGCGGGACGGGTACATATACTATACCGGTGACCAACAAGCATGACGAGCCCACGTATCTTGCCAATCATCACAAGATGCTGTATCCGTATAAGGGAGTCAGGGATTATCTCTATGACTATTGCAAGGGCGGAAAGACCGGATACACCATAGCAGCCGGTAATACTCTGGTGACCTATGCCCAAAAGGACGACATGACGCTGGTCTGCGTGGTCATGAGCGCAGAGACGCCTTATCACTACACGGATACCATCAGCCTTTTCGATTATTGCTTTGAGAATTTCAAGACCTACAACATTTCCGAAAACCTTCTTACGGACAGCGAAGATGTGAGCTTCGAGAGGCCGTATTTTTATGATATGTCGGAAAAGTTCGCACTCATTGATACGGATGCCAAGGTGATATTGCCGGCAGATGCGGAATTTTCCGATGCAAAGCAAAAAATCGAGTACTCATCGGGTGAAGATAAGACGCTGGCGAGCTTTGTGTTCATGTATGCGGGACGCGAGGTAGGACGTGCCGATGTTGTTCCGACCGGGGCAGACGCATCCACGGATTTTTTTGAGGGACATGTGATAGTCAGCGGAGATGAGGCGGTAAACACACTGACCCGCAATACAAAAGAGCAGGAAAAGACTAAGGTTGTGGAGGAGGAGCAGACTGCGGAGCCGGACAAACCGGCTGATAAGGTGGATGAGAAATGGTCATTCAGAAATCTTTTTCCGAAGCAGATCAAGATCTCACTCACTCCGGCGTTACTTATAAAGCTCATCATAGCTGTGGCCCTGATCCTGATATTGATACTGGTGGGTAAGGCAATTGCCGGAAAATCCTATGTTTTCAGGCGTATGAGAGCTGAGAAAAAAGCCAGAAAGCGTGCCATGAAGGGTGCGATCTTTATAGATGATACGGAAGGAAAGCATTCCAAAAAGAATAAAAAGACGGATCTTCATTTCTGATCCGTCTTGTGATCAATCATTTAGCAGTCTGTCCAAGATTGATAATACTTTGTCTTTTTCGGTGGTGTACAGGATGACACCGGAGGAGCATTCAGTCATGGCATCGATCTTCTCGTTTAGTGAAGCGACCTCGGATATGAGATGCATCAGATATGTCCTGTTGTAAAGATCTGTCTTTATGAGTATGGGGGTATGTGAACTTAAGTCGGTGACCTCGGTTCCGGCTTCCGACAGTATGGTCTTTAAGTTTTTCTCTTTCTCGACCTGCTTGACGGTACGGTCTACTATGAAAAAACCGTCCTCATCCTTGGGCATGTCCATGGATTTTACGGCTCTCTGGATCTGTTTGGTAAGACTCTCGGATGCCGGATACAGGGACTCAAAATATTTGGTAAAATCAGTAGCCATCCTGAAATGCTTGTTTTTACCGTTTTCAAGGATCTCCGTGATCAGTATTCTGCGGATGATCTTTTCACATTCTTTTCTGGACGGGTTTTTAACTCCGATGGCTGACTCTGGAAAATCCATATTGGGTTCCTCTTTCGATAAATGGTTGATGCCGATAGTATCCGGCATAGAATGATCCGTGGGTCCTGTCCTGATCCTGATATATTAGGATGTCTTTTCTCAAGGATAAGGACATTATATATTTGACCTTTTATGAGTATAAGACAATGAAAATGATAATTCAATAGTTTTTTTATATTTTTTGCAGAACGAATTTAAAGTGATTGTGAATTGTAACCGGGATGATCGTGGTGTTATGGATAGATTTTTGACCGATAAGGCTTTTCTGGAAAAGCTGATAATAGATAAGGGTGGCATAGTCAGAACCGCGGATCTGGAAAAAGCGGGCTACGACTACAGGAGAGTACAGAGGCTTCTGGAGGAATGCTTCCTTAAAAAAATTAAAAACGGCTGCTATGCGCTGTACAGAGACGGAAAAAGTGATGACGAGAGGATACGGATACTGTTTCCGGAGGGTATATTGACCATGGCATCCGCACTGTATGTGTACGGCTTTATTCGGGAACGACCATCGGAATATTATATCGCCATAGACAAAAATGTCTCCAGATCAAGGTTTAAGCTTGAAGCTCCCAGGGTGGTACCATATTATGTTGAGAAGAGCGCTCTGGATTACGGGATCACAAGTACAGCCTTTGGCGGCGGTGAGATGAATATATACACGAGAGAGCGTCTTCTATGTGAAGTATTGAAATATGAAAAGAAGTTCGACAGGAGCACTGTTGATAAAATAGTGGATAAATTTGTTGATAACTATCACAGTGATAAACACACTGATATGATGGAGCTTATGGAATGTGCCGTGAGAAGACAGGTCAAGAGTAAGGTGCAGACAAGGCTTGGAGACAGAATATGAATAAAATGACATCAGAATCTGTCTTTTTACAGGTAGAGGAACAGTTTTTATGTGAGAGTATAGTGTCTGTCATGACAAGGCTGTTTTTGCCTGACAACATGAATTCCTATGCCAGCTGCTATGACATTCTGGGCAGGAGCGATATAAGAGGACGGAGAGCGACAGCTGATCTCAGGCGGATCTTTTCCGAGAGGAATATCTCCATAGAGAAAAAGCGGCTTGATATGTTCAGGCTGTGTGAGACGGATGTATATATGAGAAAAAAATGGGAGCATTATACCCTGATCTCCGGGAAGACCGATGCGCCCGCCTGGGAAGAGGTTTACGGCAGGATATGGGACTTTATTTCGCCTTTGTGGTCGGCAATGTGTGAGGACGGATTTTACCTCTGCGACTGGATCGGCGGGCTTGGGAGATATATGGACTGATGATCGATTTAGGTAGAGAGCTGCAGGATTATTCGAAGAGTGATTACTATCCGTTCCATATGCCCGGACACAAGAGAAGATTTGATCCCGGCTTTAATGCCTATGATGTGGATATAACGGAGATAGAGCCTTTTGACGATCTGCATCATCCCCGGGGGATACTGAGAGAGCTCCAGGCACAGTGCGCTAAGCTTTTCGGTGCGATGGAGAGTTTTTATCTTGTGAATGGCAGCAGCTGCGGCATATTGTCTGCCATAACAGCTGTAATGGACACCGGTGAGTATTACCTCATACTGGACAGGGGATCCCACAAGTCGGCATACAATGCGGTTATACTAAAGGACGCTGAGCCGGAATATGTTTTCTCCGGTACATCACGATATGGATTTTACGAAGGTATTTATCCACAAGATGTTGATACTTTGTTGAAAAAAAGACATGATTTTTGTCGGGAATCCGAAAAAAAGACATTAAAGCCGTGTCTTTTCGTTACATCCCCAACCTATGACGGAATCACCTCGGATATAGCTGCCCTGGCAGAGCTTATACATGAGAGGGATGGTCTTCTCATAGTGGATGAGGCTCACGGAGCCCACTTCGGAATGCATGATATTTTTCCGGAGAGTGCCGTGAGGCAGGGAGCGGACATTGTGATACAGAGTCTTCACAAAACTCTTCCCGCTCCTACTCAGACCTCGGTTCTGCACATATTAAGCCCGCGGGCGCAGGAGCTGGATATCGGAAGGTATCTGACGATATTTGAGAGCAGCTCGCCGTCCTACATATTGATGAGCGGAATCTCTTCCTGCCTGAATTTTCTAGACTCCCGGGGAAAAGAATATTTTGACCGATTTGCAAACCGGCTTGACCTTTTTTACCGAAGAGTGGATAAGCTCAGGGCTCTCAGAGTTTACCGGCATGAATATGACAACAGTAAGCGTGATATTTCGAAGATACTGATAGGAACGGGTAATACGGGTCTGACAGGTCATGATCTGTACAGGATACTTGGGGACAGGTACCATCTCAGGCTGGAGATGGAGGCATCATTTTATGTCACCGCACTGAGCAGTCTGATGGATACTGATGAGGGATTTGAAAGGCTTGCCGGTGCGATACTGGAAATCGACGGAGAGCTGGCTGACGGAAAATCGATCAGTGGAAAGCCTGCCACCGGAAGGGAGATCACTGAAGAACCTGTCACCGGGGGGCTGATCAATGAAAAGCTTTCTACCGGGGGGCTTACAGCTCCATATCCTGAGCCGGTGACGGTATGCCCCGCGGGCAGTGCGTTCAGGGCACAAAAGAAGGCGGTGCTGCTGGATGAGGCGGCAGATCGTGTGAGCGGAGTCTTTGTTTTCCTGTATCCTCCGGGAATTCCGGTTTTGGCGCCGGGGGAATCAGTGACTGCGGAGATCATAGAGCTGATCAAGGGATATGTAAAGGACGGATTTGATGTCCGCGGACTTAAGGATCAGATGTACATTGAAGTATGTGAACAGTAGTTTTTCTATAGATGTTGGCCGGTAACGGCAGGTAATGGAGATGGCTATATTTTGTTTGATGGGCAAGAGCTCATCCGGAAAAGATACTATATATAAGAAACTGTTGTCCGACGAAGGGTTAAAGCTTACGCCAATTGTACCGGGGACCACCAGACCGAGGAGGGATGGCGAGGTTGACGGAAGAGAGTATGTTTTCTATACCGAGGATCAGCTGGAGAAACTCAAGTCTTCCGGCAGGATAGCGGAACTCAGATCCTATGACACGGTGTACGGAATATGGTATTATTTTACTGTAGCAGATGATCATATAAAGCCGGATTCAGAAGATTATATTCTGATAGGAACTTTGGAGGCATACAATGGGCTTGTCTCATATTATGGGGAAGGTGCCGTGGTACCTGTCTACATTTTCGTGGACGACGGGGAGCGGCTCATGAGGGCATTGAACCGTGAGAGAAGTCAGAAAAACCCGAAATACGCGGAGATGTGCCGCAGGTTTTTGGGTGACGAGGAAGATTTTTCCGAGGAAAAGCTGGAGGCGTCACATATAACAAAACGTTTTGAAAACCTGGATCTTGACGAGACAGTAAAGAATATTAAGGACTGGATAGCAGACCGTAAGAACATGTAAGCAGCGGATCCTGAGAGGTCGGCATGAACCGGAGTATGTTTGAGTGATACAGCCGGAGGACAAAAAATGGATATCAGAGTTAGCGACCTGCCCGGCGTGCAGCAGGCAAATCAGACAAATCAGACACAGAATGCGGATGATACCTTTAAGTTCACCTTAAACAGCGCACTGGCAGATGCGGATCTGCAGGCGAAGGTTGAAGGGATGCTAAAGGATATCAATGTGCAGGGCAACCTTATAGCCAAGCATATGGATATCCGCGAGATGAAAAAATACCGCGGGATGATCAAGGAATTTTTGAATGAGATAGTAAACCGCTCCCACAAGTTTTCAAGAGAGAATTTTCTGGACAGGAGAGGAAGGCACAGGGTCTATGGGATAATACGGCTTGTGGATCAGGCGTTGGACGAGCTGGCTGGGGAGCTGCTGGAGGACGAAAAAAATCACGTTGCAATATTGGCCAAGATAGGCGAGATCGAGGGAATGCTGTTAGATATATTGACGTAACGGTGACTTATTCAGGTCAATATCCGGGTTTCGGTCAGTCGTGTTAACAGGCGGTCAGCTTCACCGGGCATTGAATTTAGGCTGTGAACTGAAACATTTTTTGATCAAAGGGTGGTGAGATCATGCTAAGGTTTGATGAAATATGCGGACATGAAAAAGTAAAAGAACATATGATAAATGCGGTGCAGCAGAAAAAGCCGTCTCACGCATATATCATAACGGGTCCGAAATTGTCCGGCAAAAAGACAATTGCCACAACATTCGCAGCCGCATTGCTGTGCGAGGCACCGTCGGATCAGGGAAAACCCTGTATGCAGTGCAGATCCTGCAGGAAGATCCTAAGCGGTAACCATCCGGACATCTTTTTTATAGAAAAGAGCAAGACGGCAATCTCTATAGATGATATCAGGACTCAGATCAAGGACAATATATTTGTCAAACCTTATGAGAGTCCCTACAAGATCTTCATCATAAACGAGGCGGAGAAGATGCGCTCTGAAGCCCAGAATGCACTGCTGAAATCTCTTGAGGAGCCACCGGAGTATGTCATCATGATGCTGTTGTGCTCATCCAGAGAGATGATGCTGCCCACCATACTGTCGAGATGCGTCAATCTCGAGCTGCGTCCCGTTGAAGGTACGAAGATAAAAAAATATCTCATGGAACAGCAGCATCTTGTGGATTACCAGAGCGATATCTGTGTTGCCCACGCCCAGGGTAACGTGGGAAAGGCCATCAAGCTGGGCAACTCTCCGGAGTTTGTGGAGTTTCAGAGGAATACCCTGGATATGCTGTCGGGCATCAGGGATAAGGATTCCTATGAACTGATAGAGACAGCAAAACGGATAGTGGAAAGGACATCAAGATCCGCAAAAAAGGGCGGTGAAGCGGATGACGGATCCGCGGATATCACAAAATCAGATAATAAGTTGGAAATTGATGATTATTTTGATATAATAATGCTTTGGTATCATGAAGTATTAATGATAAAAGCATCCAATGACGTGAACAGTCTTATATTAAAGGACAGGTATTACGAGCTGAAAAGGGCGGCAGGGGAGATCACCTTCCAGGGCATACAGAATGTTTTGGAGACCGTGGAGAAATCGAGAGCCAGGATCAGGGCTAATGTGAATCTGGAGATCGTGATGGATCTTCTGTTCTTTGCCATGAAGGAAACCTGACCTGTCTGAAAGAGGGCTTCGCAATACAGAATTTTAACTGTTCAGAACAGTTACCAGAAATATAGAAAGAGAGATTAAGAAGACAAGATGGTAAATGTTGTAGGTGTTACTTTCCGTAATGAAGGCAAGATAACATATTTTGATCCAAATTCGCTTGAAATGGGTGTGGGATCACATGTAATAGTGGATACTGACAGAGGAGCATGCTTTGGAACGGTCATAATGCCGCCAAAGGAGGTGGAGGACAGACATGTAAGGCTGCCCTTATATAAGGTTTTGCGTGTTGCCACGGATGAGGACATGCGGATCTGTCACGAAAATAAGGACAAGGAAAAAGAGGCATACCGCATCTGCCGCGAGAAGATCGCACTGCACGGATTAGAGATGAAGCTGGTGGATGTGGAGTATTTATTTGACCGCTCAAAGATCGTATTTTATTTTACGGCGGACGGCCGCGTTGATTTCAGGGAGCTGATAAAGGATCTTGCGGGGATATTCCGCACCAGGATAGAGCTCCGACAGATAGGTGTGAGAGACGAGACCAAGCTGGTGGGCGGTCTGGGCATATGCGGCAGACCCCTTTGCTGCAATATGTATATGAACGAATTTGTGCCGGTTTCCATAAAGATGGCAAAGGAACAGAACCTTTCACTCAATCCTACCAAAATTTCCGGAGCCTGCGGCAGACTCATGTGCTGTCTCAAAAATGAGCAGGAAACCTACGAGTACCTTAACAGTAAATTGCCTAATGTGGGGGCATATGTCACGACACCGGACGGTCTTAAGGGTGAGGTATCCTCTGTTTCCGTGCTGAGACAGTTAGTCAAGGTACTGGTGGAAGTAGATGACGAAAAGGAAATGCGGGAGTATCCCGTTGATGAGCTGAGCTTCAGGTCAAAGCGGAAAGAGAGCGATCTGTCCGAGGAGGAGAGACAGCAGTTAAAGGAAGAGGGCTTTGATGCCGAGGCTTTGGAGGAGAGATCCGCCGACTCACCGGATAACGGCAGGGATGAGGATACTAAAAATAACCGCAGAAATAAAAACAAAAACGACAGATACAACAAATACGATAAAAAAGACGCAAAAGCATCAGCAGGTGATGCGGACAGCAGAGAGCATAAAAACCGCGAGCCCGGAGAAAACAGAGACAGCCGGGATGGCAGAGAAAACAGGGACAACCGTGACTACAGAGACGGTCGTGACGGCAAGGACAACAGATATCGTAAATTCAGCCGCAAGGATTACAGAAAGGATAATGCAACCACAGATCTCAGAGAAGAAACATACACTGATGGCGGCAGGAGAGGCAACGATTTCGAGGGACAGAAAAAAGAAGGCTTTAAGTCAGAACACGCAAAGGATTTTGTCCGTGACAGAAATAAAGACAGGAATACAGACAAAAATCATTTCGCAGACAAAAACAGGGAACAGGGTAAGAATTACCACAATAAAAACTATAAGAACCGCAACAAAAACTACAACGGAAACCGTAAGGGCGGTTCCGGCGGCGGACACAGGGACGGGGAAAATGAATCCTGATGCTTTTGAATTAAGGGAAGGCGAGAGAGTTGACGAGCTTGAGCGCAATGATTACGGCATAATACAGGATCCGAAGAGGTTTTGTTTTGGTATGGATGCTGTGCTGCTGTCGGGCTTCGTCAGGGTAAGGCCACAGGACGTATGCCTGGATCTCGGTACCGGTACAGGCATAATACCGATACTGATGGAGGCCAAGACGGAGGGGGCGCATTTTACCGGTCTTGAAATACAGGAGGAGTCTGCCGATATGGCAAGGAGGTCTGTTGCGGGCAACGGACTGACTGATAAGATAGATATTGTAACAGGGGACATAAAGGTGGCATCAGAAATATTTGGTGCCTCTTCTTTTAATATAGTGACCGTCAATCCACCCTATATGGCAGGCGGAGAAGGTCTCATAAACGAGAATCCCGCAAAATATATAGCCAGACATGAGGCACTGTGTACCCTGGATGACGTTCTGCGCGAAAGCAGCCGTCTGTTAAAGCCCGGGGGAAGATTTTTTATGGTGCACCGGCCCAACCGTCTGGCTGAGATCATGTGTACCATGTGTGCGCACAGGATAGAGCCCAAGCGTATAAAATTTGTGCAGCCCTTTGTCGATAAAAAGCCCAATATGGTGTTGATAGAGGGAATCCTCGGCGCAGGCAGGGAGGTCATTGTGGAGGAGCCTGTCATAGTGTATGAGAGTCCGGGAAAATATACCCGGATGATCTATGATATATACGGATATTGATATTGTCTTAAATTGCAAAAAGGACATAAATTATACAATGGATACAGAAAAAAAGACAGGAATGCTTTATCTCTGCGCCACCCCGATAGGCAATCTGGAGGATATGACATACCGTGTGGTGCGCATTTTAGGTGAGGTGGATCTCATAGCAGCCGAGGATACCAGAAATTCCATGAAGCTGATGACACATTTTGACATCCATACTCCCATGACAAGCTATCATGAGTTCAATAAATATGACAAGGCAGAGGAGCTGGTGAATATCTTAAGATCCGGCAGGGATATCGCGCTGATAACCGATGCCGGCACACCGGGCATCTCGGATCCCGGGGAGATCCTGGTCAGAATGTGTATAGAGGAAAATATCCCGGTCACATCTGTTCCCGGTGCCTGCGCAGCCGTAACGGCACTGACTTTATCCGGTCAGTCCACAAGGCGGTTCGCGTTTGAGGCATTTATCCCCGGCGAAAAGAGAGAGCGTAAGAGAATACTGGAGAATCTTAAGACAGAAACCAGAACCATAGTGATATATGAGGCACCTCACCATCTGGTAAAAACACTGAATGATCTTTATGAGACTCTCGGAGACCGCTCTGTTACAGTATGTCGTGAATTAACCAAAAAACATGAGGAAAATGTAAAAACGACATTTTCCGAGGTTCTAAATTACTATAAAGACAATACTCCCAGGGGAGAATATGTCCTTGTAATAGAAGGAAGATCCTTTGAGGAGCTGGAGAGTGACAGGCATAAGGAATTTGATGATATTACAATAGAAGAGCATGTAAAAAGATACGAGGATTCAGGCATGGAGCGCAAGGAGGCCATGCGTTGTGTCGCAAAAGACAGGGGCATCTCACGCAGGGAGGTATACAATAGTCTGTTGGGAGAGGAATGAATATGATCAAAAGGCTCATAAAATTATTGTTCAGCGATGAACTGGATATCCAGCACCGTCTGCTAAACCTCATATTGAGCGCAGCATTTGTCGGGGGCTTCTTTTCAATGCTATCAACACTCATCATAGGAGGCTACTCCAGTGCTATCATGGTTTTTGCCATAT
>JAILBP010000218.1:0-5667 GCA_024680835.1 Lachnospiraceae bacterium | reverse complement strand
AGAAGGAAGATCCTTTGAGGAGCTGGAGAGTGACAGGCATAAGGAATTTGATGATATTACAATAGAAGAGCATGTAAAAAGATACGAGGATTCAGGCATGGAGCGCAAGGAGGCCATGCGTTGTGTCGCAAGGGACAGGGGTATTTCCCGAAGGGAAGTATATAATCATCTGCTGGAACAGTGAGAACAAAAAAATATAAAACAGTGCAACCTTTTTCCGTACACAGGTGTTTTACAGTCAGAAACACATCACGCGGAGTGCGGTTTACAAAGGGAGCAGTCCGTATGCCGCTATTGCAACCAGGATCACAGGCTGATCGTGCCATTACATACCATATAAGGAGGAAACGATATGCCATACAGTCTTTTGACCAGCATAAACAGAAGCAACGCGGAAAAAAACATCCTGCCGTTGGATATGCAGAACCTTGGGAGCTTTACCGATCAGGAGAAGCAGATGATGCGCCAGCAGGCTGAGCAGAGGAGAAAACTCGAGGAGGAAGAAGCGCGCCGTGCAGGCAAAAAGCCTGAGGAAGCGGAGGATCCTGCAAAGCGTGCCATGGATCAGCTTAAAAACGTAGTTAAATACAACGAAAAAAGGCATTATTTCAGTATGGAGATGCTCTCGCATCAGGCTCAGGAGCTTCGCAAGGCTGTCAACCGTATGCAGGGTGCTGCGGATGATGCCGATTATTTCAACATGGAAGTGAACAGCCGGCACATAGATAATCTGAAGAATAATATCTATCCTCTCCAAAACTATGCGGAGACTGAGGCGCAGAAGGCGGAAATAAAGGCACTGGACGATGAGTTATCAGCGATCGATGCGGAATTTATGGATTGGTATCACGGTCTTACTATCCATATCAGCTGCAGAAATTCCATGGATGACCATTCGGTTACCACGGGCAACTATATACCAGAGGAGCTGGGCAAAAAGGTCATCGCTATCAGAAACAAGATCATGGCTTATGTCAATAAACAGCTGGAACAGCTGGATAAGGATCATCCCGCGCAGGAGAAAGAGCATCCGGATAAATATGACAATCTGAGGGAAGGCTATAGAGCCATTGCCTCCTATTTGGAAAACACAAAGGACAATGCGGCTCTCTACGATAAATTCGATGCCAACCCCTATGTACGCGCCCGTGCAACGGCACGTTCGGTGGGCGCGGATATGCTGGATGGTGACAGGGGAAAACCGACCATCAAGGGTCTGAATGAGGATCAGCTTGAAAAATCGGAGCTTCAATATGAGCTGCTGCCGGTAAAACAATACTATGCCCAGAGTGACCGTCTGGGATCCATGCATGACGAGTTAATCAGTTTATACAGAAAGGCTGTCAATGCAGAGAAGGACGCCCTTGAAAAGTCCGGATACAATGCAGTGGTAAGGGACCATGATGAAAAAAGCCGGGCTGCGGCTGCGGCTGTCGGTAAGCCGGAGGAGGAAGAACTCAAAAAAGCCTCACAGGAAGCCTACAGGAAGATGAATGAGGCAAAGGCATCTGCCATGGCTGACGCAAAGGAAAAGGCAAAGCCATACATGGATCTTTATAAGCAGAAGCGCAGGAAGTATCTGACAGAGAGTGCCAAACTGGACGGTCTTTTCGACAAGCTGGTTAAAAATATCACAGTGATGAGCCGGCAGGGTAAGACAGGTGCGTTCTCGGCAGTTGCCCACAGTACCAGGGATGTGGGAATTCTTGAATCAGCATTTGCAGATGATGACTGGTCGGGATCAAGCTTGTCGGTAGCGGCGTTGCTTGGAAATGCCCACAAGGAGCACAAGCAGTACCAGACCATGCTCACAAACGGCTGGACGCCGGAGCAGGCCAATTATCTGTGCAAGCTTCAGAGTTTCATAGAGAAAAAATTCCTGAGCTTTTCAGAACAAGATATGGGTTACATGCTTAAATACGAAACAGGGAAAGCACTGACAAAAGTACTCGATGAGGTAAAGTTGTGCGCGAACAGTAACTTCGGAAACGGCGAGACCACCATGACCCGGATCGGTCTTATTAATGACAGCATGACAAGGATCATGGATACACTTCAGTCCGAAGGAGATTTCGGTAACGATATTGTCAGCATATCTGCCGACGAGCTTCGTGTCTTAAAGACAGATCTGGAGAAAACCTTTGATCACGAGATGACGGCAGTTGATGATGATCTTATACGTTCCTCTGCGAATCTGAAGGGTTTTCTGAAAGATGAAGAGAAAAAATTTGAATATACCGCTGAACAGCAAAAAGCGGACGCTGATTATGTTCACAGCAAGTACAACCTGTTCAGTCTGGATCTGCGCAAAAAGGACGGAGCTGATATTCAGAATGCTGATGCCAAAAATGCTGATATTAAGAGTGCTGATGTTCAGAATGTAGATATTCAGAATGAAGTGAAAAAGGATCCGCAGGAAGGCATCAACGATAACAAACAGGAAGAGGTACATCCGGAGCAGGAGCCGGATCTCGACCTCGACAGCAACCTTAACATCAATGACATATTGGAAGACCAGGGTAAGATCCTTGAAGAGCATGAGGCGGGCTTCGTAGATCAGCAGGAAGGCAAACAGGAGAAGGAGCCGGAGAAAGAGCCGGAAAAAGAGCCGCAGGCAGAGGGGGAAGTCGTACAGCAGGAGGTACACGAAGCAGAGCCTGAGGCTGAACCCGAGGCAGAAGCAGTGATACCGGAGGAGGTCAAAGAGCGCATAGATGCGTACGTTGCGGCTCATCCGTTTGAGAATGCCAGGATCGGTATTACCACGCCGACACAGCAGAATGCTGTATACAGATACAACGCTACACAGATGCTCATGGCAGATCCGGAGGTAGCTAATGATGAGAAGCTCATGGATGGCATGGTGATGGCAGCGGATGCCGGGCTTAAGGAGCTTAAGGAGAGCAGGACTAAAGACGGCACGCCTCTTGATGAGTTTTATGCGCAGGCACATCAGGATATGCTGATGGACAAGGGCTATACAAAATGGGACAGCATGTATGCGGATAATCTCAGGAAGGCAGCCGGGGAGTTCGGTGAACTGCAGGAATTCAGTGCAGAACACAGGAACATGCTCATATCTGCCAGGGCGATAGAGCTCACAGGCGATGAGATGAAAAAAACCGGAACTGCCGCAGACAGCGCACTCTACGAGAATGCGTATATGAGCATCCAGCTTGGAATGAGCAGGGAGAGATTTGACGACGGCTCAAACCTCATGATCAAATATGACAATATCAAGAATGAGGCGCAGAGGAGAGCTGCAGAGGAGAGAAGAAGACGTGAGGAAGAAGAGCGTATAAGGCTTGAAGAAGAACGCAGAAGAGCTGAAGAGGAACGTATAAGACGCGAGGAGGAGGAGAGACAAAGGATCGCCGCAGAGCGCAGACAGGCAGAAAAGGCTGCCATGGACAGGGCAAAGAGCGCGATTGCGGATAATGAACCGGAGGTTGAAAAGCCTGTCAAAAAAGTGGTGAAGGCCAGTGATATGATGCCGCCGGGAGGCTTCATCAGAAAATACAGTGAGCCTCAAAGGGATGTGGAGAAGATCAACTATGTGGATATCAACAGATTATCATTTTATACGAGTGATATCATGAGCCGCATCGGTGACCACATCACTGATAAAAGAAAGCAGGAGATACAGAATAAGATAGCAGAACTGAATGCAAAGCTTGCAAATGTTGCGGCAAACGTGACCAATTCAAAAGGAACCGGTATGGCTACCAACACAGACTGGTTTGCCATTCCCGCGGAGTTTAAGGCTGATCTGAATGAAGTGAGAGCCATGTGCGATGAGATGAGGAAAGCCATGGACGAGTACATAAAGGGACCCGCAGACCATCCTACGGATTTCAGAGAGCATGATCCCATCGCAACATATTACAGCGATTATCTCAGATGTCTTAAAAACGGATTTTCGTATTACGCAAATGTTCAGGGTGACGGAGTATATGAGCGTCTTGTAGCCAATACTCTCGGTGCGGTGAGTCCGTCCCAGAGCTTTGCAAAGCTGCGCAGCGATCTCGCTGAATTTCCTCTGCTGCAGGCGCTTTCAAAGGCAAATGCCATGCATCGTCTTATGGAAGACGAGTCATTCAGGATCGACGAAGGAAACGGAGTCGAGATGGAAAATGAACTTAAGATGCTGGCCTTTGCCAAAGGTCTGAAAAAAGACATCGACGCGATGAACGCAGTGGATGATAACGAATATAAGGAAAAATACGAGAAAACCCACATTCTCCAGCCTGGACAGAGAGGAAACCTTAAGCTGGGCGCAGGTCGTGGCTTCCAGAAGGCATACAAGGAAAATAACGAGAGGATACAGGCACTGGAGCACAAGTGGCTGGTAAGGGATCTGCCGCTGATCTCAAGATTCAGCGATCTGGCGGAGCACATGGAAAAGGCTCTTGAAGCGGATAAGGAGGCGAGGGAAAAGAACGCCCAGCCGGGAGATAAGAGGATCATACCCGAGGATCAGAAAAAGACCATGACGGATTTTATAGACTACTACAGGAACGGTATGCTGAAAAATCCCATGCCCATGACCGAAAACAGGAGAAAGGAGCTCATAGACAGAGCGGGAGAGCTCTTAAGAGGTATAACATATCCTGCGATCGAAACAGGAGTCAGGCTTGAAAATGAGGGCAAGACCGTCAATGAGAAGACCATGAAGACCGGCGATAAGCTGCTTGCCACCATGGCCGGAGCTACCGCAGCCATCTGTAAGAAGGTGTCGGAGAGGGAATTGTCTATCTCTGAAAAACAGACCATGCTGATGACCGGAGGCGTAAGTCTTCTGGTAAACGATCTCAACGAAAGATGGAACGGAATGCCCAAGGAGCCCTTCTGGCACAAGGCAAACAGAGAGGGTGATCCTTTCAGCAATATGCAGAATGCATGGGTGGATCTTTCAAATGCCATAAAAAATGCCGGGAAGAATCCCGAGAAGGACGGCACTGTGAAGGCAGCTGCGGAAAGGCTTAAGACAGCAGCCGATGAGTACATGAAGGCCAAGGATGTGCAGAAAAAGCTGAGCGGCAAGAATCTCAACATAAAACAGCTTCGCGCTGCCAACAAAAAGGAGAGAAGCGACTTCGGACAGTACAGATACGACCTGGCTGATAACTTAAGGACAGCGGCCGGTATGATACTTGCTGTGGGCGAAAACGAGCATCTTCTGAAAAATGCTCTTCCCGTTCCGGGAAAAAATGTACCTGTAGAAGACGGCCTGAGCATTGCAGGCGTTACGGCAAAATACAATGTGGCAACCGGCAGTAAAAATCCGGAAAAGAAAAAGCCCGTAGTCGGTAATGATAAGCCAAAGGAAAGACTGTCAATAAAATAAAAGGCAGATAAAAATGGCTGAAATACAACGTTATGTAACTCCAAACCTATGTCAGTGACAGGTAACACAGTATGTTACCTGTCACATATTTCAGTGTAAATACCCCGTCCTTGCACAGCAGGGAGGTATACAATAGTCTGTTGGGAGGGGAATGAATATGATCAAAAAGCTCATAAAACTATTGTTCAGCGATGAACTGGATATCCAGCACCGTCTGCTAAACCTCATATTGAGCGCAGCATTTGTCGGGGGCTTCTTTTCAATGCTATCAACACTCATCATAGGAGGCTACTCCAGTGCTATCATGGTTTTTGCCATAT
>JAILBP010000208.1:0-4634 GCA_024680835.1 Lachnospiraceae bacterium | reverse complement strand
ACCGTATCCGGTTCCGTCAAAAGATACGCCTATCACCGATCCGGAATAATCATTTTCAGCCATGCAGGACAAAACATGAGCATAATGATGCTGTATCTTTATCACCGGGATGCCACACTCTCCCGCAACCGCTACCGAATTATATCCCGGATGCATATCACAGACCACCACCTCCGGCTCCACTTCCAGGAGAGTCTTAAACCTCTCCACAGTCTCTTTCAGTGCATTCACGGTACGCAGATCCGCAAGATCCCCCACATAGGCCGAAGGGTAAAACAGAGATTCTTTGGCAATGCAGAATGTATTTTTCAACTCACCGCCTATAGCCAAAACGCTATGATGTTTTCGAAACTTCTCATCTACCGTCATCATGAATGGCAGCGGTGCATACCCACGGGATCGGCGTATCATGTATGGTTTGCCGCCATACCGGTCCATCACCGAATCGTCTGCCCTGACCCGGATCTTTCTGTCATGAGAAAGAATAAGATCACACAAATTCCCCAGCTCTGCCTGAGCCTCAGTATCATCCCTGCATATCGGCGCACCGGAGACGTTACCGCTGGTCATAACCAGCACATCCGGCATGTCATCAATCCCGTCTCCGGGCAGATCAAACAACAGAAGATGAACCGGTGCATAAGGCAACATCACTCCAATCTTTGGATTACCGGGAGCCACAGGCTCTGCGGTTTGTCCACCCGCTCTCTTTTTTAACAGCAGGATCGGCTTTTGATGGCCTGTCAGGATATCATTTATATCAGTCTCTTCCTCTACATCAAAGCTAAGTTCACATTCGCGCTTCACTACATCCATGTTTTTCATCATAAGCGCAAAAGGCTTAAATGGCCTGTTTTTCCGCTGTCTTAGGAGCTTTACGGCATCCGGATTCGTGCCGTCACAGCAAAGGTGAAAACCGCCTATGCCTTTTATGGCGACGATACCGCCTTCCTTTATCACCTGTCGCGCCCGGGTTATAGCGGAAATTCCGGTCAAACCTCTTTTTTCCCATTTATCACATGTATCCGGCTGTTTAGAAATATCCTCAGAAAAATAAGACTCTGCTTCTCCGGGGCTATGCTCGATAACATAGACCTCCGGTCCGCATTCATTGCAACACACCGGCTGGGCGTCAAACCGTCTTGTGGCTGGATCGTGATACTCCCCGGCACACTGCGGACACATCTCAAACTCCTTCATGCTGGTGCGCTCTCTGTCATATGGAAGACTCTCGAGGATCGTGAGCCGCGGTCCGCAGCATGTACAGTTTATAAAAGGATGCAGGAAACGTCTGTTACTATCATCATAGAGTTCGGCGGCACACTCTTCACAAACCGCAATGTCAGGCGATACGAATATCTCGCCGCCGGTTTTTTCTGACTCTATGATGTCGAAAGAATCATATTTCCTCACCGGATCTTTGCATTCTTTTTTGTCAAATTTGAGTATCACGGCGCGTTTCGGAGGTTCTTTCTCAATAAGCTCCTCGAACTTCCGAAGCGATGTGGCTGTTCCCTGTCCGTAGATCTCAACATAGGATCCTTTGTTGCAGACGGTTCCTGTCACCCCGGCGGTCTGCGCATGCCTTGAAGTCACAGGTCTGAA
Organism: Lachnospiraceae bacterium; assembly: GCA_024680835.1. Classification (GTDB taxonomy): domain Bacteria; phylum Bacillota; class Clostridia; order Lachnospirales; family Lachnospiraceae; genus RGIG6904. The sequence continues at coordinate 3,029 of JAILBP010000208.1, read as the reverse complement.
ACCTACGCCCTGCACTATCCCGTAAACCCTGTATCTTCGGGTAAGCAAGCCTGTATTCTGTTGTGCCTGTGATAGTCCGCTCATATTTTGCTCCCGAATTAAAAACCGTTATCTTCCGTATGTTTTTTACCATTTACACTTGTATCTATAAGATGATTTGAGGGTCAAAAAGGTGATTCACGTGACGAGTACCCACAATCCTGCCCGCCATACCCGTAACCGGATATTGGTTTGATCGGCAACGGTTTACTGTCTCATCCTGCCGGACAGTGCAAAATGCGGAAGGTCATAAAACTCACCCTTAAATCCCGGCATGAATCGGCGAAGACTTAAATCTCCTATCACCACGTCAAATCCATCGATATCTTCAAGATCACGGACACCCTTAAGCTTCATGTCCGCCCCGAATCCTTCTTCCTTAATATCCATAAAAAATGTTGCCGTGCAAACCTCAGCCGCCCCCTGCTCCAGCAGGATCTTTTTGATGGCGTTGGAAGTTACAATCTCATGTATCACCAGAATACGCTTTCCGACGATATCATGTGCTATACCCGGCGTTTCACCCGGATCGCCATCATCTGCATATGTCAGACCACCTTCCACCACCTTTTTCAAACCCTTAACATATTCATCCGCAAGAGGGTTATATATCGTATATGGTATGTCAAACTCTTTTTTCAGATATTTGGCCGCCTCAAGTCCGGATACGGATACCACTATGTTTTCGCTCATAAGATGCGCTCTCTCAATACAGTCGAGACCGCAATCCATTCCATAGGTGAAAACCTCGTCATAACCATCTTTTGCATATTTCGCCCTGATGGTGGCAGCAGCATTCGGAAGACTGAAGTCCAGGGGTGTGAGCCCCATTACACCCAGCACCTTTCGATCTGACATATCGTCCCCTTGGGCTTTTCCGGCAAATTCGCGCATCAGCTCAACATACGCCTTAGACGCTCCTCTGTCGTAATATTCGCAACCATTGGTATTGACAGTCAAAACCGGAATATCCGTCTTTGCCTTTACCAGTCTTTTCAGCGAAGCGTAATCCGTTCCGATAACCGACGGAACCGGAGTGCCGATAACCGCAGCAAAAGAGGCATCTATCTTTTCAAGTGCGTCAGACAGCTTATTCGCAAGCCTGTCGTCGCGGCCCATAATGGCATCCATATCCCTGAGTCCTGCGCTGAATATGGCGCTCTTTCCCTCAAACCATCTGGGCTCGTCAAATCCGCATATGTTGCCTGCGCATCCACCTGCATCACACACTACCTGTATTCCACCCAATTCAAACAATACAGACACCGCACCGGACTGATCCGGAGCAAAAGGATTGGCATCCGGTCTGTCGGATTCGTACATCTTTTCACTCATGGGGTTGGCAAATCCCCTGAGCTCAGGAGACCTGTTTTCCAGTAATGCATCAATGGATTCAAATAGACGTTTTACTCCCGCATATCCAAAGGGCTGTACATCCGAATTCCATGTGAGATTGGGGACATCCGAATGATAATATCCCGCATCCTTTCCAAGACAAATATCAACCTGCCCGCAATGATTACTGTCATAATATATCATCGTAGGCTCGAGATTCGAGTAAACAAAGGTTTCCGGCGAAACCTCTGCCAGCTTTTTGATATATATAAAATTGTCATCTTTTGCCGTACCGAAGATCTCTTTTACCTTAAAGCCCTGCTCCGCCAGCATCAGGGAGAGCTCAAAAGGATCGGCATTCAGGCACTCACCCACCGAAAAAGAAAGCTCACCATATTTTCCGCGGAATGAGCTTATGTATGCACACAATTCCTCATATTGGGAATCTCCCGCATCTCCGCCACCCAGAATGTTCACAAAAGCATGATACTGACTGCGTATCTTTTCCGGTCTGTAAAGACGAGCCAGCTCTATAAACGGAATCTTCAGCCTGTCCTCCAGATCCAGCGCCGCAGGTCTTGCCTCAGGATTGAGCACTATATTGAAATTCGCAGATGCCTCTGTCATGAACTCTTCATATGTCCTGCATCGCGAGATCTCATTGACAGTGGTAACACCGGCACTTTTCAAGATATCGTACAGCTCGCAATCCTGTGCAAGGGGTGCGAAAAATCCCATGATATTAACCGATCTGTTATTTTTTTTGCGCGGTTCCAGTACAGAGTAGAGCGATTGTCTCACATGCACCATAGGCGGCTTTCTGCCTTCCCTGGTGAGAGCATACATATAACTGGGTATGACCTTCGCATCTATCTCCTGCTCCGCTTTTCTGCAGACCCGCTCCATATCCGTACCCAAAAGCGCATCAACACAGGTTATGCAGATGACTATAACCTTCGGCTTCGGGTTAAGGCTTTCGTAAACCTCACGGATCTTTTTCACTACACCGTCCAGATGTCTTCCGGTCACGATATCTGTCTCATCCATCTCCCTGAAAAAAAATCTGTTATCATATCCCGGAAGATCACTCACCAGCTTGGTATTACGCCCGCAGCACCCAGGTGACACCAGTAACATCACTGACTCAGGAATGGAAAGCGCCGCTCTCTTTACTCCAAAGCCTTCCGCGCCGGGAGAATTGAATGCCAGCGCCGCCGGTGAACTGTATATCAGATGAGTATTAGACTTAAGCTCGTCCGGCAGGTTATCTTTTCCGCGGTCTGCAAGATCCTTAACGGTAAAATAAGCCGCTGCTCTTGTATTTTCAGTTTTAAACTTAGGTTCTGTATTTTCCTTCATAATTTCTTTATCTTCCGTTGTGGGCGGGATAACACCGGATCGGTCAAAAAATTAATGTCGTCTTAGTGTTATCCGGATGATCTTTGCCTGTTTTCGTGCCATTTTGATTGTGTTGTGTAAAACGCATTATTAAATCTCGTTTAAATCGGGCAAATATGATATTAAATATAAAATTCCTACGCCTGATCTAGCAGCTTCCTTGCCAATTCCAGAAAGACTTTCGAGGTTTCTGACTCCGGATTTCCCTCTATGACGGTCTTCCCCAGATCCTCCCACCTGTTAATGTCTGCAGATCT
>JAILBP010000202.1:0-3298 GCA_024680835.1 Lachnospiraceae bacterium | reverse complement strand
AACTTTATTGTGCATTATCGCTCTATTTCAGCATATTGAGACACTATCAACCCCGAAAAGCCTTCTGTATGAGGTTCATGGTATTGGTGCAGTCTTCATTGATAAACAGACTTGCGCTCTTTATTGTATCCGTCCTGTCAGCATCCGGATCGGCGCTCCAGAACAGATTTGCGGGATTCGCAAAAGGTCCGTTCAATGATCTCAACTCAAGTTCTATCTGGTAACGATAAGCTTTATTGGAATCCGGATCAATTCTTGCATAGCTCACCTTACCTGCGTCTATATCTGCCTGCAGTGCTTTGTAAAGCTCCTGCCTTAAGAATTTGTCTGCAGCGATACGGCTGATACCCTGGTAGAACATATAATCCATGTCCGAATCGGGAGATACATTGCTGTAATCTATGATGCCCTCTTCCTCCGAGTAGGTCCAGCCTCTCACTTCCGTGACCTCCATATTTGCATAGTTTTCCGAGAAGCAGTAGCATTTGTAGAATTCCGGATCATGAGACATATCCTCAAGCATATGCGCCAGTGTATATGCTGCGGAATCCGGTTCATTTTCACTGTAATAATACCAGAGTCCTTTTGAGTATAGTTTACCTTTGTCGGTCCGGAATCTAATATTGATGTCGACATACTCCATATTCTCTATCTCATTAACCGACAGCCCCATGGACTTTTTCTTTTGGGCAGTAAGCGCATCATAGTTGTCTACGATAAACCTGTTAACATCCATAACCTTCTCCAGCATAACCTTGTTGTCTATGGTTGCTATAGGATATTCAGCTCTGAATCCTGCCATCACTATCTCCGATGTATCCCCGGGCATGTATTTTACGTCACTGATAGCAGAAGCTCTGGCTCCCAACACCATGGTGCACACCAGCACGCAGCATATTGCGGCTTCTGCCATGATATTCTTTTTAAATACCCTGTAGCTTTTACGCACGAACATCTCCGCGATAAAATAACACAGGATCACGAAGATCAGGGAAAACACCATATAGCTGATGTAATTCACTTCGTCTCCCGAAACATTCTCCAACAGGTATGCGGCAAACAAGCCCAAAGAGCATCCTCCGAACAATCCCATGCAGAATCTGAACGCAGGCTTTGTCTGGCGTATAGTCAGAAAATCACCGCAGGTTTCATTGGCTCTGCATATATAGACCAGAAAAGCACCGGCTAAAAACACAATGCCCACAGCCGCATATATAAGAGCTGTTGATACTCCCCTCACCTCTACCCTGGAAGTCACCATATCCATGACAGAATAATCATATATAGTCTCAAACCCTGTCCGATCCAACAGATAAACAATCGGGCTGAATACGCTGACAAACTCAGGATCCGTAACCTGACTCATCATAAGATCATGCGACACCACAGTTCTCACCAGGTACCACAGCAGGATCCCCAACTCATACACAAAATTGAATGCCATGTAAAAAAACGTCACAACCCATGCCTGCCCCGTGAACATGGCTACAAAAACCGCAAAAGCAACAAAGAATATCGCATACAGCATCTCGAACATCAGCCAAAGAGCAAAAAAGCCCAAAACCCTGGGAACCCCACATATTACGCATAATGCTGATGTAAGAATAAAAGCAACCACCTGCGGTATCCACAATATCAGCAGTGCACTGAGCACATTTGTGCTGAACAATGAAGCCTTGGTAACAGGAAACGAATGCATCATATTGGACGATCTTGCATTATACAGATATCCAAAAACACATGTTACTGCGATAACTGCTACGATTGCCACGGATACAGGCTCTGTCATTGATGAAATCGCCTGCTTGATAATCTCACTCAGCGACATAAACTGACCGTGAACTACAGCCCCTTTATTATATCTGTGAAACGATGATATGATACCGGCAGTCCTTACCAGAATGAATACTATAAGATATATCATATACATGGTCAGTACCGGCCAGAACGCCTTTACATTATGCTTCAGAATTGCTTTATTTATACTAAAAGAGTATTTCTTTGACTGCATAGTCTTCTCCTCCCATCTCATATATGAATATCTCCTCAAGTGTCAGCGGCAGCAGATCCATGAGCACGGGATTTAACGGTGCCATGAGCTTTTCGATCTCATCCTTATCACCCTTTATGATAAGAGTTTTTACCTTTCCTATCTCCTGACTGTGGAGTATATCCAGACCCTCCGGCATCACCTGTATATCCTGTTCAAACGCAACCTGGAGTTTCACTATAGAACCCTGCAGATCCGAAAGGCTTCTCTCCAGCACAAGATTTCCTTTGTCCATGATACCCACATGATCACAGACATCCTCGAGTTCCCTCAGATTGTGGCTGGATACCAGTACCGTCGTGCCATGCTCTGCAACATCGCTCATGATAAGGCTCCAGACCTGGCGCCTCATCACAGGATCCAGACCATCCACCGGCTCATCCAGCACCAGGAAATCCGCTCTGATACACAATGCCAGCCAGAACAGTGCCTGTTTCTGCATACCCTTTGACATTGAACGTATATTCTTTTTAGTGCTGACTGCCGGAAAACATTCCTTGAGTTTTTCAAACAAACCCTCATCAAAGCCGGGATACATGTCCTTATAGAATTTCTTCATGTCCAGAATATTGGACTGTGTAAAATAGAACACGTCATCCGGTATGTACCCGATCCTGCGCTTGCTGTCCGGATTTTCAAACACGAGACTTTTCTCCATCAGTATCTCTCCGGAATCGGGTTTGTACACTCCCGTAATATGTCTTATGATCGTGGATTTTCCTGCTCCGTTAGGACCCACCAGGCCGTATATACTGCCTTTCTCTATGGTCATATTCACATCTTTTAAGGCCTGAAACTTTCCGAAGCTCTTATTTATGTTCCTTACTTCCAAAAATATATTTTCCATTTTTGCCTCCCTGTTCATTTACTTCCCTCATATACTCTGCTGACATCATCATGCGCATCCTGCTCCGGGTAGCCTAAAAACTTCATCTCGCTCAATATCTCCCTGAAGCCTGCCGAAAGCTTTTCCAGCTTCTCCCTGTCCTGTGCATTGCCTTCAGCCACGAAGCTGCCCTTACCGGAAACCGTGTAAATGTAATGCTGGGCTTCAAGCTCCCTGTATGCACGCTGTATCGTGTTGGGATTGATGGAAAGCTGAACCGAGAGCTCACGGACACTCGGCAGCTTTTCACCCGGCGGCATTATGCCGCCCACTATCTGTTTCTTAAATTCGGACATGATCTGCTCATAGATCGGACCCGAACCGCCATATCTGAGACTTATCATACAAACCTCCTTTTTCGT
>JAILBP010000201.1:0-2302 GCA_024680835.1 Lachnospiraceae bacterium | reverse complement strand
GCAGACATCTCCGGCCAATCCTTGATGTTCGGTCCAAGACGGATGGGTTCATCCGGATCGGCAACGCCCTTGGAATCAAACACTCTGTTGGCGTATATCGTGCTGTCAAAGAAATACTTGGGTTTGGTATAATCAACATCCAACTGTGTTGCAGCTGTCAGATATCCTTTATTGGCTGCCGTTGCTGCTATAGACCTTGCGTCCATGAGCGCAACCGATGCCACCTGTCCGTTCTGTATCTTTGAACCCTCCCTGTTGGGGAAGTTTCTGGTAGAATGACGGATGGAGAAGGCGTTGTTGGCCGGTGTGTCGCCTGCGCCGAAGCAGGGTCCGCAGAATGCTGTCTTGAGTACGGCACCCGCTCCCATGAGCTTGGCTGCAGCACCGTTTTTCACAAGTTCCATATATACCGGCATTGAAGCGGGATAAACAGAGAGTGTAAACTCATCCGATCCGATGGAACGGCCCGTCAGAATATCCGCCGCATCACAGATATTCTCAAAACCGCCGCCTGCGCAGCCTGCTATGATACCCTGATCAACATAGAGTTTTCCGTCTCTGATCTTGCTCTTGAGATCAAACTTAACACTGTCTCCGAAGCTGACCTTCGCGCGTTTCTCGCACTCGTCCAGCACATCGACGAGGTTCTTCTGAACATCCTCGATGGCATAAGCGCACGAAGGATGGAATGGCATTGCTATCATAGGACGTATCTCGGAGAGGTCTATCTCCACGCAGCCGTCGTAATATGCCACATCTCCCGGCTTCAGCTCGCTGTAGCACTCACTCCTGCCGTGGATATCGTACCATTCTTTTATCTTTTCATCAGTAACCCAGATAGAAGAAAGACATGTGGTCTCGGTGGTCATGACATCAATACCGATACGCATATCTGCCGAAAGCTTTGCGACACCCGGTCCCACGAACTCCATTACCTTGTTTTTAACATAACCTTTGTTGAAGACCTCGCCTATGATAGCTATAGCCACATCCTGTGGACCTACGCCCTTCACCGGCTCTCCCTTGAGGTAGATAGCCACAACACCGGGCATATTGATATCATAAGTCTGCTCCAAAAGCTGTTTTACAAGCTCCGGTCCGCCTTCTCCGCACGCCATGGTACCCAAAGCGCCGTATCTGGTGTGGGAATCCGAACCTAAGATCATGCCGCCGCACTCCGCCAGCATCTCTCTCGCAAACTGATGTATAACCGCCTGATGAGGGGGAACATAGATGCCACCGTATTTTTTGGCACATGAGAGGCCAAACATATGGTCATCTTCATTGATGGTACCGCCCACTGCGCACAGTGAGTTGTGGCAGTTTGTAAGCACGTAAGGAACGGGGAATTTTGTAAGTCCGGAAGCCCTCGCGGTCTGGATTATACCTACAAAGGTGATATCATGGCTTGTCAGCTTATCGAATTTTATCTGAAGCTTATCCATGTTGCCGGATTTGTTATGTTTTTCCAGGATTCCGTAAGCAATGGTGCTCTTGCGTGCCTCAGCCTGATCCGCAGTCTTACCCGTAAGCTTTTGAACCTCAGCCGCATCTTCGGTTATGGTGGTACCGTTCACAAGGTACACTCCGTTGTCGTACAATTTCATTTATATGTTCCTCCTTAAAATAGTAACAATAACTTTCAGTTCCCTGACCAGTCAAAATATTCACTGTCCAGATCGTCGGAAAGCGCTTTTATCTCCTCTTCCGTAAGCTCGTGATCCCTAATGGATGCCGCAAGCTCATCATCCGCTCCTTCGTCAGACGCTGTATCTGCATCTTCATTCCTCAGGCTCACAGGAATCTCAGGATCTGCAGCAGAATCCGCTACGTTATCCGAATATGAATCACCGTGATCATCAAAAGGCTCCGGCTTATATTCAAAGTCTCCGTACCCCTCGTCGGTCTCAGGTTCAAGCTCATCCGGAAGGTGCCCTGTGTATCCTGCTGCCGTCTCACTCTCATCAAAACCGGTCTCATCTGTCTCCGGTTCCCCGGGCAGCAACTCATCTTCGTCAGGCTCATAGAGATCAGCCTTCTGCTGTGCATCGGCCATTACCAGTTCCCTTGCTGTCTTAAGAAGTGTCTGCCTCGGCTTTTCTGCCGTGTCTTTACGCTTTATAACGGATTTCTTTGGCTTTTCCTTGGCGGGTTTACGATGGTTTTTGCCTGCTGCCTTTTTATCTTCTTCCTCTTCCTCGTCATCATCAACGGCGAGTCCGTGTTCCTTGAAATACTGCTTATTGATCTTGATCTCCGTCTTTACATTGGCAAACTGCTCTTCCGGCGCACCCTTCTGACC
>JAILBP010000200.1:0-2796 GCA_024680835.1 Lachnospiraceae bacterium | reverse complement strand
CTTAGAATGAAAAAGTAAACCCGTTCTTTGAAAACTGAATATCGCCTAAAAAGTCTAGTTTACTGTTGCAATGAGCTCTGATAAGATGCATCTATCGATCGCTATCTGCGGATAGGAGCAGATATGAGTTATTACAAAAGATTTGGTCAGATGGATCTGACAGACAGAGTAGCTATTGAAACAGGATTATGCAGAGGAGAGTCATTCAAGAAGATTGCAAAGAAAATAGGGAGACACCCTTCAACTGTAGCGCACGAGGTTTTAGAGAATCGTACATATATCAGAAATACCTATTATGCCGGAAAGGATTGCAGAAAGGTAAGACAGTGTATACTGACTGGTTTATGTGGAGCATCCAAGGGTGGCTGCGGACGTAAATGCAAGTATTGCAGAGGTTTTGACTGTACTAAAGTGTGTAGCAGATATGAGTCTGTCGCTTGCAATAAACCAGACAAGCCGCCATATGTGTGCAATACATGTAAGGATAGGAGGCTCTGCATCAAAGATAAGTATGTTTACTCAGCACCATATGCTGATGCAGCAGTGAGTCGGAGACGTTCTGAAAGCCGTCAGGGAATACGTCTTTCTGATGAGCAAAAGGCGTTTGTTGATGAGCTGGTAACGCGACTTGTAAAGAAAGGTCAGCCGCTAACTCATATCTATGCTGAACATGAAGCGGAGATGCCGATGTCCTTAAGGAGCCTGTACAACTACATTGATGCCGGTGAACTTACAATCAGAAACATCGATCTTCGGAGAAAAACAGGTTATAAACCGCGAAAGAAAAACGCCAAGGGGCTTTCGCCTATTGAAAAAGGATTTGCAAATCAAAAGTATCGTGAAGGACGTACTTATGAGGATTTCGAATCACGTATGAAAAACTCTGCCTTGAGCGTAGTCGAGATGGATACCGTGAAAGGTGTCAGAGAGCGAGGGAAAAGGCTCCTGACAATGATCTTTAGAGACAGCTCCATTATGCTGATGTTTTTAATGCCTGATGGGAAAGCAGAATCCGTAAAGAGGGTGTTTGATTATCTTGAGCGAGGATTGGGGCTTGAACGATTCTACAGACTGTTTCCGGTAATTCTCACGGACAACGGTGGAGAGTTCAAGAGACCGGCAGATCTTGAATACACAGAGGCTCTTATATTGAGAACAGATATTTATTACTGTGATCCAATGGCATCCTGGCAAAAGCCGCATATCGAGAAGAATCATGAATTTATTCGGTATGTGATCCCACGCGGGAAAAGTTTGAATCCGTACACGCAGGAAGACATGACGTTGCTAATGAACCATATCAACAGCACACGCAGACCAGGGTTAGGGAATAAGGCGCCTTATGAACTGATCAACGAAGATGATGAGGATATGTGGGCATTGTTCAGTTTATTAAAAATGGACCTCATCCCGCCAGATGAAGTCCACTTAATGCCTGACCTGTTCAAGAAGAACAAGTAAACCGGATTTTAAATGCAGATAGTGATCGCTACGATAGCATATGTAATAGACGGGTCGAGTTTACTTCTGCATAAAAGGTATCGAGTCGTCTGTTTGCTATGCCATTCGATATAACATACTGCATTCGGATGATGGAATTATAACACGTTTCGAGAAAAAAAGCACCCCGAATAAGGGGCCTGACAGGCTCATAAATGAGCCTTATGTAATTAGGCGATATTTCAGTCGCGTTTTAGTTTTTCATTCAAGGAAATTACTCTATAAAGAAGGTGAATTTTATGACAGTAGCAGAAGCAAAAAGAATCAGAGACGAAATCATAGACAAAGAAAATGTAGACGAAGACGATTTCTTTATGTTCACGGAGGCCATGGACTTCCTTATAAATGAACTCCATGATCCCGACGATATGTTGTGGCTCGGGGGCTGGTACTATGAACGTAAGGACTTTAAACTTGCCAGAAAGTACTATGAAATGGCCGCTGAGTACAAAATGGATGATGATGCTGCGGCTAGGGCCAATCTATGCCTGGGATATATATTCTACTATGGTAGAACAGGTGAGCCGGATTACGAAAAAGCCTTCTTTCATTACAAAAAAGCGGCAGATGCCGGCAGTATAGTCGGGGCATACAAACTGGCCGACATGTACAAGAACGGTTACTATGTCGAGAAGAACTACGACATGTATGTTAGTATCATTGAGCCTCTTTGGCCAAAGGTAATGCATCTGACCTATGTGTTTGATCCATTTCCGGAAATTGCCACAAGGCTTGCAGGCATAAGGGCAAAACAGGGACGTACCACGGAGGCGGTTTCTTTGTACGAGGATGCGAAAAGATTTCTTTCCGACAGGCTTCATTGTCAGAACGGCCATGGTTTCTTCGGGGACTACACCATTATGAAATTCCTTATTTGGAACCTTTATGAACTTAAGTCTGTGGATTATGACAATCTGGAGTTCTGGGATTTGTACGAAGTTCTAAAAAAGCCCTGCACGGTGACTTTTAAATACAGAAGAAAGCCTCACACCCTGGTTTGCGAAAATGACAGTGAGGGCCTCATGTATGAACTGGACGGAAAATGCTTCAGAACCCTTGATGATTTCATGATGAAGGGAAGTGTTTCCGGTGACGGATTTAACATTGCTGCACCGGGAATTTATCAGATAGAAGTGGAAATCTGAAGGTAAGTGATTTCAAATCCTTTGATGACGCTGCAGGCGCGTCATCATGCGGACACCACGCCTGCGGCATGGTACGAAATATGAAAGATGATTTACTCTACGACAAATATATCAGCCTGATTCTTGAGAGGGACGAACTGGAAAAAGAAGC
>JAILBP010000139.1:0-7057 GCA_024680835.1 Lachnospiraceae bacterium | reverse complement strand
GGCCATTACCTGCGGTTCGTCGGAATAATTGCACAACATCAGCTGACCTTTTTTTCCGGCATAATTCTTTGGCAGCCGTACCTCCACCGGCAGTTTCGCAAATGAACAGATGATCAGATACCGGACATTGCCAAAAGCCCGCTCATACATGTAGATGTTGGGATTCTTGGGAAAATACTCTTTATATTTACCGTAGATCAGTGTTTTGGATCTCTTGCGCAGTTTCAGGCATTTTCGATAAAAATTCAGAATGCTGTCCGGATCTTTTTCCTCTGCCGCAACATTTACGCGGCGATAGTTCGGATTTACGTAAAACCACGGCTTTACTTTGGAAAAACCCGCATACCGTGAGTTATTCCACTGCATTGGCGTACGGGAGGAGTCGCGGCTCGAAATATGGATCCGCTTCAGCCGTCGTTCGAGAGTATCTTTTAAGTGATATGTATTGAAGTTGTTTTTTGTGGACACGTCAGCATAATGCTCAATGGAATGCAGGCGGATATTGGTCATGCCGATCTCCTGGCCCTGATATATAAAAGGCGTTCCCTGCTGAAAGATAAAGCTTGCCGCCAGCATTGTGCCGCTTTCTCTCCAGTAATGCGTGCTGCCGTATCTGCTGATGATACGGGGATGATCATGGTTTTCCAGATAAAGCGCATTCCAGCCTTTCCCCGCCAGGGCATACTGCCACTTTGAAAACGCTTTTTTCAGTTTGACGAGGGAAAACGGCCGGTGGACATACTCTGTGTAAACGCAGTCTGCCATCATATGATCAAAGGAAAACATCATGTCCAGAGATTTTGTGGGACCTGTCAGATACTTCATGGCAGAGCGCACCGTGGTCATAGGACCTTCACCTATCTGAAAACAGTCGTACTCCTTGCAGACCTCCCGGAACTCGGCCATATACTCGTGAATATGGGGGCCGTCCTTATAGTAGGGCATTCCGTTTACCGCCGGTAAAAAGGGCAGACCGTTGGGTAGCCCTTCTTTTTTTGAGATAAAATTGATCACGTCCTCACGGAATCCGTCTACACCCATATCCAGCCAAAAGCGCATGATCCCTTTTACTTCCTCCCGCACCGCCGGGTTATCCATGTTCAGATCCGGCTGTTTTTTCGCAAAAATGTGCAGATAGTATTGACCGCGGACATCATCAAATTCCCATGCTTTTCCTTCAAACAGGCTGTCCCAGTTGTTTGGTTTATCGCGCCAGATATAATAATCACTATAGGGATTGTCCTTGCTCTTTCGGCTTTCCCGAAACCAGGGATGCTCATCGGATGTATGGTTCACCACCAGATCCATGATCACTTTCAGACCGATTTCATGCGCCCTGTTCAAAACCTTTTTGAACTGATCTAACGTACCGTATTCCGGATGGATATCACGATAGTCGGAAATATCATAACCGTAATCTGCGTTGGGAGATGGGTACAACGGCGAAAACCATATTCCGTCCACACCCAGGGATTTTATATATTCTAACTTATCATATACGCCATACAGATCGCCTATACCGTCCCCGTTACCGTCCGCAAAGCTGCGCACCCAGATCTGGTAAAAGCTCATTCTTTTGTACCAGTCGTTATTCATACCCATTTTTAGAAGTCCTCGTCACCGTCGTCTTCTTTTTTGCCAAAAGCATGCCGCACACCGTCGCCGACGCTTTCCACTGTTTCTTTTATGCCGTCAATGGTGTTTTCGCCGACTTTCTTTCCCTTCTCTACGACATAGTCGCCGAAAGCATTGATATTATCGCCGAACTCAACAACCTTATCCGGCAGGAGTTCCTTTACTTCCTCTTTCCATTCATCATAGTTTTCCTTCATGCCGCCGTATATATTACGAGGAATATCGAAAACATGCTCTGTTCCTTTCACGATCTTGGATGCTGCTTCCAAAAGATAATCGGAGCTCTGTTTTTTGCGCTGCACTAATGTGCCGTCAACAACCATTGCTTGGAGCTCCTCGTACCGCCGGTATGCGGCTCTTGTACTTTCGTCCCAGGAGATATAGATCTCGTCCATTGCGTTCTGTCCAACGGTTCTCATGCGCTCGGGATTTCTCGCAAGATCTGCAAGCAGTAATGCCATAGCAGTGGGGTTTTCCTCGATTATAAAACCATTGCGGTTGTGTAAGATACCCTCTGCCGCGCAGGAATCCTTGATCAGCACGCTTGCAAGTCCGCATGCCGCCGCCTCGCGAACCACGATACCGTTTGTATCATAAACCGACGGAAACAGAAAGAGATCCGCCCTTGTGTTCCATGCCCGAAGACTTTCCCTGTCATGGATGGGGCCCGTAAAGATAACTTTTCCGCACTTTCCCTCAGCGCCTGCATAATGGCGGATTTCCCCGTCATCTCTTACGATATCCATATCAATACCGTAATCTGCCACCTTTCGACGCATTTCCTTTGCGTCCATTCCGCCGCCGATAAATACCATTCGAAAATCTATGCCATAAGCGGACAATCCCTGCAATGCGTCTATGATGAGAGGTAAACCCTTATATTTCATCATGCGTCCCACAAACAAAAATACGGGAACACCCTCCGGCAGATCAAAGCCGCCGGTAACTTCCTTTACTTTCTCCGCGGCAACACGGCCTTTTGGAAAATCCACGCCGTTGGATACAACCCGATAGTCGCCTTCATATCCTAATGATTGCAGATTTTTGCCTGCTCCGTCGGATACTACCCACACTTCGTCGCAGGCGGCGATATTGCTGACCATTGTTTTGACAGTCTCTTTGTTTATGAGACCTTCACCAACCGCCTTAGCAATATCCACATCAAACTTGGTGTGATAAGTAAACACTATTGGTACATAGTGTGTTTTCACCTCGTTTTTCAAAATTCGCGCCATAAATGTAGAAGCAGCGGGGCAGTGGGTGTGGATTATACCCGGGTTAAATGCGGTCATCCGTTCCACCTCGCGCATAGCTAAAGGATTGCCGGCGCGATATCCGTTTACGATCTTTGTTGTGTTAAAACTGGGATAATCCACCACTTCATAGGGGTATCCGGTATAATCCGTCTTCGGATACCGCGGGGTTCCGACTATCACGTTTGCACCGATATCTTCCTTCATTATGCGGGCGTAATTCATCACAACATTGGCAACGCCGTCCAATACCGGCGGAAATGAATCATTCAATAAGCATACATTCATAAGTTTTTTCCTTTCTGTCGCTGCTTCTTACATGCTTTTCTGCGGCTTTCTGACGTTTTTTCTGATGAGGTTGATCACCAGCACCACAATTAATACAAAAACAAAATTCATCTTAAGTATTTTTCCCAAATGTTTTTCATCTCAGTCGCCTCCTGAAAGATATATGTTTTTGAAATACAGATCAGAATAATGAAAATGCCGCGCATGCGCCGGAAAAGATATTGGCTATTGCGTGAATGCACCAGCCGGGGATAATAGAGCCGCCGGCCTTTTTCTCGTTGACATATCCCATGGAAATACCGATCACGCCGGTAAAGCATATGATAATAACAGCTTTTACAGCACCTACAGTCGAAAAGAACATAACGCCGTGCAAAAGACCAAATAAAACGCCCTGAATGATGTTTCCGGCAGTCAGACCAAATTTATTTGAGATACGCTTCAGAAGAAAACCACGGAACAGAATCTCCTCGGAAAGTGCCGTATTGAAAACGGCATAAACAAATATTGCAGGCAATGCTGCTGCGCCAAGTCCGGCAAAGTCCGAAGTGGCAGTTTCGACACCCTTTAGAGAGTACAGCATAAAAACAGCCAATCCGACAAATGCCGCAGCAATCCCCGCGATCCATAGATATGTTTTATTTTTTTTAAGGTCTTCAATTCCTTTAAGACCGATCCAGTGAAAGAAATTCTCTTTTTTGCGCGCTTTTACCAGCCACCAGATAAACGGGATCAGTGAAAAAAGAATGATCTGAATAGTACTGCTGATCAGTTTTGAAATAAATAATGACATCTTTTCTTACCTCGCTATTTTTCATTTTTTTTCAAAAAGAACCTGTCTATAAATACATCTATATGTTTATCCAGTGTATTCATCACATATTCCTTTTGATCGGAATCTCTGTCGTACAGTTGTATCAGCATTGTGATAGGTGAAACAAATTCAAATGCGAAGAGCCTGGCAATCTCATCCACGCCTGTTCCGGCAAATCCTTTTGTGGAAAACAGCTCAATGGCTGCTTCCATTAAACGTTCCTTTGTGTTTTTTCCATTTTAACCTCTGTTTGAAAGGTTAACTATCGTTAACTTTTGCTTATTCTAATATAACGAGCGTTAACTGCCAAGAACTTTTTATAAGTTTCGGATCGCCAAAACATAATTTTTGATGAAAAAATGTAAAACTCAGCGTGTTTACAGGCATGAAGGCTTGATTCGATACGAAATGTCACATATAATAGTAACTGTCGACAGGATAGAAGGTATTTTGTTTGAAAAATGAAGGATGGAGCATATGGTCATGGTCTGTATGCTGTAAGATACCAATAGTATGTTGGAGGGAATATGTTTGAGGTAAAACTTGGAACACCGAAGCCGGTTAAATTCAAAGAAGTAGTGAAAGCCGGCAGTGATGAAATGGATGATGTTGATCTGGAGGCCCGTTTTGCGGCAAAATGTGAGGTTTCGGAATATGATAAAACCCGTTATGCAGATGACGAAGCAGTAGCTGCTGCCATCAAAGAAAACGGTCCCGCGATCATCGAGAAATGTCTTAAGAACTATCCTGAAGGCAATTCAAAAGTGAGAAATAATTTCTACGAGCTTGACCACTTATTCGATGAAGAGCTTAAGAATTACGGGATTACGGCAAAGACAGGGTTCTTCTCAAAGGCTCTTACCGAAGAATCGGAATCACTATATAAAAACATATTAAATTCAATTATGCGTCCGCAGACCGATTATGGCTGGGACTACGGAAAATTTGACACGGTTTTGAAAGATAAGCCTGAAGGGTGTTACTGTGTTCGTGCAGGTTTGGGTTTTAAGTTTAAGGAAAAGAAATAGAGAACCATTTTTGATTCAGAATCTTAAGATACACAAAATAACGCTCGCTGACGAAGTCCTTATAAAGGCCGAATCATACACAAGCACTTTAGAATGGTTGTCTACAGGTTCAGTTCGGGAATTTTGATATATATAGTTATCAGATATGATCATCTTGAGTCGTTTGTGATATGATTATTGGCGTTGTGGATACTCATAATGAATATAACATGCTGAATATGATGAACTCAGAACAGTATTAAAAAGGTGATATGATGAGACAAACAGAGACGATAAAAACAAAACAAAAACTTATTGCAGCATTGCTATTCACGGCAATGCTGATGCTGTTTTTCGTAAAAACAGACAGAATAAAGGCAGCTGATAAACCGGATAAACCGGCCGTCACGATTACGATGAAGGATTCGACGGCAACGATAACCATAGGCTGTACTAAGGGCGCTGACGGCTATAAGATCCTGGTCAATGCGCCGTGGGATACTAAATTCAAAAAGATGGCCTTTGTAAAAGAAGACGGGATCGCTAAAAGAACATATAAAGCAAAGAACCTCACCTCCGGACGTTATCTTTTCAAAGTGAAGCCTTATAAACTGTCGGGTGGCAGGAAAATATACGGAAAAGCCGGTAAAACATACGCTGTGACGCTCAACGACTGTTATACGGATTATTATAATGACCGTAACGGCGATGAAGTCGTATACAATGAATCAGGAAAATGGTACGACACGGATGGCAATGAAGTCACCGACAAAATATCAATCTATGATGTTTATTACGTGGATGAATTTAACGTGGATTTCGATAATACTGACGCTTTGCAGGAAGTACGCAACCGGGTGCTGGAAAATATCGGTACCTGGTCTGAGTTGTAAATCCCCAAATATACGGGAGATGAAGAGTGGGGCTATAACATGACCGGTACTTCAGTGGGCAGACTTGAAGAAACAAAGACAGGATATATAACTGCCTACGCAACAGACGGAAAGGGCGGAAATGCCGAATATGACGGCACAAAAAACATATATTACACATTTACTCCAAAGTCTGATTTCTCGGAAAAAGCAACAGTTACCAAGAAGATAACATCATATTCCCGAAGCGGTAAAACGAGTGCAGGTACTCCGCAGGTTGTATCTACAGGAACAGATGGATATATCATATGGGATATAATAGAAAAAGGAAAGGTTAGCGGAAAGATCGCATATGTAAAATATGATTCCAAGGGGAAAATATCAAAGGTCAAAACCATGGACGGTGTTTTGTCCGACTGCAAACCGATTTATGTTAACGGCAAAGTACTGTGGTATGTGACTGACGACAGCACACCGAAATTCTATAGCCTGACGGAAGTTATTCAGCCGAATGATAATGCAAAAGAACCGACGAAACCGGATGAGTCGAATCAGGGATGGAAGAAATGCGTTTGATTCTGAAGTGATTTTAATTACAGTTTTTCGCTCTAAGGAAAATTATATTTTAAGATAATGCAATGATAGGTTTGATCTTCGTGGGGTAGAAAGATTAACAGTAAATTGGTTGGAGAAAGATAATGATAAAGGCTTTATTTGTAGATTTTTATGGCACTGTTGTTCATGAAGACGGCGCAGTTATTAAGGTGATTACTCAGATGATTAAAGATACCGGTGACGGATCTGACACATCTGATATCGATTCTTTCTGGTGGAATGATTTTCAGACGATGTTTTTCAATTCATTTGGCGATGTCTTTGAGACACAAAGAGAACTTGAGCGGAAATCATTGGATCACACAATTGAAAGATTCTCTTCATCAGCAGATGCCATCAAGTTGAGTGATATGATGTTTGAACATTGGATGAAACCGCCGATATTCGAGGAATCCAAAGAATTCTTCAGTAAAAGTCCCATTCCGGTTTATATTGTTTCAAACATTGATACATCTGACATAATGTGTGCAATTGAATACCATGGTCTTAATCCGGCAGGTGTTTTTACATCTGAGGATGCAAGAGCCTATAAACCACGCAGAGAACTTTTTGAACTGGCACTTAGTGAAACAG
>JAILBP010000108.1:0-8598 GCA_024680835.1 Lachnospiraceae bacterium | reverse complement strand
GGGCAAAACTGAGCCGGTATCGGCATCGGAGCGTTTCAGTTCCCTGTTCAGGCTGAGGATGCAGTGCGTAAACTATCTGCTTGATCTTTTGTTTGGCAGGAATAACCGTATCCTGCGCGGATCGGATACCTCTTTCGCAGACGGAACCGGAGCAGGAAACTCAACCGGAGCAGGAAACTCAACCGGAGCAGGGAACGCATCCGGAGCAGGGGATGTGTCCGGTCAGGATAATGCTTTCGGTAATGCAGGTAGCATCAATCTTTCATACACTTACATGGAGAGTGAGGATACATCTTTTTCCACTACGGGGAAGGTGGTAACGTCTGACGGACGCAGCATTGATTTTAATCTTGAACTTACCATGTCCAGGCGCTTTATGGAGGAGAGCAGCGCGGTCATCAACTTAGAAGAACCAAGGCTGACGGATCCCCTGGTCATAAACCTTGATGCACCGGCGGCTGCTTTTTCGGATCAGAAGTTTTTCTTTGATCTGGATGGTGACGGTCACGAGGAATACATCTCAAAACTCGGCAGCGGAAGCGGCTTTCTGGCGTTAGATAAGGACGGAAATGGTCATATAGACAACGGCCGTGAGCTGTTTGGGACGTCAAGCGGAAACGGCTTCTATGATCTCTCGGCCTATGATGAGGATGGGAACGGCTGGATCGATGAAGCCGATGAGATCTTTGACAAGCTTCTGATCTGGAGTTTCGATGAGAATGGAAATGAAGTTCTGACCGGTCTCGGAAAAGCGGGAGTCGGTGCCATATATTTGGGCAGCAGCGACACCGCTTTCAGCGTAAAAGACATGTCTAACAACACCAACGCTCTCATACGCAGCACCGGAATGTTCCTCTACGAAAACGGAGGCGCAGGCACCGTACAGCAGGTTGATATTGCGGGATGATGTTATTAACAAACGTATAGTGGTAGTGTAAGGCACGGAACAAACCGTGTAGTACTAGATTGTTTTTTCAGTTATAACATAGTAAAAAGATGATGAATGTAATGCCCTTACGGCATTCATACATCATCTTTTTCTTTTGTAAGTTCTTCAAAGGTTGTTCCGAGAACTTGACAGAGTTTTCTCAGTTCTATGTCAGTAACGTAGCGTTTTTGTGTTTCTATACGCGTAATTACGTTCCGATCCATATCACATCCCGCTAATTGCATCATTTTAGCAAGAACAGAGATATATTATTATGAGAATTCATTGATGGAGAAAGTGAGATTAAAGTTTTTTTAGAAAGAAGGTGTTGATGTATGGGAAAAAGAGTATTAAAGAAAGTGACGGCGGGTTTTGTTTTTGTGATTATGCTGGCGATGTGTTTAGCTAAACCGCAGCAAATTCAGGCAAAAAAAGAATTGGACTAAGTCTTCTATCAATTCGGAAATAAAACGGCTTGAATCTAAGATGAAAGAAGCAGAAAAAAAGTATAATGAAGTAAAAAAGAAATATGATGCCGAGAAAGAAAAATATAATGAGCAAACGAAAGGAACAACAATTATACTGCTTGGAAGTGTTATTTCTACAGATCCGCTGATTGTTTCAAGTACCGGATTGTTTGGAAATTCGAGTTATTACTGGGTTTCTTCCGGACAATCAAATGTCTCATATGGTTTTGGAGTTGTATATGCAGCCTATCTGAAGCCTACAGGCTATTATAGCACATACAATGATGGATATTACACCTACACGTGCGCAGAAGCAACTGCCGTTGAGGTAACTGCCTCTACGGAGAAATATTTAAAAGATCTTGAAAAATATCAGGATATCTATTCTACCGCAAAAGGAAAGATATCTACTTTAAAAAAATCATTTAAAGATACGCCTATTCTTTACAAGTGTCCTGAAAGCGTTGATTTATCAAAAGGTTCTTTCTCGTTAAAAAAATATTTACGTTGGAAAAAATATACTGGATCATATCAAACAGTAAAATGGTTTTCTTCAAATAAAAAAGTAGCAAAGATAAATCAGAATGGTGTATTGGAATTGTGTAATGAAGGGACGACAAAAGTTACAGTAAAATCGCAAATATCCGGTAAAGAAAAAACGTATGAACTTACCATATATGATGGAGAAAAAGAAAGACTAAAGAAACAGCAAGAGAAGGAGGCTAAGGAACAGGAGAGATTACAGAAAAAGCGGGCTGAAGAGATAAAGGAGATAGATGAATTAGTTGAAGAATACGGTTCAGAACAGAACCTGCATTTAGCAGCGAGTCCGACCGCATATGGGTTCGATCTTTGCCCAGAGGAAGAGCTTGATATAGAATGGAGAGATGATGATACTACAAGCTATTTATACAGGTTTGAGACCTATTATTATTCTGATATATATTATAGTGATTTTAAGAGTTGTGAGATTACATTGTACGACGATTATGACAAAAATGTAATTAAAATAGAAACTGAAAATGACAATAAAAATGGGACTATATACCCGGTTGGAATTGGAAATACAAAAATTACATTTAAGATAAAATGTAATTATGTGCTATCATCGGGTGAGGATTACAGTGTAGAACGTGAGTGTTCATATTATGTGAAGATCGATACAAGAGAGAATTTTAGACAGAATAAAGATATCGATGATGACGATTATTATTACGATTACGATTACGATTACGATGATGAATGATAATAGATAGTTTTTGAAGAGGTTAATCTTTTATAGCTTTTATTAAAAACAAAACAAAGCGGTGGATGGTTTTCATCCACCGCTTTGCTGTACAGAGATTCGCCGCTTTGCGCTGTCTGTAGCATACCGGATCAACATTTTGCAGTAAGCTGAGTCTGGGCGAGAACTAACTGTTTTTTTATGCTCAATCTGGGTTTTGTCTGTTCCAGTTGGCTTTGGCTATGTTAAGTCAACACTCTGAATCTATCCCTTCTACAATGATATCCAGCATTTCTCGTGGAGATACTATAAATGGTTCAACCGGAAAATGTTTGAGATTACCTGTTACCAGGTATGTATCATCTGTCTTTCTGCCTTCCATGGTTACTTCATAAAAAACTCGGTACTTGGGATCCGGAAGTTCTACTTCAAGAGTTTTCTCATTTACAGATATTGCATTCCTGCAGATTCCGGACACAAGATCATCAACAACATCTGTTGGAAAACGGAACTTGTCCCTAGAGAGCACTTCACGGTATTCGGTAACTATAGATTCATTTATTAATGGTATGACAACCCCAGTGAAAACTAGTTCGATAATACTTCCGGGAACAGACTCCATTCGAAGAGCAGCAGAGACCAAAACGTTAGTATCGATTACAGCATAATACTTTTTCATATTTTGTTCCTCGCTGCAGAAATCTCTGCATTGATTTCTTCAAGACTCATGTCCGAAATACCGTTTTCCTTTGCTATTCTGCTCGCTTTTTTTAGAGCATCTAACGCACGGTTATCTTCGTTGACATAATCCATTTTCATAGAAAAAGGTATTCCTTTTTCAGCAATCAATCTGGACATACAAATCCTAAAATATGTCTGCAAATTTATTCCTATACTATTACAAATCTTTGTTGCCTCTATCTTTTCAATATCATCCGCTCTGAACTGAATCAAAGTGCTGGCCATAATACACACCGCCTTTCTTCTGATTTATGTTTACAATTGCAGTATACCACGAGTGATTGCAATTGTAAACATATGATTACATAGTTTTGAGTTTGCATTTTTTTACAGTCGATTTTACGGTAACCAGCGGATCGTGGACATATATGATACCTGTGCGACCTTGCGCTGACCGAGCAAGGGGACATAGATTTGAAAAAAGAAAACATAAGCACATGCATACGGTTGTGAACGAGTGTGAGCGAGCGTAGCGAAGGTCACGCACAGTTCACAACCGTATGCATGTGCGGGACTCCCCGCGACGACGGGAAGCGCACAGGAGCACCGGGTGTCATGTATGTCCGCAATCCGATTAAAACTGTAGTACACAGTATTATACGTTTGCCCTACACCAAAGGGCGGCAAACTGTAGGAAATGCATAGAGATGAAAGACCATGACAAAAGCGGCGAAGTGATTCGCCGCTTTTATGTTGCCCTGATTTAATCTCTATAAGATGATATTATTTGAAATATCTGTCCAGCATGCCCTTGAGAGCCTTGCCGTGTCTTGCCTCGTCGCGGGCCATCTCGTGAACGGTATCATGGATGGCATCAAGCCCGTATTTCTTGGCCATGGTGGCAAGTTCTGTCTTGCCTGCGGTAGCACCGAACTCGCAGTCTACACGCCAAGCCAGGTTGTCTTTGGTGGTGGCTTTCATCTTCGGCTCGAGCTCCTCGCCTAAAAGTTCCGCGAATTTCGCTGCGTGCTCTGCCTCTTCGAATGCTGCCTTCTCCCAATAGAGACCGATCTCCGGATATCCCTCTCTGTGCGCGATACGTGCCATGCAAAGATACATGCCAACCTCTGAGCACTCGCCTGTGAAGTTTGCCTTGAGCTGATCGAGAATGTACTGCTTGTCAGCTTCGGGGATATCTGCGTTATCTTTTACTGTCTTGCCGTAGATACCGTAAACATGCTCAGCTGCCAGTGTCATCTCGCCTTCCTGTTTTTTGAATTTGTCAGCCGGAACGTGACATACCGGACATTCTGCCGGTGGCTCGTCGCCTTCGTGTACATAGCCGCATACGCTGCATACCCATTTTGCCATTGTGTAATCCCTCCTTTTACATCTTATGTTCCTGCAGGCTTTAACCTGTGATCCTGCAGGTTTTTCAACCTTCATAACATCATTAATAATGTATCATCTATTGAAAAAAGTGTCAACTTTTGTTATTGTATTTATTGGTGTCCAAAGTGCCCTGTAAAGGGGGGAGATAAGTGCATCCTGAGGGTGATTCCGGAGGTTGTTATGGAGATAGAACGCAAATTTATTCCGAGAGAGATTCCGGAGCTTGACAAATTCGAAAAGAAAAGGATTGAACAGGGGTATCTTTGTACGGATCCGGTTGTCAGGATCAGAAAATCCGATGATGATCATTATATGACCTATAAGGGCAGGGGGCTGATGGCGAGGGAGGAATACAACCTGCCTCTGAATGAAGAGTCCTATATTCACCTGCGACCGAAATGTGACGGGAATTTCATAGAAAAAGACCGTTATCTCATTCCTTTAGGAAAGGAGTATGATGATCTGACGGTTGAGCTGGATGTTTTTGACGGGATCTTAAAGGGGCTTGTGCTGGCGGAGGTTGAGTTTGCCGATGAAGATCAGGCTGCTTCCTTCGTGCCGCCGGAGTGGCTTGGGGAGGATGTGACCGGGGACTTAAGGTATTATAACAGCAGGATGATATCTGCCGATCCGGCAGATATTATCGGTAAAGTGTGATGGCTGTTACTGTTCAAAGCCGCTGATAGTTTCAAAAATCGCAGTCGATAACTTGACTATATCGGCAAAATTTTGTATAATCTTTTAGATGCTTGTTGGTGAACGACAGTGGGGGGATTTTTATGGAAAAAGAAGACATCATGGAAAAAGCTGATATCAGTGAGGATCTCAAAGCCATTGACAGGTGTATTAAGCAGATCAGGGATATTGCCAGCGGTCTCGGTAAGATGGAGCACAATCAGAAAATACTTGCATTGAATGCGTCTATTGAGGCAGCCAGGGCAGGCGAGGCAGGCAAGGGCTTTGCCATAGTGGCCAAGAAGGTTGAGTCACTGGCCGGTGACATAGGCAAGAGTAATGCGGCTATCAATTCCAAGATGAATGAGCTTCAGGACCTTGTGGAAAAGCTGCTCAAGTAAACGCGTGTATATTAGAGTTTTTGCTCGGAGCCGGGGATTATTGCCCGGCTCCGAATTGTTGAGGGAATGTATTGCTCGCGGTAAATACCGGATCTTTACAAAATAAAAGGATAAAAGGAGAGAGAGATGTCCAAGATTATTCTAACGGGAGACAGACCGACGGGAAGGCTTCATATAGGTCACTATGTCGGTTCATTAAGACGCAGGGTCGAACTTCAGAATTCAGGTGAATATGACAAAATATTCATTATGATAGCAGACGCGCAGGCGCTGACAGATAACGCCGAGCATCCGGAAAAGGTGAGGGAGAACATCATAGAGGTTGCATTAGATTACCTTTCTGCGGGAATAGATCCGGAAAAGTCGAGCATACTGATACAGTCGATGGTGCCGGAGCTCACAGAGCTCAGTTTTTATTATATGAACCTTGTCACTGTATCGCGCCTTGAGAGAAATCCCACTGTGAAGACCGAGATCAAGATGCGCAATTTTGAGACTTCGATACCGGTTGGTTTCTTTACATATCCCATAAGCCAGGCTGCTGATATCACTGCTTTCAAGGCTACCACTGTACCGGCGGGCGAAGATCAGGAGCCCATGCTGGAGCAGACCAGGGAGATCGTGCGCAAGTTCAACAGTGTGTACGGTGAGACACTGGTGGAGCCGGAGATACTGTTGCCTGACAATAAAGCCTGCTTAAGGCTTCCGGGCACTGACGGCGATGCCAAGATGAGCAAATCACTCGGCAATTGCATCTATCTGGCGGATCCGGAGGAAGAGGTCAATAAGCGGGTTATGACCATGTTTACAGATCCCCTTCATCTCAAGAAAGACGACCCCGGACATATCGAGGGAAATACGGTGTTCACCTACCTTGAGGCATTTTCAAGACCTGAGCATTTTGCAGAGTTCTGGCCGGAATACGCAGGGATAGAGGAGCTTGAGGACCATTACAAGAGAGGCGGACTCGGCGATGTCGCTGTCAAGAAGTTCCTTCAGAAAGTCCTGAATGCGGAGCTTGCGCCTATAAGAGAGAAACGCCATTACTGGGAAAAACACATCACAGATGTTTACGATATCCTAAAAAAAGGCACGGACGAGGCGAGGAAGGTCGCTTCACAGACCTTATCCGACGTGAGAAATTCCATGAAGATAAATTACTTTGAGGATGCGGCGCTGATCGCGGAGCACGTGGACAAATACAAAGACTGACAGAAACATACTGTTTAAGGGAGGTAACAACATGCCGGCGAAAAAGAAGATCGTCAAGATGAGCGGACACATGAATAATAAAGCTATGATGTCCCTCTCGGAGGAGCTTAACAAAAAATATGATTATCTGGTGGAGAGATGTCTGAAATCCGGCACTATCGACCAGGCTTTATATGTGGAATATGAAGTTAAGAGAGGATTGAGAGATTCCAACGGAGCCGGAGTTCTGACGGGACTTACAGAGATCTCTGATGTAAAGGCCTTTGATTTTAACGGTGGTCGCAAGATACCTGCCGACGGTACGCTGCACTATCAGGGCGTTGACGTGGTGGATCTTGTGAAGGGTATCGGAGACAGGCAGTACGGTTTTGAGGAGACTACATACCTTCTGCTGTTTGGCCGTCTGCCTAACAGAGACGAGTTTAAAAGCTTTTGTCAGATAATCTCTGATCTTCAGGAAGTTTCCGGTCAGTTTTTGAGAGACGTTATCATGAAAGCGCCCTCGGAGAATGTCATGAACGGACTGATGCGAAGTGTCCTGTCACTTTATTCTTATGATGATGCACCGGATGATATCTCGGTTGAGAATGTTTTGCTGCAGTGTCTCCAGCTCATAGCAAAGCTGCCCGTCATCGCGGTTTATTCATATCAGTCATACCAGCATATCCGACTTGAAAATGATTTCCTGATCAGGGTTCCGAAGAAGGAATACTCGACTGCGGAGAACATTCTGTATATGCTCCGTGAAGATGGGATATTTACGGAACTTGAGGCAAAGGTTTTGGATACCGCTCTTATAATACATGCAGAGCACGGCGGCGGTAACAACTCTACATTTACCAATCATGTGGTGACATCTTCGGGTACGGACACGTATTCGGCTATGGCTGCATCTATTGCATCCCTGAAGGGACCCAAACACGGCGGCGCAAACCTTAAGGTTCTGCAGATGTTTGACGATCTCAAGGAAAACGTAAAAGACTGGAATGACGAAAAGGCACTGAGAACATATCTTCAGAATATCCTGGACAGGAAGGCGTTTGACAACAGCGGTCTTATATATGGAATGGGACATGCGGTATATACATTATCAGATCCGAGACAGGTGGTGCTCAAGGACTTTGCGGAGAAACTTGCCAATGAGAAGGGTATGACCGATGAGCTTAGACTTTATGAGAACGTTGAGCGCCTTGCCAAGGAACTCATAGTCGCAAACCGCACTACTTTCAAACCGATCTGTGCAAACGTTGACTTTTACAGTGGCTTTGTATATACGATGCTGGGTATCCCCAGGGAACTTTTTACACCGATTTTTGCTATTGCGCGTATATCAGGCTGGAGTGCACACAGGCTTGAGGAACTTGTCAATAAGGGCAAGATAATCCGTCCGGCATACAAATATGTGGGACACTGGGTAGATTTTATACCGATGGACGAGCGATAGTCAGGATTCGTTTACGAATCGTGTCGTATCAGTTACTATTCACAGCCACTTTACATACATTCTACAGGCTCGCCCTGACATCGGCAATCTGCGAAGCCAAGCTGGCAGAATTGCCTTGTCGGGCTCTACTGCCGCTATCGCGGCTGCCTGTATCATGTATGTAAAGTGACTGA
>JAILBP010000103.1:0-3974 GCA_024680835.1 Lachnospiraceae bacterium | reverse complement strand
AGTTTGGCGTTTCTTTCAAGAAATTCTGTTACAGGCATTTTTTTGTTCCCCTTTGTTTTATATTTCTACGATCAGTGTAAAAACACTAACCTTTATTTTACCGCAAAAACGGTGGAAAATGCAAGTGTAAAGTCCGATTATAGATGTTCCAGTAAATCTGCGAGCATTTTTGTCAATGCTCCGTTTGCCGGCATCGATGTTTTCTTCGCTATTTCCTGCCAGGTATATCGTTTTGTGAAAAACTCGGTCAGTATCCCCTGCTTTATGCAGGTATCCAGTCCCGTTTTCACCGCGTCACGTACTTCCTTGCCTTCACTTATATTATCACGCACAAGATCCACAAATGTCATGTAACCTTTCAGCACAGAGTATTTATCCATTAGATCTGGTATCTTCACAAGCTTTCTGCTGTACAGATCCCTGTTTTTTATCTCTGCCCTGATTATTGTAGCATAGTACAGCATTGATCTCAACGGCATGTTGGAGTACGATAAAAACGCTATTGTGCAAAATGCCAACACTGCAAAAGCCAATATTCATCTGCTTTTCAGCGAATATACTGCTATCATTTTTTTATTCTTTTAACTTTTTTCTACATGTTGATCAGAGAAGCTTGTCTTTGTACTATTATTTTTCAGTCGATTATAAGTATCCAGATCTGTTTCATTACATCTATCTATTCTTTCACGTAACCTTCAGGAAGATATTTCACCAGACAGCCACTGATAACCTGTATTGCAAAAAACAGGAGGTACTTTTCAAATTTACTGTTTGATGTTATACTATTGAACGAATTTAGCTACAATTGTTAAACTCGGGTTATTGTTCAGGTTTCGATCGATAGTCAGGTGAATTAATAACTTAAAACTATAGCAAATAAGTACATACGACTGGATTTATTTGTTTCAGATATTTCGGAAAGTGAGATCATTACTGAATATAGAATATCGGAGGTATGCGTATGATTTCTACAAAGAAAAAACGTTCCATAAACAGAGTTATCATCATTCCTTTGTGCACGCTCTTATGCGCCTGCAGTGCTGCGCCGCAGACAGCGGGTTATCCGGGTGATAATATGACTTCAGATACCGCGAGCGCCAAAGTAGTCGATACCGCGGAAAACACAGATATCCCGGTGGAAACCGAAGATTTGAAAGCTACCGCCAACCCGGAAGAAACTACGCAGAATGACGCCGTAGAAAAATCCGATAGCACGACAAAAACCATAGAATCGAAAGATATGGAAGACGAGGTAAATGCTATCGTAAAAACAAGCGCCGCGGGTAATGCCGCCGGCACAGCTGTCAACACCCCGCCTCTGTTCAACGACAAGACGGTATTTGCGGATGTCGAAGACGGTAAAAAGCTTGCAGCTCTCCTCAACGAGATCATGGCAGGCGGTCAGCTGTATCCCGTTAAGACGCAGGAAACACAGACTTCTTTTTCGATCTCCGCCGAAACAGAAACCGACTACATCCGGATCCGCAAGGTCAACATCGACGGAGAAGACGCTCTTCGGATCGGGAATAGCTACTATCCATATGACAAGAGGCTGGATCAGTATGCGCCGGCAAGCGCGGATAAAGATGATGTAATAAACCGTCTTCTCGACCAGTCAGTAAAATGTAATGAGCCCAAAGACGAAATGGATTATGTTATTATGGCAGAAAAGCTTGTGTATGCATGGCTTGACACACTGAAAAATGAGAAGGGCAGATACAAGCTTAAAAAATATACTCCCCAATACACTGTCATAGAGGCCATGGGCTTCGTGGGATACGGAACAGAATTCTGCGCATCGATTTATTTTTCTACAGACATAAAGGATGACAATTCGGCATTTTACAGTGAGGACGGCTATGACACATTTTACCACTATTACAACGGGCCAATGGTCTATGTCAGGTGCCACTATGAAAACGGTCGCTGTGATGTAGTCGACTATAGCGATGCTTTCCAGGCAGATCTCACAGCGGATCTGAACGGTATCGCCGAAGGTACCGGTGACTATCCTACATTTTGGGAATTCTATGATGACACCGCCAATCTTAAAAATCTGATGAAGAAAATTCCGTATTCACGGAGTGAAGGCGCTGCCGCAGCTTCACCCATCATGCTGGCTGACGGACGGATCGGATATGTTGAGATCTGCCCGCGAGATGGCATAACCTGGAAGCAGGGCGGCAAATCCTACGGCGTGTACGACAATTATTTCAGCGATACGAAAACAGATACTTATTCTTCACCCATCGACTACAAGGATGGCTCAGGTGCCTGTGCGGAACAGTATGACAAATCCTTTGACCTGATCTGGGATGACTACAACGGCGACGGAAACCCGGAATATGCCATCAAACAGGATTCGCAGGACGAAGACAAAAAGGGAGCGCGCTATGAAGTCCGCTGCATGTCCAATGACATGACACCGCGCAGTACCCGCTTTGATTTTTATATGGCCGGCAGGCATGAGGAATGTATCCATCTGCAGATGACAGAATGGGGAACCGTCATCTGGAGTCTGGAAAACGGCAGAATGACGCCAAATCAGAATATCGACAAATACAGAATGTATTCCAGAAGGTATTATCTGCCCGGAAACATGCGCGGTTATACCGATGAAAAAAAGATCAAATGCTTTTTCTGGAATAACACCGCCAAAAAGGTTTCCACCGGCAACAGCTATCATATTGAATACTTTAACGGAGATAAGTGGGTAAAGGTATCAAAAAACAGAAAGATCAAAAATACGAAATGTCCCGCTTACCGCGATGTAACACTCGCCTTTGACATCTCAGGCATCACCCGCACACCGGGTGAATACCGCATCGTCCTCGGTAAAGGTAAAAAGAAAGTATGCGGAGGATTTTACATCCGCGGCGACAGGGTCAGCGCCAGGATACTGCAGGATGAAAGCTCGGTTACCATCTTCAACGACGGCACTGCTTCTCTCAGATTAAACGAGCTGTGCTGGATCAAAGACGGCAAGCCCGCAGGGAATATCGATCTTCCTGATATCGAAAACTCCAATGTCATAGCCGCCGGAAAGACAAAAGTGATATCCCTCAATCCACCGGCAAACTTTGACGGAAAATATTCCGTCAGGGCGGATGTGGGGATCATTCTTGAAACCAAACCCATTGAGTACAAATACATCCGCTACTTTGGTGGTGCGGAGGTTTCAGAGCAGGACGGCAACCTGGTACTCACGGTGGATGTCAAAAATGATGTGACCGGTGATGCACAGGTGGAGTGGTTTACCGGAACTGACTGGGAGGAAACACAGTTTGAAGATACGGCTCTGGATCTCAAAGCCGGAAAACAGGCAATCGTGTTTACCGACCGCATATCAGCCTATAAGGATTCCGAGGATTATGACTCATTCTATCAGGTGTTCATAGCGCAGCTTGAGGCAGCGAAGGAAAGCGGAAAACTAAGCGAGACAGAACAGATCGAATACGAAAAGATCATCAAAATGGATAAAGAAGAGTTATACTACTATCTGTCCGGCGCGACCCCGGTCGGGACACTGATAAAAGCGCCTTTACGCATATCTGTCGCGGGTGAATACATTTATATCAATATATGATTCAATTAAAATATGGCAAATCTAAAGTCCGACTTTAGATTTGCCATATTTCTTGTTTTGTTATTTCATTCGTTACTCCACAGGATCTCAAATCCATCCCTGTATTCCTTGATCATGTATGGATGAGTATCGGCATATTCTGCTATTCTTTCGCCCAGGCCTTCCTCCACCAACTCCTTCAGCCTCTCCATCGGAACCTTATTTATCTCAGGGCAGGTCGGGGTCAGGGCGACACATCTTTTGCCACCCGGCTTCTCCATATATCTCAAGGGCCAGATACTGCAATCAAAGGGCTTGTCCTCACCGGGCAGGATACATCCTGTGTTTTCATCCAGAAACGGGCACTTTACCTCTTCCTCAGGGTCATCGGTTCTGTAGTCACCCGTAA
>JAILBP010000075.1:0-2346 GCA_024680835.1 Lachnospiraceae bacterium | reverse complement strand
CTGTGGATGATTTTCTCAGGCTTACCGATGACATGATCAGTGATATCATCTCCCTTGAGGAGGAACTGGTCAGATGGCGGCAGGTTCTCATAAAGTATCTGCCGGAGCGATGGGCTGACGGCCTGAGACAGGATATCTTCTGCAACATGTCCAGAGGCTACGAGGGCGATCCTGCTTATGATCTGTATGTACAGTATCGTGGCTATGATCCGCAGCAGTCATGGGAGCATGCGGAGTACATGCAGCGTCTCGCTAACGGAACCGATGAGACCAGCATCACATATCTGTAACTATTAACAAAAGTATGTCTGCAACAACACATTCCTGTACCCGTAAGGGTACAGGAATGGCAGATGCAACTTTGAGGAATTTCCTGCTGCAACTTTAGGGAAGTGCCTCTGCAATTTTAGGGAATTTCCCCTTGCAAAAAACATATATGAGGCGGTAGAAAAGAAAGGAAAGCAGTATTATTCTATTGAAAAGGGAAATTCTGTTAATCAAACAAGATTAAACAGAAATGGATTACTATATCAGGTTGATAGCGACGAATCAGCAGATAGTCGTATGTTGGTGATCAATGCGGGCGGAAATGATAGAGTGGAGTGCAATATTGATGTTTCAGAGAAAGATGATAGAAAGACTGTTGTAAGCTATGGTTACCATCCGGACAAAGTAGTTTTTTCAAATTTCATAAACAGACATAATGATGAGATAGATCAACTGTTGAAATCTGCAAAGGATGAGCAATGAAATATGTTTTTGTGTAATGGTATAGTATCGACTATTTTACTTGTATCTTAGCCTGTGATTTTGACGAGAAAGTGTAATGAGTGCAGTGAACATGAATTGTTCACTGCACTTTTTATGAAAACCAAGTTCGAATGAAAAATTGAAACAATAACGGGAGAATTGCATAAACGTTAACACAAACGTTTATTTTGAAAACTGAGGTGTGGAGAGGTGACAAAATGTTTTGTAATCAATGTGGTATGGAATTACAAGAAGGGGATGTTTTTTGCAGTGGCTGCGGTACGAAGATAAATGTGAGATCATCTTCATCAAGGGAAACGCACCAAAGTGTCGCACCGGACTCAATATACGGAACAACAGTCGGATGATGAAATTTCGCGAGACGTGAAGGGTGTGTCTGAAGAACCGGCCGTATCGGATAATGACATATCGGAAGAGGATACCGGGGCAGAGAATTCAGAACATCCGGTTAAGGATATCGTCGCTGAGGAAGCCGAAGACACAGAGACATTGATTGAATGGGATGAGGAATGGGAGTATGCATCTTTTTCCGTGATACACAGCGATCCTGTGACTTATTACAGGTCGGGTTCGTCCGAAAGAAAGAACTTTGTAGTGGCGGTAAATGCAGGGCACGGTACATCGGGCGGTTCGTCTGTCCGTACCCAGTGTAATCCGGATGGCTCGCCAAAGGTGACAGGTGGCAGTACTGCAGAGGGTTCTACTACTGCAACGGCTGTCAGCGGTGGAACATCTTTTTTAGACGGCACATCTGAAGCGTCCATTACATTAAAGCTGGCTGTGACTCTGAAGGATCTCCTTTTGGAAAACGGATATGATGTTTTGATGATAAGAGAGGGCGAAGATGCTCAGATAGATAATGTAGCCCGTACAGTTTATGCCAATAATAATGCGGATTGTCACATTGCGCTTCACTATGATTCGACAGAAACCGACAAGGGATTCTTTTATATCGGTGTGCCGGATATAGCGGAATATAAGAGTATGGAGCCGGTGGCAAGTCATTGGCAGGAGCACGATGTATTAGGTCAGGCTCTTGTTGCGGGTGAGGAGCAGGCTGGTGTCGGAATCTATGGAAATGGTTTCATGGGAGTGGATCTGACGCAGATATCATATTCGACAATTCCTTCTGTCGATGTTGAGGTTGGAGACAGGGCGTCGGATTATTCTCAGGAGTCGCTGGATAAGCTGGCAGAGGGAATGTTGAACGGATTAAATATTTATACGGAGCAGCAATAGGAGAAATGAAAACTTTCTGCGACATTCCCCTGACATAGAACTTCCTGAGGAAAAGGAAAGAACCAGCCGCAGTAGTTGCCTGCGTGTTGGGACTTACGTTTGAAAAGCTGATATTTTTTCGAACTAAATATTTAACGTGTGCGAAAATGACAAAAAAACAAAAACGCACACGTTAAAATTAAAAGTTTTTACCGCTTCTCATGAAGTCCACGAGGTTAATGTGTTCAATACCGTTGCGCTTTTGAAGAAGTGAATCGGCAGTGGCAACATATTTCGGGTAGTTGTCTTTTATAGATTCAAGAGGTCTGTATTCGCGGTCTTCCGTATCTTTGGACA
>JAILBP010000033.1:0-12839 GCA_024680835.1 Lachnospiraceae bacterium | reverse complement strand
TTTCGGAATACAGATGCTGGTGCCTTTGGGAAAAGAAAAATATGTGGTAATGTCCGAAGTTGCAGGCGGAGTGGTAGATATAGTATTGAACGCCATGCTGATCCCGGAGTTCGGCTGTGCCGGAGCGGCTATAGGTACGCTTGTAGCGGAATTTACAGTATCATTGGTTCAGTATATTGCCCTGGGCGAATACAGAAAGGGGATATTCGGAGGGATACATATTATCCCGGTTATGGTTTCGGTGATCACGGCGGGTGTTGCTGCTTATGTGATCAAGTTGTTTAACATTGATCTGAAGGCGGAACTTGTACTGTCTGGTATAGTATTTTTTACATTGTATGCAGTGATCATGTACAGTTTGGTAATAAAAAAGGAAGGGCTGTTTTGATATGATATTTGGTTTTATGAAAAAAACATGCTTTCCGGGTGAAAGAGTCGCGGGATATGCGAGAGAGATGTTCCTTTCGGGACTTATGATATACATTTTGTGTATGAGTATCCGCACTACGATGTTCTCACTGTACGCCGTGACACTGCTGGGTAAATATCTGGGTGTGGGTATAGTGGCACTCAAGATTTTGCTGTATGACAGATATTCGCTTAAAAAGCTTGTGATAGCGGTGGTTCTTTGCGCAGTTGCCATGGTGACTTTTGTATTTGGCGGCTACGGTGAGCCGATATGTCTCATGGTTTTGATATTGGGGGCAGAGAATATAGATTTTGATGATGTGATCCGGGCATACATAGCCGTGACGCTGGTGGTAATGGCAGCGGCTCTTGCGGGCTGCATTTGCGGCATAATAGAAAATATTCAATCCTACGATCCGGAATCTATCGCTCAAAATCTGTTTGCCGGCGTGTATCTGTTTGATTCGCTTGCGGGCATCAATTCTTTTGGGATTCAATATCATACCGATTTCGGAGCGCATATTTTTTACCTGTGGCTGAGCTTTATATACCTGAAAAGGGATGAACTTAAGATAAGATATGGATGGCTTGCGATCATCAGTGGTATTTTGGTTAGAATCTTTTCGAGAGCAAGGTTGGACAGTATATTATTGGTGGCCCTTGGTGTTTCGGAATTGCTGTTCGTGCTGTTTGAGAATCGGAGAAAAATACTTCCGCCACCGGTGTTGGGTGAAATGCAGCGCAAAAAAAATCTTTACCTGCTCGGAAAGATTTCAATGCCTGCCATGTTTGTTCTGGCCTTTTGCTGTACAAGGTTTTATGATCCGGGAAATATCGTGCTTGCCCGGATCGATAAGCTTTTCAGCGGGAGGCTTATGATCGGACAGAGCGGTCTCGACAAGTACGGGATCAGTCTGACAGGTCAATGGATAGAGATGATAGGCAACGGCCAGGCAAACCAGGTGACAGGAGAATACAATTTTATCGATTGCGCTTATCTGATGATATTGCTGCAGAACGGAATACTGTTTTTTGCAGTTATCATGATGTTGAATCAATACATCATACAAAAATACAAAAACAATACGTGGATGATATTCGCCTGGATATTTATAGCGGTTAGTTCAACTACGGATCATCATATTTTGGATACGGCATATAATGTTTTTCTGATCGCTGCGGGGTGTACGGTTTTTGATAAAATATCGCAAGACGCCGGACTGACGGTGATCAAACAGGAGGCTTAAGATGAAGATATATAATTTCAGGATAATAGTAATGGATCTTTTAAAACGCTGGTATCTGGTGTTGCTTTTGGCAGTTATTTGCGGCGGAGTTTTGGGTCTGTACGGATATAAATCGGCAAAAAATACTGATCTCACACAAAATCCGGAGCTCGAGGAGCAATGGGAATTATATGAGAACGCGATAAAAGAATACGAGCAGTCAGTGGAAGACACGCAAAAGGCTCTGGATGATAACAGCGCCATTTTGAATGATTTGAATGCGTATATTGACAACAGTGTTTACATGAAGATAAACAGCCAGGATGTGAAGACATCCTCAGGTATGTATGCAGTTCACGCCGGAGAGGGCGTTGATTTTAATCTGTTGATATCTGCATATTATCTTTACGTCACAGGTGGATCTGTGTGTGGAGATATAGCTGCACAGGGAATCTCCATTGAGGAGCAATATCTCAGAGAATTGATCACATGGTCAAATTCATACAATACATTTACCATAACAGTGATCGCACCTGATGAGGAGACTTCCGCAGAGATATTTAAGGCCTGTGACAATGCGTTGACCGGAAAATATGATGAATTCAGGGAGGCTTACGGCTATTACGAGCTGGCTCTGTCGGATGAGACGCATTATTCGAGAGTAGACACCGGTATAATGGGCGCACAAGACGGGCAGTTGAATGCCAGACGCAGCTATCAGACAACCCAGTCCGATTTGGAAAATCGTTTGGTTAGCGTAAAAGGTACATTGGCAAATCATATCGAAAACGGAAAGCCGGAAACAGAGCCGGGGGCAGAATCTCCTATGAAGAAGCTGATCAAATTCGGAGTGTTCGGTTTTGTTCTGGGACTTATTCTGGCGTTTATGATCAGCTTTATGAGCTATTTCTTCGGACGCAGACTTAAGAGCACAAAAGATCTGGCAGCTGTCGATCTTGATGTTCTGGCGGTATATGATTCAAAAAAAGGATTCAATCCGCAGACCGATGATGTTTTGACTGCATTAAAGATGTACTGTGACATGGCAGGAAAATCGAAGATGTGCCTGATGACGGTTGCTGAGACGGAAGAGATAAAAAAGGTATATGGGGATCTTTCGGAGACCGCAAAAAAGACAAAAACGGGACCTGAAGTGACTTCAGCAGATTATTATGGCAGCAGGGCTGATGTACTGGCTAAACTTACCGAATCAGGACAGACTGTTTTGGTGCTGCAGAAAGGCAGGAGCACATACGCTGATATAGAGAATTCCATGAAGCTGTGCGGTCAGTTCGATGTAAAGGTAAGAGGCTGTATTGTGCTGCAGTAAAGTAACGGATCGTATTTGTCGAAAATATGAACAGTATTATTTGAAAGTATTTCAAAAGTGTGTTATGGTAAGATAAGTGTTGGTTTTGCCATGACAAGGAGAAATGATATGTATCGAAGACAACAAACAGGATGGCTGAAACACATCGATTTTATGTTGTTGGACATTATTATGTTTTGGTTGTCCTATGTTTTGGCTGCAAAGATAAGATTCGGATTTAGTGAGAACTTTTTTGAAATAAATGTCAGTGATGTATCATATTTCAAGCTTGGGATCGTGATGACCCTTGTTGCATTGATAGTGGCTTTCACCACAGAATGTTACAGCGGCATACTGAGACGTAAATTCACGTCTGAGGCCGGTAACAGCATAAAGCATTGCACCATGGTCTTCTCGGGATTGCTGATATATCTGACGGCTACAAAGCAGAGCGACGCTTATTCCAGAATAGTGATATTTATCTTCTGGGGAATCTCGGCGGTTTTTATCTGGCTTGAGCGCATAATATATAAATCCGTTTTGAGGCGCAGGATCAGGAAAAGGCATAAGAGGTCATCCATGTTACTGGTGACGGATCTTGCAAATGCGAAACATCTGGTTGAAACTTTTCTGAAGGATCCGTACCACGATTTTTCCATCGACGGTATCGTGATCATCGATAAAAATGTAATCGGTTCCGAGATAGAGGGAATACCGGTTGTGGCTACGGCGGATGATTTTTATGATTATGTCAGGACTAACGTCGTGGACGAGGTGTTTGTAAACGGCAGTAATATCAGGGATGAGGAATTTTTTTCACAGGAACTTTTGGATATGGGCGTCACCGTTCATTACAAGATCCTGGAGTTAAGCCGTTATGCCAATGACAGGCTGCTGGACAGGTACGGAGATTTCGTTGTTGTGACATCCAGCATGCGTATCGCCAGCGGGTTCGCCCTGTTTGTCAAAAGGTCTATGGATGTTGTGGGTTCATTGGTTGGACTGGTGTTATGCG
The DNA here is from genome assembly GCA_024680835.1 of Lachnospiraceae bacterium. Lineage (GTDB taxonomy): Bacteria > Bacillota > Clostridia > Lachnospirales > Lachnospiraceae > RGIG6904. Next base: position 8,881 of record JAILBP010000033.1, on the reverse strand, counting down.
GCATTGCGTTTTTGATATTTGCAATACCCATAAAGCTGCAGGCGCCGGGACCGGTTTTCTTTTCACAGATCAGGATCGGAAAAAACGGCCGTCCGTTTAAGTTCTATAAATTCCGCTCAATGTACGTAGATGCGGAGGAGCGCAAAAAAGAGCTTATGGCATCAAACGAAATGGATGGTCTGATGTTTAAGATGAAGGACGATCCTCGTATTTTCCCCTTGGGTAAGTTCCTCAGAAAAACATCGATAGACGAACTGCCACAGTTCTGGAATGTTCTGAAGGGTGATATGAGCCTCGTGGGCACAAGACCGCCGACGACGGATGAGTTTGAGCTGTATGAGGCACACCATAAGGCAAGGCTTTCCGTAAAACCGGGGATCACGGGTATGTGGCAGGCTATGGGACGCAGCGACATTACCGATTTTGAGGAAGTTGTAAAACTTGACACCAGATATATCACAGAGTGGTCTATTGGTTTGGATATTTATCTTTTATTGTTGACAGTGAAGGCCGTATTGGTCGGAAGGGGGGCAGAGTGATGGACAGGATCAGGAAATGCTTTGTCACCGGAGTGAATGGCCAGTTGGGATATGATGTCACCTGCGAACTTTTGAACAGAGGTTATGAGGCTGTAGGTTCAGACATCGGGGATGGTTTCTCCGGATTTGCAAATGGTTTGTCAGGGAAAACAAAATATATCAAATTAGATATAACGGACGACGAGAAGGTAAACGAAGTCATAGAGGCTGAGAAACCGGATGTTGTAATACATTGTGCGGCATGGACTGCTGTGGATGCGGCAGAGGCTCCAGAGAACCTTGCCATGGTCAGGAAAGTCAATGTTGACGGAACGCATAATATTGCAAATGCATGCAAGAATGTGGATGCGGCAATGATATACATATCCACTGACTATGTATTTGACGGGCAGGGTGAAAAGCCCTGGGAACCGGATCAGACGGATTACGCGCCGCTCAATGTTTACGGGCGTTCAAAGCTGGACGGTGAACTGGCGGTGGCATGTATTTTGAAAAAATTTTTTATAGTGCGCATTGCCTGGGCTTTCGGGCTTAACGGAAATAATTTTATCCGCACCATGATAAATGCGGGGAAAACCCATGATTCGGTCAGGGTTGTGTCAGACCAGATAGGGACACCAACTTACACTGCAGATCTGGCGGTGCTGTTGTGTGATATGGCCGAGAGTGACAAATACGGTTATTATCATGCCACCAATGAGGGCGGGTACATAAGCTGGTATGATTTTTGTTGTGAGTTTTACAGGCAGTACGGACTTGATACGGAGATCATACCTGTCACCACCGCAGAGTACGGGAAAAGTGCTGCAAAGCGGCCATTTAACAGCAGGCTGGACAAATCAAAGCTTACAAAGGCAGGCTTCAGGCGACTGCCAAACTGGCAGGATGCAGTATCAAGATACCTTAAGGATGCAAATCTATAATGCGCGGAGGATACATATGATGCGATTGACTCGTAAATATGTAACTCGCGGATATTTCCTATAATAACAGATTACGGGCACGGAGGAAGAAATGGCAGATTATGTTTTAAGTTGCAGTTCCACAGTAGATCTTACTGCGGATTATATGAAGAGGAGGGGAATCCCTTTTGCACAATTTCATTATGAGATAGACGGAGTGGTACACGTTGACGACATGGGTGTGGCGATATCCATGAGCGAATTCTACAAAGCTATGGCTGACGGTGCCATGACCAGGACAACGCAGATCAATAGCAGTGAGTACATGGATTTTTTTGAGTCTTACCTGAGAACGGGAAAAGACTTGTTGCATGTTACCTTAAGTTCAGGTATTTCCGGAACCTATAACTCCGCCAATATAGCTGCGGAAGAGCTCAGGCTTAAATATCCTGACAGGAAAATATACATTGTTGATTCACTGGCTGCATCCAGCGGATATGGTCTGTTGATCGATAAGATGGCTGACCTGAGGGATGAGGGCATGGGGATAGATGAGCTCTATGCCTGGGTATTTGAACATCGTCTTGAGGTAAACCACTGGTTCTTTACCAGTGATCTCACATATTTTATCAGAGGAGGACGGGTGTCCAAAACTGCAGGCTTTGTGGGCAATGTGCTCAATATTTGCCCCCTCCTCAACGTGAACGATAAGGGTGAGCTTATCCCGCGTATGAAGGTTCGTCCCAAAAAGAAAGTTATATTGGAGACCTTCAACAAAATGAAACTTCTGGCGGCTGATGGAGAGGATTACAGCGGAAAATGCTTTATCTCACATGCGGCATGCTATGAGGATGCCAAGGCTTTGGCAACGTTTATAGAGAATTATTTTAAGAAGCTCGACGGACCTGTTCAGATCTATGATATAGGCACCACTATAGGCGCACATACGGGACCGGGAACGGTAGCACTGTTCTTTTGGGGCAGGAAGAGAGTTGATTAAAACGGAGAGAATGATATGGGACAGATACATGTTACAAAAACGCAGATAGAAGGGTTAGTGGTGATTGATCCGACTGTCCACGGAGACGACAGAGGTTATTTTTCCGAGACATATAATCAGCAGGATTTTAATGAAGCAGGAATTGACGCCGTGTTTGTACAGGACAATGAATCCATGAGCAAAAAAGGTGTTTTGAGAGGACTTCATTTTCAGAAAGAGTATCCGCAGGCTAAGCTTGTGAGGGTGATCGAAGGCGCTGTGTTCGACGTGGCGGTCGATATGCGAAAAGGCAGTGATACCTACGGAAAATGGCACGGTGAGATATTGACGGAAGACAATCACAAGCAGTTTTTTATCCCTCAGGGATTTGCACATGGCTTTTTGGTGCTGTCAGATAAGGCAAGGTTCTGCTATAAAGTGACGGATTTTTACCATCCGGGAGATGAGGGCGGATTGGCCTGGAATGATCCCACCATCGGCATCGAGTGGCCGGATGTGCGCGGAGAGTATCCCGGCAGTGCGGACCCATCGGGATACAGTCTTTCGGACGGAACACCGTTAAATCTCAGTGAAAAAGATACTAAGTGGGATACGATCCGTTAGGAAAGCTGCGGAACGTAAAAACTTTTACGAAAAAAACTACTGACTGAGTGAAGAGGATCATCAAAGGCAGAAAGTATGATCGTACAGATCACAAAGTCAGAATATTGGAGGAATGGTACATGAATATCATAGTGACAGGCGGTGCCGGGTTTATTGGCAGTAACTTTATTTTTCACATGTTAAAAAAATATCCGGATTACAGGATCATATGTCTTGACTGCCTGACTTACGCAGGCAATCTCTCAACATTGGAGCCTGTTATGGATAATCCTAATTTCAGATTTGTCAAGGAATCCATTACAGACAGAGAAGCAGTGGATAAACTTTTTGAGGAAGAAAAACCGGATATTGTTGTGAACTTTGCGGCAGAGAGCCATGTTGACAGATCCATCGAGGATCCGGAGGTGTTCCTGCGTACGAATATCATCGGAACTTCGGTTTTGATGGATGCCTGCAGAAAATACGGTATCAAGCGTTACCATCAGGTTTCCACCGATGAGGTATACGGTGACCTGCCGCTTGACAGACCGGATCTTTTGTTTACTGAGGAAACACCTATACACACCAGCAGTCCCTACAGCTCATCAAAGGCAGGGGCGGATCTTCTGGTGCTGGCATACCACAGGACTTACGGACTTCCGGTAACCATAAGCCGTTGTTCCAACAACTACGGACCTTACCATTTTCCGGAAAAGCTGATACCGCTTATGATAGCAAATGCATTGAATGACAAGCCGCTGCCGGTTTACGGAGAGGGCTTGAATGTCAGGGACTGGCTTTATGTAGAGGATCATTGCAAGGCTATCGATCTGGTGATCCATAAAGGACGCGTCGGTGAGGTTTACAATATCGGCGGTCACAACGAAATGCGCAATATTGACATTGTTAAGCTTATCTGTAAGGAACTAGGCAAGCCCGAAAGTCTGATAACATATGTTACAGACAGAAAAGGTCACGACATGCGTTATGCCATTGATCCCACCAAGATCCACAATGAGCTGGGGTGGCTGCCTGAGACCACATTCGCTGAAGGCATTAAGAAGACCATAAAGTGGTATCTCGAAAACCGCAAATGGTGGGAGGATATCATCTCCGGCGAGTACATGCAGTACTACGAGAAAATGTACGGAAACCGCTGATGGGGCTGTTTTTGAATAATAAAAATATTCCAGGAAAATCACACAGGAGATATCTATGAAAGGTATAATATTGGCCGGTGGCTCCGGCACCAGACTTTATCCGCTTACGATGGTAACATCCAAGCAGCTTTTGCCGGTTTATGACAAACCTATGATCTATTACCCGCTGTCAACACTGATGCTGGCGGGGATACGGGATATACTTATAATATCGACACCGACTGATCTCCCGAATTTTGAGAAACTGTTGGGAGACGGTTCGCATTTCGGTGTAAATCTTTCATATAAAGTTCAGCCTTCTCCGGACGGATTGGCTCAGGCTTTTATCCTGGGAGATGAGTTTATAGGTGATGATGCCTGTGCTATGGTTCTCGGCGATAACATCTTTTACGGAAACGGGTTTGGCAGGATGTTAAGGGCAGCAGGTAAAAATGCTGTGGACAACGGAAGAGCATCCGTATTCGGATACTTTGTTCCGGATCCGGAAAGATTCGGTGTTGTAGAGTTTGATGCAGAGGGAAAGGCTATCAGTATAGAGGAAAAGCCTTCTGCGCCGAAATCCAATTATGCAGTGACAGGTCTGTATTTTTACCCCGCAGGCGTTGCGTCAAGAGCAAAAGAAGTGAAACCCTCTGCCAGAGGCGAGCTTGAGATAACAACATTGAATGAGATGTATCTGCATGACGGTTTATTGGATGTTCAGCTTTTGGGCCGCGGTTTCGCATGGCTCGACACCGGCACAATGGATTCCCTTGCGGAGGCCACATCATTTGTACAGATGATACAGTCCCGTCAGGGCATTACGATCTCTGCACCCGAAGAGATCGCATACATAAACGGCTGGATCGGAAAAGAAAAGCTTACGGAATCCGCCGAACTTTACGGCAAGAGCCCATACGGCATGTATCTCAAGGCTGTTGCACAGGACAAGATCCGCTATTAACTTCTTATAGGCTCCCCTTTCAGGGGAGCTGTCAGCGAAGCTGACTGAGGGGTTATACTATTGAACGAAATCAGGAATATTGTTCGAATTTTGTTCAATAGCCGGGTGAATTGGTAACTAAATCTTTGACATATATAATGAAGCGATTAACTGAGAACTCAGGAGAATATATACAAATGCAGGTAGAAATCTACTCCGACGGCTCCAGCCGTGGAAACCCGGGTCCGGGCGGATATGGCACAGTGTTAAGGTACGTTACTCCGGATGGAGAAGAACATATAAAGGAACTCTCCGGAGGATATTCCCTTACAACCAATAACCGAATGGAGTTATTGGGAGCAATTGTCGGTTTTGAAAGCTTAAAAAAAACCTGTGATGTGGTGTTTACATCCGATTCCAAATATGTGACGGATGCATTTAATCAAGGGTGGATATACAACTGGCAAAAAAAAGGCTGGGTTAAGAGCGATAAGAGCAGAGTGAAAAACCGCGATCTGTGGGAGAGGCTTTTAGCTGCAGTAGCGCCTCACAGAGTGACTTATGTATGGGTAAAGGGCCACAACGGACACCGTTTTAATGAAAGATGTGATGAGCTTGCCACGGCGGCAGCGGATGCGGGTAACCCGGAAGAGAATATGGAATAACAGCTTTATTTGGTTGATATGGGATTATGGTCAGGCGGGGAGCAGCTCCGGCAGAGTGATATCTGACGAGGTGAAGTACAGTTTGGTATAGATAAAACGTGTTGTTGCGAGGATATAAAAGGGAGGATGATATGCCAAATCCAATGGATATGATGAAGATAGTGAATGATTGGAGCAAGTTTTCCAACACTCATCCAAAGTTCGTGAGTTTTTTGAATGTAGTTATGGCTCAGGGGATCAGCGAAGGTGATGTTATAGAGATTACAGTCACCAAAAAAGATGGGGAACCCATCACTTCGAATATGAGGGTGACGGAGTCAGATATAGAGATCATTAATGATCTGAAAAGTCTGAGATGATGTCACCGATATAGAAATATTGGTTTGTAATAAAATCGAATAGTGCTAAAAATCAAAGCCTGCTCGTTTGACGAGCAGGCTTTAGCAATACGATTTTTTTGTGGAGAGAAAAGGAGATTAGTTATGGAAAGACAGTATTTTGAGACCGCTCCTGCGGTTTCGAGAACAACACCCTTTGAGATTTTCGTCAATCAGGTCGGTTACAGCCCGGACAGTAAAAAAAGAGCGGTGATACCCTTTGAATGCGACAGTTTTGAAGTGACAGATGCAGACGGCAATGTGCGTTTTTCGGGAAAAACAGCTTTCACGGGACATGACAAGGCGTCCGGTGATGATGTTTGGATCGCGGACTTCAGTGAGTTTGGCGAGACAGGAAAGTTTAAGGTAAAAGCCGGAGGCAGAACCTCTGCTATGTTTGGTATCGAAGAAAATATATATGAGGATGTTTTTAACAAGACAGCGAAAGCCTTTTATTTCCTGCGTTGCGGCTGCGGACTTGATGAAAAATATGCGGGAGTGTGGCATCACGGAAAATGTCATACAGCGCCGGCCCGTCTCTGGGATGACAGAGAGGTGACACTGGATGTGACGGGCGGCTGGCATGATGCAGGCGACTACGGACGGTATGTCACAGCGGGAGCCTGTGCAGTTGCACATCTTTTGTATGCATATAAGATGTTTCCGGGTGTATTTGAAAAACAGGATCTGAACATACCTGAGTCTGTAGAAAAATGTCCGGATGTTTTGTCTGAAGTAAGATGCGAGCTTGAGTGGCTGGTCAAGATGCAGGATTCTGAAGGCGGCGCATACCACAAGGCTACGACAGCACAGCATGCACCTTTTGTCATGCCGGAGGACGATAATGAGCAAATGTTTGTCTTGCCTGTTTCTTCCATGGCGACTGCGGATCTTGCGGCAGTTTGCGCGCTCGCTTCAGGTATTTATGAGGATTACGACAAAGCCTTTTCGGATAAGCTTTTGAATACTGCGGTGAAAGCAGCGGAATGGCTTGATGCGCATCAGGAGTTTATAGGTTTTGTTAATCCTGAGGGTTGTAACACCGGTGGGTACTATGAGCGGGATGACCTTTCAAACCGTTTTTGGGCATATTCGGAACTGTATGCTGTTACAGGAGAGGCAAAATATCACGACAGGCTGATCGCTGCGATGAAGGATGATTTCACGCATACTGCGCTGGGATATGCCGAAGTCGGAGGATTTGGGTCCCTGGCGTATATTCTGTGCGGTCAGAGCAAGGATGTTAAACTTGAGAATAAGCTGAAAGACCTGTTCAGAGAACGAGGGGATGCGTTAAAAGATACGGCAGACAAATGCGGTTACGGCGTTGCCATGGAAGGCAGGGAATACGGCTGGGGCAGCAATATGGGACTCATGACGAAGGGCATGACATTTGCTATCTGTGATGTGTTGCTTGGAGACAGGTCAGGTCGCGACTATGCGGCAAGACATGTCGATTACCTTTTGGGAATAAATGCTCTCGGTATCAGCTATGTCAGTGGCGTGGGAGAGTTTCGCTGCAACTATCCACATCTCAGACCGGCTTTTGCCGATGGCATAGAGGAGTGTATTCCCGGAATGGTGGCAGGAGGTCCCAACGGATATCGCTCCGATCCTTTTGCACAGAAGGTGATACCTGAGGGTACTGCCCCGATGAAATGTTATGCTGATATTACGGAAAGCTACTCCTTAAACGAGATCACGATATACTGGAACTCACCTGCTGTGTTCGTACTCGCATATCTCCTTGATGATCATAGTGAAGGAATGTGATCTGATTATAACAAAACCCTTCCTGTACTCGGGTTTGAATACAGGAAGTGGTTATTTTTTTACTATCAGAGCGCGCATTGCATTGATTACAGCCAGTATCATAACACCTACGTCAGCAAAAATGGCAAGCCACATGTTGGCAATACCGAAGGCGCCTAAGATCAGGCAGGCAACTTTTACACCGATGGCAAAGTATATGTTTTCATATACGATGCGCATGCATTTTCTGGAAATGCGTATGGCTTTTGCAATCTTGCCCGGGTCGTCGTCCATCAGCACTATGTCCGCGGCCTCAATGGCTGCATCAGAACCCATGGCACCCATGGCGATACCGATGTCTGACATTGATAAGACAGGAGCGTCGTTGACGCCGTCTCCAACGAAACACAGTGTTTTTCCGGGAGTCTTTTCTGTCAGGAATTTCTCCACATAAGAAACCTTATCATCCGGCAGTAGTTCTGAGTAAACATCTTTTATTCCAAGCTCGCCGGCAACATCTTTGGCAACATCCGAGGCGTCTCCGGTCAGCATCACAAGACTTTTTATACCAAGGTTTTTCAGTTGTGATATTGCGGTGACCGCATTGGGTTTTAACAGATCCTTTATTAGTATATGACCTGCGTACATTCCGTCCACAGCCATATGTACCATGGTGCCGTGGCAGTCACATGGCTTTATGTCTATACCGATGGATTTCATGAGTTTTGCGTTTCCGCAGACAATCTCAAAATCGTCTACAAGGGCTTTTACGCCGTTGCCGGAAATCTCTTCTATATTGGAGACGCGGGAGCGGTCCAGCTCGCCGTTGTATGCTTTGATGATACTCTTTGCGATAGGATGGGTTGATGCGCATTCAGCGTAAGCCGCATACTCTAAGAGCTTGTCCTCGGGCATGGGAGCCTCGTGGATCTTGACAACTTCAAATACGCCTTTTGTCATGGTGCCTGTTTTGTCAAATACC
>JAILBP010000030.1:0-12707 GCA_024680835.1 Lachnospiraceae bacterium | reverse complement strand
CGAAGCGTATTCGTACTGGACATTCGGTGATGTATTCGAGGAGCAGGGTGTTCCGGACTCGCTCTTCCACGGCGGTTTCGGTATGGTGGCTGCAGGCAATATACCCAAACCCACCTTCTGGACTTTCCGGTTTTTCAAGCTTCTAAAGCTGTTTGGTGAAACCTGCGTTCATCGTGATAAAACATCGGTCATAGTACAGGGCGATACCGGATTTGCCGGAATACTGTGGAATATCAACGGCGATCCGCTGTCAAAGGAAATCTCATTCCCGCTTGAGGACGGCTCCGAATATACACTGGTCACTCAGACTGTGGACGAAGAATGCTGTAATCCCCTGAAATTATGGCACGACATAGGCGAGCCCGCATATCCCACCGCGGATGAGACCGGGCTTATCAAAAGCGGTGCTTATCCGCTGATACGCAGCGAAATAGAAAAGGGGCAGGCTCAACCCACCCCAATTTCATTCGCTGTAAATAAAAACGGTATCGTATATTTCACCTTACAAAAGAGAAGCTTTACACCTGATCGTGGCTACGATTATGATAAGGTACTCTCATGTTAGTTCATGATCCAACTCCATTTCGGCCGGTTCCGCACATATGCCACCTACCGTGTCATCGAAGGCGGCGATACAGATGGCAAGATCGGATGCATCGAATATGTAGCTCCCCTCAAAAAGAAAAAGAGCTATAAAAAGATCTTCGGCAAATACGGTACAGTAAAGAAAAAGTAGTTCAAAAAATCAAAGACGGACGATTTCTTTTCCATAGAAACGTCCGTCTTTTTCTGATCGTACAGATCCGTTATACATCTCTTTCCGTCCTTTCAGACAATACCCCCGGAAAGGATCAATCACGTTTTTCCATATATTTATGTCTCAGCATTATCCACATCACTAACAGTATGAAAACATTCAGAACAAAGGGAACCGGAAGCTCCCTGTAATTACTGCTGCTGTCATAAACGAAGGTCAAAAGGTTCGTTGGCAGATATATCCCAAATGGGAAAAACCTTCCGATATCCGGCATCAGCAGCACCACAGCCACCACGGAAATCGCTCCGGCTATAGGCTTTTTGAGTAACATAGACAAAAACAGCATATATGTCACGATGAATAAAATGTTAAATCCGTGAACAAGAGCACACACCAGCGCATTGACAAAGGTCATGTTCCTCTCCATAAAGGTCATGGCCAGCAGATAGTATACGAGATACCCCATTGTCACGGACACGCCGCTGATACCGCCATACACAATACATTTACTCTCTATCAGATCCATCGGTGTGATGCCGTGCTGTCTGGGCAGTATCCATGTTCCTGCATCCCTCTCTCCCGGCAGCTGTCCCTGCATCATGATCACTAAGATGAGTGTGAAAAATGCACCCACATTATATGAGAACAACTCCAGACTCTCGCTCACTATCTTCGGGTAGAACTGTTCCATCATCTTCTCAAGAGCTTCTATATCAAAGCCTTCCAAAAGACTCCAAAGCTCTTTAGGTATATTGGAAAAGATCACGGTAAACACCAGCACCATGAAACCTATTCCAAACAAAAGCCCGGCAATGAGAATCAGCTTTCCGGTGCGCAGCACTTCTTTTATGTCCTTTTTTATGCATACAGCCAATCCGCCACTCATATGCACTCCTTTTACAGATCTTTTGATTTCTATAAGTAACCGGTGTCATCCCGGTCACCGGTCCTGCTATGATATCCGATACTGCATTGATCGCTATCTTTACGCCTTTATTACCTCTTTGAACATCTGTTCCAGATCCGGTGTTGTGGTACGTATGGATTCAATACCGACATTCATGCGCGACAAGGCTCCCAATATCTTCTGCTGGCTCTTAATAAGGTCACTTTCATCGAGATGGAATTCAGCGACACACTCCTCCGTAACCTTCACACAGTCACCGCAATCCGCAAACATACTCATATCAGGCATTGTCTCGAAACGAACGGAAAAACCCATGACAGTGTTTTTATTCTGCTGTACATCTACCTCCTGCACTATGACTCCGTTGTGCAGAAAACCCGCCCGGTCACAGATGCTGTCCATATCCGCCAGAACGTGAGTGGACAGGATCATGGTCTTACCTTTGGATTTAAGGTTCAGCATTATCTCCCTGACATCGGCACGCCCCGCAGGATCAAGGGCGCTGGTAGGCTCATCCAACAACAGCACATCCGGGTCCCCGGCCAGTACAGCGGCTATACCAAGCCTTTGTCTCATGCCTCTGGACATACTGCCGATCTTGATGCCCTTCGACAAACTCACCATGGACAAAAGCTCATCCCTTTTTGCAGGATCTTTGTCCATCAGCAGAAGATCCAGATACTCATCCGTGTTCAGATAATCATAAAAAGATACCAGATCCGGAAGATATCCTACCTTCAGTCTCTTTTCACCGTCCGTAAATTCACACTCACCGGAATCCGCTTCGGACAAGCCGGTCATAATGTTCATCAGCGTTGTCTTGCCGGCACCGTTTATACCTATGAGCCCGTATATGGATCCCGGCGTGATATCAAATGAAACATCCTTTAGCACCGCCTTGCCGTCGTATGATTTTTTTATATGCCTGATACTGATCATATCTTTCCCTTCAAAATGCCTTTCTTAACCCACTGCACCGTCAACACCGACAATCCAGCCATGGGTATGAAAGAACAGATATACAAAAGCTCTTTAACATCGTGATGCAATATGATGTAGACCATTGCCGTCAAAAGATTCAATACGGCAAACACCAACACCCCCATCGCAGAGCGCCTCATACGCACTATGCTGTGATCGTACTGGCGACGGCTCATGGAAGTGCCTGAGGTTGCAAACTCAAACGCCCCCAGCAGATAGTAGCATGCCGGCAAAAAACAGCACGCCCAGGGCACAGTCACCCACAGTACCCTGGACGCCGGATGTTCTACAAAGCCGGGCAGGAGTGTAGCAGCCAGCATCCCGAATCCGCACAGAAAGCTTTTCAGGACGGCTTTTCGCTTTTGCGGTGCATCCATCTCAAGATCCGTGCGCTCACCCTTGTAATAGAACTCATCTTTGAAATGACCTTTTGCGTCCTTTACGGGACGATGGTCGTAATCATCTTTATATGGATCGTTAAATATCATATCTGTCTATTCCGTCAGTGATCATCATACAGATGGCAGCACACGAAATGTCCGCCACCCATGTCCTTCATCTCAGGCGCCTGCTCGCTGCAGCATGACATACAATGTTTACAGCGTGTATGGAACTTACAGCCCGTGGGCGGGTTCGCAGGAGACGGGATATCCCCTTCCAGTATGATACGGTCTTTTTTCAATCCCGGATCCGGCATGGGTATTGCCGAAAACAGTGCCTGTGTGTACGGGTGTAAGGGCTCTGCGAAAATATCGTTGGTCTTTCCGGTCTCCACCATACTGCCGAGATACATCACTCCAAGGCTGTCAGATATATGCTCGACCACCGAAAGGTCATGGGATATGAAAAGATATGTGAGTTTCCTGTCTTCCTGAAGCTTCCACAAAAGGTTGATGATCTGCGCCTGAATGGAAACATCCAGCGCGCTGACAGGCTCATCACATACTACAAACTCAGGATTCAAAGCCAGTGCCCTGGCGATACATATCCTCTGCCTCTGACCGCCGGAAAACTCATGGGGATATCTGTCCTTGTGATAAGGCTGTAAACCGCAGTCTTTCATGATCTGCGTTATGTAGTCCTGATACTCTGCCTTGCTCACCAGTCCGTGTTCACGCACAGCCTCACCGATGATCTCTCCCACCGGAAGACGCGGTGACAGTGAAGAATAGGGATCCTGGAAGATGATCTGCATCTTCGTACGCATCTCATGCATCTTTTTCTTGTCCATGGCAGAGACATCTTCTCCCCTGAACAGTATCTCCCCGTCTGTCTTCTCGATCAGACGCAGGATCGTGCGTCCGGTTGTGGATTTACCGCAGCCGCTCTCCCCCACCAGTCCCATGGTGGTACCTTCGGGGATCGAGAAGCTCACACCGTCCACAGCCTTCACATGTCCGGTCACTCCTCCAAAGAATCCGCCTTTGATCGGAAAATACTTTTTTAGATTTTTAACTTCTATTATGTTGTCCATGTCTTATATGTCGTCCTGTTTGTTAATTATAGCAGCTCACATAATGTGTATCGCTCAGCTTCACCATCCGGGGATAAGCTCCCATACACTTCTCGGTGCAGCGCTCACAGCGGTCACGGAAGTAGCAGTAATCCGGCATATCCACCGGATTTGGCACGTTGCCCGGGATAGAGTAAAGCTTTTTAACATGCTTGCCCACCACAGGCTTGCTCTTCATCAATCCCACTGTATACGGGTGTCTGGGATCATTGAATATCTCCTCCGCAGTACCCTTTTCCACCACTCTGCCGGCATACATTACCACCACCAGATCCGCCATCTCGGCCACAACACCAAGATCGTGTGTGATCAGCATGATGGACGAACCGATGCGGTTCTTAAGCTCGCGCAGAAGATCCAGTATCTGCGCCTGTATTGTAACATCGAGAGCTGTTGTGGGCTCATCCGCAATGATGAGTTTCGGATCGCAGGACAGCGCCATGGCAATCATAACTCTCTGCCTCATACCACCGGAAAGCTCGTGGGGGAACATCCTGTATACGCCCTCTTTGTTTGCTATGCCTACCATACCCAGCATCTCTATGGAACGCTCCCTAACCTGATCTTTGGTCCACTTGGGGAAATGCAGGACGATCTCTTCGTCAAGCTGGGCGCCGATACGGAATACCGGATTCAAGCTGGTCATGGGTTCCTGGAATATCATGGCCATCTTGTTGCCTCTAAGCTCACGCATTACGTTCTCCGGAGCATTCACCACATTGATGACCCTGTCTCCCGCGTCAAAACGTATCTCACCGCCTACAGTCTGACCTGAGGGGCGCTGTACAAGCTGCATCAGCGACAGACTTGTCACCGACTTGCCGCAGCCGCTCTCTCCCACTATACCGACGGTCTTTCCCTTCGGAACGGAAAAGCTTACGCCATCCACCGCCTTTACGGTGCCTATATCAGTAAAGAAATGTGTCTGAACCTCGTCAAACTCCACGCAGTTTTCCGGGTCCTTCATCTCGGTCACATATTCGCTCTCAGGGATATGCTTTCTCCTGCGCTTTTTTTCGATCGCTGCGGTGATACGCCTGTTATCCCTGGAAATGCGTCTGGATTCTTTTGCAGAAATATAATTTGAGTCCTTTGCCATCTTACGCCTACCTCTTCATCTTGGGATCGAAGGCGTCCCTAAGGCCGTCGCCGATAAAGTTAAATGCCAGCACCGTTAGCAGGATGAACATACCTGCCGGCAGCCATACAAACGGATAATTGGTCATAACACTGACATCATTTACAGCATTGATGATACTGCCCCATGAGGCAGCCGGATACTTAATACCCAGTCCCAGGAAGCTGAGTGTCGCCTCCGTCAGTATAACATCACCCAATCCCATGCTGGCGAACACGATGAGCTGCGGAATAACATTCGGTATCAGATGTCTGAATATCCTCCTGCGTACGCTGAGTCCCGTAGCTTCCGTTGCTATCATAAACTCCTGTTCACGAAGGGAGAGTATCTGACCGCGCACGATACGCGCTATACCTACCCAGCCTATCACGGCCATGACAACACACAGCAGATAGATACGGGCTGTGGGTGGAGCCTGGTAATAATCCATGATGGAACCCAGTATCAAAAACAGAGGCAACGACGGAATACAGTAGATGATGTCCACCAAACGCATCAGAAGATTGTCCGTAATTCCGCCAAAGAAGCCTGCTATACCGCCGATGATGGTTCCGATAGCAACCTCTATCGCTATGACCACAAAGCCTATCAGCAGTGAAATACGTCCGCCGTACATAAGTCTTGCCAGAAGATCCATGCCGTTTCCGTCGGTTCCGAAAAGATGCTCCTTTGAGGGAGCGGCATATGAATCTATAACCTTGGTCTCCTGATTTTTGCGGATCAGGAACTGACCGTTTTTATTCTGGATAATGTATGTGACTTCTGTACCATCAGGATCCGGATATACAAAGCTTTCCTCTCCCGCATCAATAGCCTCCAAAGCAGCCAGCTTGTAAGCCGTCTCAAGCTTTGTACCGGCGTTTATCGCATTGAAGTTCATATCCGACACGAATGCGCATGACACTCCGTCCTTCATGATCATGGATCCGTGTCCCGCATTTTCACAGGTATATGAGGAGCCCTCGCTCGTGAAACTCTCAGCGTCCTCTGCAACAGCCTTCAGCGCAGCCTTGCAGAATTCATACGAAAGCTCCTGAGCGTCCTTATCCGGAGTTATGCTCATCAGGGAGGCAACTGCTATCTCGCGCTCACCGATGTCCTTTGGCTTCGGTCCGGTTCGCTCCTTTATGTAGATCAGAAACGTCTCCTCACCCAGGGGTTCCAGACGGTACTCCGTTTCATCCCTGGATGTAAACTCATATTTTCCCGTGGACGCCGCTATGATAGTCTTGGAATAAATATCCTTTGGAAGACTTTCATCCGGCATCGTCACAAAATTGTACTGGTCGATAACCGCAGCACCTGCATAATCCTTTAACATGACCTCCGTGGTGTAGAACACCTCACTCTGAGAGTAAGGACTTACAGCTCCACCTACAAAAGAGAACAGGAACATACATATGATGATCACCATACCCACTATAGCCAGGCGATTGCGGAAAAATCTTTTAGCAACCATCTGACCGGGGCTCAATACCTTCACCCGGGCGGCATCGTCCAGGTGCATTTCTTCTTTTTTCAGTTCTTCGTTTTCAGCACCCATTATCAGCTCACCCTCACACGTGGATCAACCACTGCATACAAAATATCCGCGATCAGATTCCCCAAAAGGGTCAGGACCGCCAGAAATACCATATAGAACATTACAAAAGGTATATCTCCCTGCATGATACAAACATAGGAGGTATATCCGATACCCGGGATCTGGAACAGCTGCTCCGTGATCATCGCGCCTGAAAACAGCGCAGGCAGCGAACCGCCCAACAGGGTTACTATAGGTATCAGTGTGTTGCGGAAAGCATGATGATTGATGACACGCTTCTCCGACAAGCCCTTCGCTCTCGCCGTGCGGATGTAATCCGAATTCAGCACCTCTAACATATTGGTACGCACATAGCGCATCAATCCTCCGATGCTGACCACTGTTACGGTGATCACAGGCAGGATCATATGTTTTGCTATGTCCAGAAGCTGCTGAAACTCAGTCATGGACTGGTGCATTCTGCTCACAGTACCGCTGAGATCCAGCCATCCAAGCTTTATGGAGAAAATATATTTTAATATGGTGGCGAAAAAGAAACTGGGCAGGGAAATACCGATCAGCGCTATGACTGTCACCGAATAATCCGTAAAGGAATACTGCTTTCTGGCAGCCGCTATACCCAGAGGTATGGCGATCAGCATCTCCAGCATGAATGAAGCCAGTCCCAGCGCAAAAGAATACCAGATCACATCTTTGAATTTGTCCAGAATGGGTTGATTCCAAAACCAGGAATCGCCAAAATCGAGCCGGACGGCCCGGGAGAGCCACCTGAAATATCCCGGCAGCACTCCCACGTCCAATCCGTACTGTGCATTAAGCTGTGTCACCCACTCCTGGTAGCTCTTGGCTCCGGGCCTTGTAGCCAAAGCCCTCGCCTGATTTTCCACGTAGGAAGTGGGCATACAGCGCATGATAGTGTAAATTATCAGTGATACAAAGAACAGCAGTACCACTGATATCAATAGTCTTTTCAGTACAAACTTCTTCATCTTGTATTTTCTCGTCTTTGTCTTTGTGTTGTCTTTATCTCATTTTCATCTTCTCTATCTCTTGGGCCCAACCGTAGAAGGTCGTGATGTCCTTGGTGATAGTGTCTGTATTGATACGCTCTGCCGAGAAGAGTACGCAGTCCTGACGCTGATATACCGGGATCTCCACTGCGTAATCCACGATGTAGTCCAGACACTCTTTGTAGATCGCCTTACGAACCTTCTGATCCGCGGTGCTCCTTGCCTCTACGATCATCTCGTCAAGCTCGGGCTGGTTGATGCGGTACATATAAGCACTGCCGCCTTCGGTATGATAAACCTGGAACATATCGGGATCTATGGTAGCCTGCCAAGCTGCGCACCAGATCTCTGCAGTACCGCCCTCTGTGCTGCTCCACAGGATCGAAGAATCCGAAAGATCATTTATCTTAAGCTCAAAACCGATGGACTTCATTGCCTCTGAAGCCTGTGTCAGTATACCGAATGAAGGATGATCGCCCTGACCTGCTCCTCCGATGAGGATCTCATATGTGAGCTTTGCTCCCTCCGGAGCAGCTGTTACTTTTCCGTCTTTTACAGTGTAGCCTGCTGCCTCTAAGAAACCAAGCGCAGCATCCAGTGCAGCCTTATATTTGTCATCTTCGCTCATGCCGTCCGTGAAGATCGGATTGCCGTCAACATCCACAGAGAATGCTATTGCATAATCCGGATCAGAGGGCTGCGGAGCTGCCCAGCTCGTGTTGGAGATCGGATAATTGATAACGGATGCCGCATCGCCATAGTATGAATCGATGTTCACATCACGATATACCGCCAGAACAGTGGCGATGGCTTTACGAAGATTCTTGGATGCCTCGCTGGAAGGATCGCCTGCGACGCATACGTTCTCGGAATTCATACCGATATAACCGTAACCCAATACATCCACCAGGCTGGTGACGATCTTGTCGCCGGAGAGCTCATTATTGCTGTTCTCACCCCTTACAACATCAAGACGTTCCTTTGAAGCCGAGGGATCGGAGATATCCAGTGTACCCTGTGCCACACCGGGCTCTTTGTCGGGATCAAGGGTGACTCTGAACTGAAGCTCCTTGATATTGGGAACACCCTTCCAATAATTCTCATTGGCTTTCATATATACCGTCTTGGCTTCATATTTGTCGAAAACATAGGGACCTGCGCCCAGAGGCTTTGTGATCTTTTCACGGATCCCGGAAAGGTCGCCCTTTGTGAAACCAAAACTGTTATTGTCATAATCATACAGCGACTTATCGCCGTAGTAGTGGAGCGGGAGCACATAGCCTCCGATCTGGTAGATCGCTGTGGCGTCAACCTGATCAAGGGTAACAGTAAAGCTGTAATCACCGGTCTTTACAATACCTTCGATGTTGGGTGCGCTCTCTCCTGTCTCAATAGCGTTCTTGTAAACGTCCGGCAGGAAATCCGTGATGGGAGCATCTGCCTGCTCTGTCTCGGAAAGTGTCACCACATCCCCGTCATAAGCCGCGTACAGCTCATTCCAGAAATCCACCTCATTGGGTTCATCATCACCCTCCAGAGTGTAGGTCTTGCCTGAACCGGTAGTGATGCTGCCGTCGTCATTGGCCTTGGCAAAGCCCCAGTTCAACATGCCGTTGGCGATCACATGAGTATCAAAATGCTCATCACCTGTCACATATCCTTCCGCTATGCAGTAATTGGCAATGCTCTTGGCAAACTGCTCGCCTGCTGCCTGAAGATCTTTCTCCCAGAAATCTTTCTGCTGCTGCTCGGTAAAGAAAGTGAAATCAGTATTATCACTGCCAGCCTTGAGCAACAGATTGAAGAGTGTATCGCTTCCGTTACGATAAGCTTCCATACCCTTTATCGGAAGCGAATACAGAGAGGCACCTCCGTCATATGACGGATCGCTCTCAACATAGTATGTGAAGATTACATCATCCGCTGTGAGAGGCTCTCCATCGGAGAATTTCACATCATCGCGGAGCGTGAATTTATAATCCACCGTACCGTCAGCATTCTCAGTCACATCACAATCCGAAATGCCGTAATATGTATAATCTGTTCCGTTGTAATTGCGGGTCTCACCTTCGATACCGTGGTAGATCACATCGCCAACACGGTCATTTGCTATAAGACTTACGGTAGTCATGTCCGCCACCTGCTGATCCGGTACACTGGCCGCAAATACAGAACAGAACTTTTCAGAAAACTCATCACTGGCTACTACCAGCGGAACATCCGAACCCGTATCGCTCACATCCGCTGCACTGTCGCCGGAACCATCACTCACGTCCGTACCCTGATCCGTCGTCGCCTTTCCCTCTGATGTGTCCGCATCCTGCGGTGCAGTCGTTCCGGCATCGGGAGTCTTCCCGCATGCGCCTAACGCCAGCGCTGCCGTCAACAACACAGCCATAAATCTCTTTTTCTTCATGATCTTCATGCCTCCTGTTTTAGTGTTAATCATAATGTTCCTATATTACCACAATTCTGTGTTGCGTACAACTCA
This sequence comes from Lachnospiraceae bacterium, assembly GCA_024680835.1. GTDB lineage: Bacteria > Bacillota > Clostridia > Lachnospirales > Lachnospiraceae > RGIG6904. Next base: position 2,367 of record JAILBP010000030.1, on the reverse strand, counting down.
AAAGCATCTCTCTTTTCTGGCTTTTTTGCACTGCTCAACATTGCCGCAGCGGTAGCAGAGTTCGTTTTCGCATATGCCGTCGTTGTCATAGAAGGACCGTATATTGGCAAGGGTGGCTTCAGCAATGTTATTCAAAGCTTCCACCGTCAGAAACGCCTGATGAGATGTCACTATAACATTGGGCATTGAGATGAGCCTTGACAGAAGATCGTCATTCAATATGTGACCCGACCTGTCCTCAAAGAATATATCCGCTTCCTCCTCATATACATCAAGGCAGGCTGCGCCAACCTTTCTGGCCTTGATACCGTCAAGCAATGCCTCTGCATCTATGAGAGCGCCTCTGGAGGTGTTTATGATCACAACTCCCTTCTTCATCCTGTCGATGGCTTTGCCGTCGATCATGTGCTTTGTATCCTCTGTGAGAGGACAGTGAAGGGATATGATATCGCTCTTTTCAAACAGCTCATCCAAAGCGACATATTCGATACCGCTGTCCGCTGCCGGGAATCTGTCATAGGCGATGACGTTCATGCCGAATCCGCGGCATATGTCGATAAAGATCCTGCCGATCTTACCCGTACCCACTATGCCCACTGTCTTGCCGTGGAGGTCAAACCCTGCCAGTCCGTTCAGTGAGAAATTGAAATCCCTTGTTCTGTTGTATGCCTTGTGAATACGCCTTATGGACGTGAGCAGCAAAGCCGCTGCATGTTCCGCCACAGCGTAGGGCGAGTATGCCGGCACATGGACCACATGAATTTTTCCATAGGCATGCTCCAGATCAACGTTATTGTATCCCGCACATCTCAAGGCTATCATCCTGATGCCGTATTCGTACAGTTTGTCTATCACTGCAGCATTCACATTGTCATTCACAAAGACACAGACCACATCGCATCCTTTGGCAAGCTCGGCCGTATCTTCCGTGAGTTTTGTCTCCAGGTACTTGATACTGATATCTCCCTGTCCCGCAACCTTTTCAAAAGATGCCCTGTCGTATTCCTTCGTGTCAAAAAAAGCCACCTTCAACATTTGCGATCCCTCCTTGAAAAAATATAAAGCACCATCTCCCGGCGGTATTATAACAAACCGCTGATCAGTTATCTCAAACAGATCTATTATATCCGATCACGAGCAAAAAATCCACTTTTATAAGATGATTGAAAAAAATAAAAACCCGGGATATCCCGGGTAAAATCATCCTGATTTCAGCGTCAATCGCTGCCTAACAGTTTGTACAGCAGCCTGTATAACTCCTTTGCCTCTTTCTCATTTAATGGCGTGTTGCCTGTAGACATCTGTGCAGGGATATCCTTGCACTTTTCCTTTAATGCCTCCCCCTCCGGGGTCAACGCAATAATGGTAATGCGCTCGTCCTCAGATGATCTGCGGCGTGTGACAAAGCCCGCTTTTTCAAGCCTTTTCAAGAGAGGTGTCAGCGTTCCCGCGTCAAGATGCAGCAGTTCTCCCAACTGGCCAACATTGACGCTCTCATTCTCCCACAGCACCATCATCACTATGTACTGGGTATATGTAATCCCCAGCGGCTTAAGAAAGGGCGTGTAACTTCCGACTATCTTTCTCCCACACGCATACAGCGGAAAACACAATTGATTTTTTAATAATAGCTGTTCATATTCCTGTGCCATTTCATTACCTCGCAAAATACATTGTTTTGCTATATTATATTTTGTGCAAGATATCCTGTCAAGCCATATCTTTATCCGTATCCCTGTGTGGCATTCTTCGTAGATGGCTTTATCTATTTCAAATCTACAAACCCCTGCCGTCTGGCAGAGTCGTATACCGGTTTCATGTTTTTCTCAAGAATTCCATAGAACTGAAAACTTATTTGGATTAGCACAGTAACGAAGAGCTGCGATCAACCTGTCATCACAGATCAGAAATTCAGTGTGCAGCCGCTGATCTTCTTGCCTGCATATACACCGCTGTCTGCCAGTTTATAAAGGTCCTCGAAGGAGTGCTTATCGCCCTCTTTGAAGAACGCAGCACCGGCGCTTACGCAGATTTGTCTGCCGTCAAGCTCCGGAATGTCTATCTTGGAGATTTCATTAAAGAAACGCTCCATCAGCTCCTTAGCTATCCCTTCATCCATCAGATCCATAATATACAGGGCGTACTCATCCCCGCCCAGACGGAAGATGATATCCTCATCGCGGAAAACATGTTTTAATGCATTTGCGATCCCGCGGATCACTTTGTCGCCTACGTTATGGCCATAGTCATCATTGATATTCTTAAACTTGTCGACATCCAGAATGCAGAGCATTCCCTTCCGGCCGTTTGCCATGGCTTCGATAACCTTTTGCTCACCGGTGCCACGGTTTAAGATGCCTGTCATTA
>JAILBP010000026.1:0-14736 GCA_024680835.1 Lachnospiraceae bacterium | reverse complement strand
AAATCCGGTTCATCTGTATCTGCCTTTGATACGTCTGTTCCGGTACTTTGCTGCGACTGCCCAGTATCATGTGTACCGTCTTCAACTGTTTCTCCAATATTGGTATTTTCTTCAGGATCCGAAGACACGGGTGCGCTCCCTGTGTTACCGCATGACACCAAAACACTGGTCATCATAAGCGCCAGTATAATGCCTGTTATCTTTTTTATCATATATCTGTTTCCTTTCGAACAATGCTTTTATATCTTCGTAAATTGTATGAAGGACGCCCCTTTTGGCGCGTCCTTCTGATTTTTCAACCCATATTTCCCTGATCTTTCTTTTATCGTCTCCGGAAATACCGTTTTTATTTTACTGCAAGAGATTTTTTTGTCTACAAAAGCGAAGAAATGGTCTCAAAACAAAGGCTTTTATTCATTTGATTACATGCGAAACTGTATCTAACACCTTGTTTATCGGGATAGCAAATCCTAATCCCTCCACACCGGATGAACTGTATTTTGCGGCAACTATACCGACTGTCTCGCCAGCTTCATTTATGACCGGTCCCCCGGAGGATCCTGAATTTACATGGATATCCATCTGGAAAAAATCCAGTGTCACCTGCTCCCCGCCTATGGATGTTGACAAGGTTCTTTCAAGCCCGGAAATGTAGCCGTTATTTTGTGTAAAGTCCAGATTAAGCGCATTGTGACCAATTGTATAGATTCGCTCACCCACACGCAAAGCATCGCTGTCACCGGGCACTATGGGAGTCAGACCATCTGCACTGATCTTTAACACCGCAAGATCCTCTCCGGCATATACCTCCACCACCTCAGCCTCAAAGTTTCTGCCGTCATACAATCTCACTTCGATATCCTTATCATAGAGTACTGCATTTTCTACTACATGGTAGTTTGTCAGTATAAATCCGTCCTCAGATATAACACAGCCGGCTCCCGATATACCCCTGCTCTCATATGCACCATAGGATTTATCATCTCCCGCACATACAGCCACAGTCTGCTGACAGGCAGTCTCATAGATCTCTGTCGGAGACAGCTGCTTTTTTTCTCCTACATCGACAGCTTCCGTCTGCTGACAGACAGTCTCATAATCCTCTGTCGAAGATGACTGTCCTTCTTTTTCAACACTGCCGGTTGACTGAGTCTCACCGGTGCCGGCAGGAAAACGTCCTGCCGAAACGCTGCCGATGAGATATCCCCCCATGCCGCCGATCAAACCGCAGATTAAACTGATACAGATCACAGATACTGTTTTTTGAGACCTTAACATTTCCCCTTTGTCACCCATAAATAACATCCTTCAATCATCCGGCTACTTCATACGCTTAAACTTTACGGTCTTTGCAATTCCGGACTTTTTAATCTTTTTGACTGTTTTCTTATAAATCTTTTTAGAAACCTTAATCCTTATGACAGCCTTTTTAGCAATGCCCTTAAATGCATTTTTGCCCACCCGGTTAAGTTTTCCCTTTAAGACAACGATCTTAAGTTTTTTGTCTCCCTTGAAGGCGTTCTCGCCGATATCCGTAACATGCTTACCTACTATTACTTTTTTCACCTTCTTATTGTTCTTTAAGAAGCCTGCCTTCAGATATGTCACCTTGTATGTCACTCCGCCGGCCTTCACTGTGTTCGGAATCTTCACCGTCTTTTGTTTTGTTTCAACCGTTATAAGCTCCAGCATGTTTTTACCGGTCTTTATGTAGTTAAATACAGAGGTGGTTTTTCCTTTTGTATTTATTTTAGTGACAGTGATCAGTACATCTTCGGTCTCTGTTGTAGTGATAGTAATTATGGTCTTTGAGCCATCCTTATTTGTCTTTGTCTCGGTCTTTGTGTTCTTCCCGGAAGCACTATCATCTGTCCCTGGTTCAATCTCTTTTCCCGAACCGGATTCATCGGAATTTTGATCCGCTGATGTTCCTGAAGATCCAGAAGATCCGGACCCACTTCCTGAGCCTGAACTATTGGACCCTTCCGTTTTTTTCCACTTCGCCTTAAGTGTCATATCCATAACCACCGGCATATCAAAATCATACTCCGACTCACCGCTCATCCAATAAACAAAGGTATACCCCGTCCTTGTAGGATTCTCAGGCTTATTGACCTTATCACCTTCCTTTACCTTCTGTGAAGCTACCGCGCTTCCGCCGTCACTGTCAAAGGTCACCGTATAGGTATCGCCATCCGTGACAGAAAGCTGAGCCGAGAAATCTTCTTCTAAAGCCTTGCCATTGTACGCAGTAATGCCTTTTTTTACTTTAACCACATACTGCTGTGTTTTGTCAAATGTCCGGTTAGACGCAGGTATCAAAACAACGGTCTTTGCGTAATACTTTGATGCATTCTCAGGATCAACATCCTTATCCGGCAGCACTATCGTGCAGGGAATAATATTTCCGGCAGCATCGGATATTATTATATTATCACTTGTAAGTCCCGCCACATCCATATACAGACTAAATACAACCTTCGCACTGCCGGCATAGACTTCAACTTTTTCCTCCGTAGGTGCAGCCGATGATACCAATGGTATATTTATCCCCAACTGTACCGGCATAACCGGAAGCCAGCCTGCTGCGGATCCGTCGTTCTTATTTGCATTTGGATGAGATGCACTGGTGTTATCTGACAGATCCGGCCTGTTATCCGGCTTTGTGACTCTTACCTGCCACTCACCCTCAGGAACGAACCACTGGTACATACCGTCTGAACCGGTTGTCAGCGGATTCTCCTGTCCTGCACTATAGGCATCCCACTCTTCTCCCTCAGGATGGGCATCTGTTTTTTCATAGAGCGTAGCTGTAGCTCCAACCACAGGGTTGGACAAAACTGCTTCATATACTACACCCGACGGATCAAGCCCGGCTCTGGCACGGCCGCAGTTGGTATTCCTGCTTGTTGTCTTGCCGTTCACGCGTACCTTGCTCATGCCATACTTATTGTTTAAGGTATCAACTATATTATTTATGTCTTCCTCATACTGGCGGAATTTTTCCGCTGTCCACCGGTCCGCCTTTTCCTTGATAAAACGGCTGGGATCCACTGCCAGTTTAGTTGTCTCCTTGATACCTCCGCCGATCCCCTCCTCAAATTCGTCAAAATATGAAGTCAGGTTCCAGCTATCCTCTCCTCCTGTCCAGTCGAGTAATTGCGCAAGTGTACGCGCACCCGTGTAATAAATATTTCCCCGGATCATCCTTCCAAGGGCTGCATTATCAGCATCATTTACGGAATCATAAACCGTTTCATGTGCCTTGTCTATAGCACAGTCTTTAACAGTATCCACTGCAAAATCCTTCACATTATTCAGTGCCGCTATAGAATCTCCTGCATTTATCATTTCAACAGATTCCAATCCGGCCTTGGTAGCATTTTTCACCAGATCAACTGATGCCTGTATCTCCTCATATATAGCCACCTCGCTCTTTCCTGCTTCGTATGCTATGTTAAGGCTTAAGGCGTCATTTATGGTCTGGACTTTCTGCTTCATAGCCGTGAGTTCCTTGATCTGCTCTTCATTAAGCTTGCCTGACTTTCTGCCCTGCTCGATCATATCATTTATATTAGTGACCAACTGGGTCAGTGTGCTGCCCTCAGCAGATCCGGCACCAGCAGACTGTATGTTATTCTGCTGCTTCCAATACTTCATCTGATTCCAGTACAGGTTCTGCGTCTGAGTCTGGTTGCCGTTATTCATATTTTTATTGTTCTGCCACATGGCGGCATTGAGCTGCTCCACTTTGCTGACACTGGCTTCCCCGAATACTGCTATCTCCGTAAAACTCTGAACCTTTGCCTCCCATTGTCCGGCTTCCTCTCCCGGACGGTACAACAGCTTAAGTTCGGGAAGCCTGTCCCCTGATCCCTGTGTCTGTACACCGTCAGAGAAATCATCACCGGTCAGGTTTGCCATATATTCAAACAGATCCGTACCGCTGCCAACTATGGGGTCAGAAGCATCGATCTCACTGACGCCTCCGTCCACCACATCCACCTCAGCCCAGTTGGGAATGAGCCCTTCAGGGGAGTCCGTGTGGATGGAAATGTATAAACTATACATATGGGGCTTGCCGTCATCCTTGCTCGTCTCGATCATTACACGCTGGAAGCGCCTGATCTTCGTGCCATCTATGGTAGTCTCTATGGTACCAAGTTTCTCCTGCTCCTCATCCGACATCTCGAGGTACTTAAGGAGCTGGTTCTTTACTGCCACTGTATCCTCACTGTCTCCCTCCTGAGGTGCAAGAGGATAGTAGACATTGATGCCCATATAGCTCCTAAGCTTTTGTACGCTGGCAAGGGAACCGTCAAAGACCATATCTTCAGGAAGGGGACTTTCCATGATCTCCTCCATGCTGTCAAAGAAGTTCTCCGTCATCTCCATTCCCGCTTTGGCATCAGATTCGATCATTTGGGTGATCTTATCCAGATCTTCTTTTACCATTGCGCATTTATCTTCATCAGTTGCAGCTTCATATTCTGCATCAGTATGCAGGTTAAGCCCGTTTGTGCCAAACAGGTTGTTCTTTATATCTGCATCAAGCTGATCCATGGTCTGCATTTCACCGGTATACGGGTTAAGGATCCTGCCGCTGTCCCCGAGGGCATCCTTGAGGACATCCTCCATGCTCACATCTTTACGATCCTTGCCATTAATATCTCCATCCTCTACAGCAATCCCCGTTCTTGCAGGCTTCTTGGAGGTGATGGTAACCTCCCAGGTTGACCAAAGCACCTGTCCCTCATCCAGCTGACCCTTGAATGTATTAGTGTTGCCTTCCCTCTTCAGGGGAACGCGATAAGTCTCATCTCCGTTGGCAGAAAGCCAGACCACAAGATCGCCATCCACGTAATCAGCATTTTCCACCGTGGCTGTAAAATCATAGGTCAGATCAGGCTTCAGCTCCACATCATACCCCGTCCAGATATGGTTCTTATAACTCCCGTTGTAAGAATTATTTGTCCGGCCATAGTAATATAACAGATTATTATCTCGCGCTGCGTGTGCGTTAGAGATGACATTCAGTTTAGTCAGCATAGCGGGATTTATCTCACTGCCCTTTGCCAGACACTCCCTCTCAAATGTCTGTGACTGCGCAGTCCTACCGTCATTTAAGGTTGTGATCGCATATATTTCATGTTTCCCGGAAAGTGTCCATCCAGACTTACCTTTAAAGTATTTATTCTTAAAGCTGTCGTCCATTTTCACGGAAAACATTGCAAGCCCATTACTACCTGTGGACTGTTCTTCAAGTTTTACCCCATCCATATAAAGTGCCACCCTACTGCCAGGAGAACCGTAGACCCACATACCATTTTCATAATCATTATGGTTTTCCGGTCCGTTGTCCGCCATGCGCAGATAGTCTGACGCGAAATAGATGGCACAGTTCGCATTTGGTATAACACGGTAAAGTGTCCTACCTATCGCACCCCTTGCCCTTGCACCATATGTTTCTTTATACCCGTAAGTACCTTCACTGCCGCAAAGCCAGCCGTCTGCGTTGAATGAATAAGTGCTGTTATCATTCATTTCCCCGGTTACACTGAAGTATATGACTCCGCTTGGCTTGTCGGTATACACAACAAATCCATTAGGATTATCTGACAGACCATTGTAACTATGATATATAAGACGTGAAGTGTTTTCCGTATCCAGCTCACCATCAACAAAAAGGTTGATATTCTTGTCATATTTTTCGGTGTTATACCATGTATGGTCTGTTTCTGTTTTCAGCACAAAACTGGGTACCTTGCCGTGTAATGATACCCTGATGGCATAGAGTCCGTTGGGGTTGGCCTGCCTGATGGTATCAGTCACCTCATAATTCAATCGGAACTGTACTGTTTCACCACCACTTGCTGTGGTAAGCTCCTGCGCAAATCCGCTGTCCTCTGTAAAAAGTGAGCGGTCGGGAACAGATTTACATATACCAAACGCAGGGCTTGTCTTTACAGCCTGTCCGTAGTCGACTGTTACCGTACGCTTCTGGTACTCATCAGTATTTAAGAGGCTCTCCAGGTCTTCCAGTGTAGATGGAGCCGCACTGATCCAACTTGTTTCTCTCCATATGCAGACAGTATAGGTTCCGGGAGCCAGCTCAACGCTGGAGGCTCTCCACCAGCTTGCCTTTCTGCCACTTTCCACAAGACCACCATCACTGCCGTATATGCCATATATCTCCCAATATGAGCCATCAGCCTGTGTTTCCAGACTCACACTGCCCCAGGCAGAGTACTTAAACTTAAAGCGATAGCTGTCGTTACGGTAATCTTCCTGGCTCCAATACTTCTTTACGGTAATCTCACTGGTCATGGTCGTCGGTATATTGGCATGGACATTTTTGACCTTATCCTGATCCACCGTTGCTGTAAGGCGCAGGGTATCACCCACCTCTACAGACTTGTCGGCATATATATTATCAGTATTAAACTCTACACACTGTCCCGCACCTGAATATATTACAGTATAGTCGTCTTCTGGAACCGCTGCATCCTTTGTTACATTATAAAGAGAGAAGTCAAAGCTGTTTGCTTCTTCATATTCGTATACGTTTTCCTGAGAGATATATCCGTCGGCGCCATAAACTTCCCGGTCATCTTCCCAGTGCCATCCTGTGTCGAAGGAAGGAGTCTCTCTGGTGATATTAAGTCCGATACTATCAGGCAACGCCGCCGGTATCAGTGCTACTGTCGTAGCCATGTTTGTACCATCCTGAGCGCTCTTCCGCTTTACATTGCTGTAAGCGGTCTCATAGTTTCCGCCGGCATAACCGTAATCATTTTTCTCATAGACCCTGACACTGGCGTCAAAATCGTAAACCGTAGCAGTGTACTTGCCATCGTTGCCTTTGGTCAATGTATAATTAAAGGCTCCGTTGGATTTTGTATAATACCAGGTATTTGGCTGTACTGCATAACCGTCCCAGGGTGTCTGGGTGGCGGTGACGTCCAGATTAAAGCCTCCTCCGTTTGTGACATCAACTGTAAGTGTGACCGTGCCTACTTCTGTCACAACAGCTTCCAGATTATTGACAGTTCCCATGGTCAATGTTTTCTTGGTTCCCGGCTTATTCTGATCACTTGGATCATCCAGCGATACCGGCACGGGATAGAATCTGATCCAGTTATAGACACCGTCATGATCTACAGGGATGATCTCATAATAAAGTTCATTTACATCAATATTTTTTAATTCCCTGCCCGTACCGTAACGTACCAGTGACCTTGTTATCTGGTTCTGTTCATCTGTGCTTTCCTTACTTGTATACCATATTACCGTATAATCCTTCGGATCGAGCGTTTCGCTACCCAGTTTGACAGTCATGACCACACTGGTTTTGCGTGTTACTGCTACATCTATATCTTTATTTCCGGGTTTAGCCTCTGCTGTCAGTGTTCTTTTTACGTCATTGTATGTATCCGCATTACTGCCGGACATCTTTATCTCATATCGCAGTGTTTCACCGGCACTTATGAGAGGAGATATATTGCCGGTACCGGTCTGCCTCATATTGCTGTCATACCAGTATACTGTATATCCTTCAGGAATCCGGTTCTCCCCATCCTTTGGAATAACTGTAAACTGGCATAACTCCATCGGCAGTTCTACATTGATATCGATAGCAGCCTCTGTCAGGGTGACCTCACCTGAGACCTCCTGCTTGTAGAACCGGTAATTTTCCAAGCTGCTCGTGGGCTTTACAGTATAGATCAAAGTGGTGCCTGCATCTACTCCCGTGCTCACGGCGCTGTTATTTGCTATTACCTTTCCGTTGGCCTTGTTTTTCCACTGTATGGTACAATATGAAGTAATATCATTACCGCCACTTCCGGTAACCTTCACCGTGGCAGTACAGATTTTCTTTATGGTCAGTGTAATGGAAGGATCCACCGGAGCCGTCTCATTGACCGTACCTGTGTAATGGAAGGTCAGGGTATGATCACCCACCCCAAGTGTCTTCAGGTAAGCATTTTTAATTGTTATACTGTTTTTTTCCACAGTATAATCTGTACCCTTTTCCACTACTGTATCATCACACAATAATGAATCAAAAGTAAAGCTGCCGTCTGTTTTTGTGATCTTTAAATCCTCCAGCAAAGCTGTCGTTACAGACATAGAGCTATGACTTACAGCGGGCTGCGTCACAGTCACCGGAGTAACCGGGTCATCATTAATTTCACCCGGATAAAACCTCTTGCCAAGGCTATCGCTATTCAGCGGGATAGAAATGGTAACATAATTTGAGGCAACCGTTGGATCAGATTTAAGAGATGTCTGAACAAGTATGATCATATCATCCCCATCATAATATCCATCCATAGCAGCCATATCAGATGGCGCAGTTCCGCTGAACTGATATGCAGTAACAGGTATATTTCCAACACTGTCTACACTCTCACCGTTTAATCCAACTGCACTAAAGATAGTTCCCCTGTAATCACTCCATTGCCACTTTTGTGCGTCTTCGGAATATGCAAGATAACCGGAAGTGCCTGTAGGTATCTTGAGTAAATTGCTGCCCTTAAGTGGTACAACATGATACACCAGATCCTTATCCCATGAACTCGGACTTCCGCCAAGCAGAACACCGGCCCACACCTTATTTCCGCCGGTCAGAGTCTTGACATCGGGGTTTTCCGGATCATGTGAAGCATCATATTGCATCTCTCCGGACTGAAGCGTGGTAAGACACGCAGAAACATTCTGTGGTGTGGGCAGAGCAGAGCTTTCTCCGGCATAGGCCGCACTGACTGTAAACGTAACGACATCAGAACTCATAACGACAGCGCTGTCATTCATTATCTCAAGCTGATAATTCAACGATGTACCTTCAGCAAGTGTAGGCGGCGTCTCATGTTCGGTATCATGAGCCCAATAAAGACTGCCCTCGAAACTGCCGCCCGAAGCGGTAAAAGTACCTTCGTTACCTGTTCCAAAATGGGTTTTGTCAATCGACTGTATCCAGAAATTATTATCAGGAACTGTCGCAGTATCCCCATACCAGACATAAATCTCGGCCATATATTCGGTACTGTCGAAATCCGGTAGTTCGCCGGAATCAGCGTACCCCCACGTGATACTCATAACTCCGTCAGTATCCATATAAATACTTTGCGAAGAAAAGTAATCGGCATCAAAAACGGGATAATTAGGTTCCGCCTTCACTTCATACATCAATGCCATATTTGACATCGGTCCCACCACCATGGCGAGAGTCAGCACAAAGCATAAGATCCGTTTTAAGGCTTCTCTTCTTGTAAACATAATAACCCTCCTTTTTTCATGACTTCGTTATTATCGTTCAACAAAATTATTATTCATTATATCAAAAAAAAACCACGAGCAATTGCTCATGGGTTAAACGGTTGTTTTTGTTGTCTAAACGGTAATTTGTTAACCTTTTTTTCGATCGGATCGTATTATCGATCTTAATATAATCGATCTTAGTATTTTCATTTTGTCTCCTTTTGATACAATCCTAAGCCCCGTAGCCGCTCAGCAGTTTTTGAATACGCTCGATCTCGCCCGGAATATAAAGGTGTCTTCCGCAGTCCTTCATGCATGGCTTGTCCTCGCATGACCTGCAGTCTTTAGCTGTCTGCTCCAGATCCATCTTAAGCTTTCCCGCCGCCCAGTATTCTTTTCCGAGGTGGAAATAATTGAACTGACGGAAACTCGTATGGACCTCATGCCCGTGCGGACAAAAACATTTTTCGCACCTGTCGCAGGCGATCGCATCAAAGTCTTTGCTGAGGCGATCCCTGACTTCCTCAAATGAAAAATGAACCTGCGTGTACTCTTTTTCAAATGCATCCTTTTCCTGATCAAAGTTTCCGACACCAAGCAGCGCGCAGGAGAAGGGGTACTCTAAGATCCCGCCTATAAGCTCCGCTATGGAGAAGGATCCGATCAAAAGGCCGGCTGCATAAACCTTGTTCAGTATGAAGCCCTTGTCCCTGAATGCATCCTCGCCTGCTATGCGGTCTAACATCCCGCGTTCTAAGATATTACCGCTTCCCTGCAGCACATCCACCCTGTCGTCTGTCGCCCCGCGATACAGCACATCATAATAATGTGAGGCTATGCCTGTAAAGCCTATCTTTCCCTCTCTTTTCAGATCGTACAGCGCATCCAGCGCCCCACCTTTTCCGAAAACCTCATCGGCGTTGCTCTCGTCCACCTGATGCACAAAATATATATCCGGTCTCGTGCCAAGGTTTTCAATGGACCTCAAGACCTCGCGATATATGTTACCTCCACCGTAAAAACGTGCTTTGTCGGAGATTATGATCTTTTTCCTGTCCACGGTTTTCGCAAAAACACCAAGCTTTTTCTCCGCGTCACCGTACTCCTCGGGGATTGCCGTGTCATAGAAATTGCAGCCGTGGTCGAAAGCCTTTCTCATGATGGCTACAGCCGTATCCGTATCGGGGCTGTAGTACTCCGGCAGTACCGGCACGTGACCGCTCAATATGGGGATGGTGCCGAACCCTAACTCCGACACCTTTAGTCCCGTTTTTCCAAGATTGCGGTATCTCATAATATCTTAATTCTTCCAAAATAGTTGTAATGGTTTTAACTTTGACATAGTCAATATCTCAATATATCGACATGATCCGCAAAGGCAAATGCTGTATCCGAAACGTCCGTTTCTTTTGGTATATGCACTTCCTCCAAGCCATCGCAAAACGCAAAGGCCTCCGCCTCTATCTTTTTCACAGACGGCAGAATATGCATGCTTTTAAGAGATTTGCATCTGAAGAATGCTCTCTCCGGGATCACTTCAAGCCTGTGGGATAACTCGATCTCCTTAAGGCTGCTGCAGTGTTCAAAGCATCTGTTTCCGAGTTCTGTCAGGCTTGTCAGCGGATCTATATGCTCTAAGGACTGGCAGCCCGAAAATGCCAGTGCGCCGAGACTTTCCACAGCACCGGTGTTCGTGACACTCTTAAGCCACTTGCTGCTTTCAAAAGCAGATCTGCCTATTTTTGCCGTATCGGATGACAGTCTGATATTCTCCAAAAGATGGCAGTCTTTGTAGACTCCGCCACATATGCTTTTTATCCCTTCCGGAAAATTCAGATCCGTGATGTTACCGGTGCTCTCAGTGAGATTACCTTCGCCATCCAGTTTGAAGCAGTTGATACATTCCGAAAAGATCCGGCGTACCTGATCCGGATACTCTCTTTGAGTCAGATCCGAAACGTTTTTTAATTCGTATTCTTTTCCCGTATGATCCGTGATCTTTTTTAAGTTTATGCAGTTTCTGAAGGCAAGGTTTTCTATGATGATCCGCTCATAGGGGATCACCAGTTCCGTGATGTTTATGTTCCCTGCAAAGCACCAGCTTGCGATCCTGCCGATGTCGGACGGTATTACAACTTTTCCCGTACATCCCGCGCCGTCCAAAAGGACTCCGTTTACGATGACCATGTCCGATTCACTGCGTTTGCAATCCAGCCACCCGGTCTGTGAAAAAGCATGACTTCCGAAAGTCCTGACAGACTTTGGAATATTTATCTCTCTCAGCCGAAGGTGATCCCGGAAAACATCACACCCGATCTCCCGGATATCTTCAGGTACAGTGACTTCCGCTGCATCCTGCGTGTATCCGGAAAGATAAATCCTGTCCCTGATATCAAAGCATGAATACACTGAAGCTATCGCCTCTCTCACCGGGTAAGGCAAAGCGTTGCCCGCGTGATTCAGGCAATCCGAAAACCGCGAAAAAACATACTCTTTGGAATCATATACTATCTTTTTGATCTGTGTACAGCCGGTAAATACACCGCTTCGAAGTCTTGTCTCAGACGTTATCGCGACGGTTTCCAATGAGGCACAGTCCGCAAATGCGTGATATCCGCATTCCACATCGTCGAGCTTAACCGATTTGAGCGAGTCGCATCTCTCAAAAGCCCTCTCACCTATGGATACGACTTCGGAAATATCCTCTGCTTTCAGATCAAGGCTTTCACATCCGGCAAAGCATTCCGCCGGCAGAACCTTTATGCCATTCAGGCGCACCCCGGAAAGATTTCTGCAATAAGAAAAAACACCGGGTTCCAGCTCTTTTACGTTCAGATTTACTGTCCGTAGTTTGGGACACCCCGAAAATGCTTTCTTCTCTATTACGCAGTCGGGTGAATCGATCTCAACCTCTTCAAGTTCCGGGCAGGACGCAAAGGAGAATGCTCCGATCCTGTGTATGCCCGATAGCTTCAGCGTCTTTATATCCTTATCTCGGGCATGTGCATATGGTTCGATATCAGTGTCCCATATTTTACCCTCTGTTTTTTCACCGATGTTTTTATATATAAAGTTTTCCGAAGAAGGAAGTTTTCCGGCTTTGTAAAACGCATAGGGATCAATATCCGCCTTATCCGGCCAGGGATCAAATGCAGGCAGAGTAAAGCAACGTCTGAAGGCATATTCCCCGATATATTCGACAGTTGCCGGAATATTACATTTCAAAAGCTTTTTACACTCCGCAAAAGCCTCTCTTTCCACTCTCTTAAGACAATCGGGCAGCATAATGGTCTGCATGGTAAGGCAACCCTTAAATGCCTGCTCCCTGATCTCTGTCAGACCCTCAGGACACTCTACTGTCTTCAACTGCTCATTACCGGAAAAACAGCCCTCGCCTATAATCTCCACTTCCTTTGGTATACGGACATATTCCTCGTTTCCCAGATAACGCATCAGGATCCTTCCGCTGATATAGAAATCCCCCAGGACCTGATCCCTGATATTTCCTGCAAGCCCGTCACATGACTCATCTTCAAGATCATATGTTTTTCCGGAAGCATTCACCTTCTTCAGATTGCAGCAGCCCCTGAAAGCTTTATCATCGAGTATGGTATCCTCGTTTTGAAATGTGATCTCCTTTAAGCTCATGCAGTTGAGAAACGCATTGGCCTTTATCTCGCGTAACGACTTCGGCAGGGTAATGCTCTCAATTCCTTTTTTGTCAAAAAAACAGCCTTTGCCGATGGCAGTAATACCCTCAGGCAGGGATATTGTCTTTAAGTTTATACTAAACGTGTTTAAGATGCCGTCTTCGATCTCCAGGGAATGATAAACGCTCTTTGCCACAGCCTTTATGATATCGGGATAGGGTGAGTCATGCCGCATAGCCTCTATGAGATTATCCACCTCGTAAACCTCTCCCGATAATGAGATGGTCCGCAGCAGAACACATCCCTCAAAAACTTCATCACTGAAATTGGAAAAGTCCAGATCTTTATCAAGCGCTATCTCGCGAAGTGACATATTGTGGGAAAAAACTGCTGTGCCCAGGCTCCTGGGACCTTCCATAACAACCTTTTCCACCCCGTCGCAGTAAAGAAAAGCAAATCTTCCAACCTTTGTCATGGTTGCGGGAAATATCATCTCTTTCAGCCCATGGCATCTGTGAAAGGCATAATCAGAAACCTCCGTCAATCCATCCGGAAAGTTTATCTCCTTAAGCTGCCTGCAGCCCTTAAAAGCGGATGAACCAATCTTTTTTAGCGTTGACGGCAATTTCACGCTTGTAAGCCATGCCATGCCCTTAAAAACACCGTCAGCGATCGTCTCCACGCCCTCAGGCACTTCGACTGTCGCATCAGATCCCGTGTAAGCTTTCAGTATTCCGTTCTCTATCTCAAACTGATCCTGCACGATCGTTTCCATCAAATATCTCTCCCAGTAGCTTTCTCATCTGCGGTATGCTGCCGCTTTTATACAAGTCCAATTTATATCTCTTGGTTCCGGGCATCTTTTTCATAAAATAAGACGCCAGTTTTTTTATGTAGTTCAAAACAAACAGCTCGTCAAAACATTCCTCTGCGATATCCGTCTGTTCCATCAGCAGACTGTATTTCGTATCTTTGCACTCTCTTCCCGTCAGTTCCGAAAAAAACAGAGGATTCTCAAAACCGTATCTGGCCAGCATTATCCCGTCCGCCCCGGTCTTTTCCATCATCAGATGTGCTTTCTCGACAGAGTCGATCCCTCCGTTTGCAAAAACAGGGATTTTTACAGACTCTTTCGCAAGCCTTATATAATCATACAGCGGCTCACCGTCATACATCATATTCCTCGTCCTGCCATGCACTGTGATCATATCCGCCCCCGAGGCCTCGCACATTCTGGCGAACTCCTCTATCACAATGCTTTTCGGATTCATCCCGATACGGCATTTGACAGAAACCACTTTCCCGCTTCTCTTGCAGGCTTCGATGATCCTTGACGCCCTGGGGATATCCTCCATCAGAGCACAGCCTTCACCGGATTTCACAACATTCGGAACAGGGCATCCCATATTAATATCGATAATGTCAAACTTTTCCAGTTCGCTGCTTTTCGCTGCCCTCTCAAAATATGCCGGGATCCCTCCCAAAAGCTGTACACATTTGAGTTTCTCCCTGTCATCAGTATACAAAAGCTTGAAGGTCGCCCGGTCATCATATTTGAGGCCGTTAACGCTTACCATCTCAGTGTAAGCGCTTCCCGCACCAAGTCTTTCCGCCATCAGCCTGAAGGGAAAGCAGGTATATCCGGCAAGAGGTGCCATCAGAACATTCGACTGCAACCGGATTCCGCCCACATTTATCTCCCGGCCCAATATTCTGTTTTTTTCGCCTGATCTGTCTGTTATGTTTTGCATAGAGCGATTATACCACAAAGCAACGAGGAAAATGCTAATTTTTCAAAATACTAATCCGGATAACATTGCTGAAG
>JAILBP010000017.1:0-4710 GCA_024680835.1 Lachnospiraceae bacterium | reverse complement strand
CTCAATGCCGGTGCACTGTCAAAACAACAGGAACACCCGGAATCCGGTGCCATAATGCCACAGACGCCGCTTTCGGAAACGGAGATACGAAAATGGAAAACACAGCAAATAACGCAACCTACAGACTTGGTATAGATATCGGTTCCACCACAGTCAAGGTTGCACTCATAGATTCGGACAAAAACCTTATTTTCTCGGATTACAGGAGACATTTCGCCAACATCAGACAGACCCTGACGGATCTTATGACCGAGTGCGAGACCGAGCACGGCAACGTGTCCTTATCCCCTGTCATAACAGGCTCAGGCGGTCTCACTCTCGCAAAACATTTGGGCATTCCCTTCACACAGGAGGTTGTGGCTGTGTCCGAAGCCCTCACAAACGCCGCACCGCAGACGGATGTTGCCATCGAGCTGGGAGGTGAGGACGCCAAGATCATATACTTTGAGAACGGCAACGTGGAACAGCGCATGAACGGTATCTGCGCCGGCGGCACCGGTTCTTTCATCGACCAGATGGCAAGCCTTCTCCAGACAGATGCCACAGGACTGAACACCTTCGCAAAGGACTATAAGGCTGTCTACCCCATAGCTGCGCGTTGCGGTGTTTTCGCAAAGACAGACATACAGCCCCTCATAAACGAAGGTGCTACCAAGGAAGATCTTTCCGCATCCATATTCCAGGCCGTGGTCAACCAGACCATATCCGGTCTTGCCTGCGGAAAGCCCATCAGAGGGCACGTTGCATTTTTAGGCGGTCCCCTCCATTTCCTTCCAGAGTTGAAGGCAGCGTTTATCAGGACGCTGAAACTTGACGATGAGCATGCCATAACACCGGAAAACTCACACCTATTTGCCGCCATGGGCTCCGCCCTTACAGCATCCGAGGATCCCGGCTGCATGGTGACTTTACACGACATACTGGACAAACTCACCGGCCCCTTACACATGGAATTCGAGGTCGCCAGAATGGAGCCTCTTTTTGAGAATCAAAAAGCTTATGACGATTTTCTGGCAAAACACGGTGAAAACCACGTTCCGACCACGGATCTCTCAACATACAAGGGCAATGCGTACCTCGGAATAGATGCGGGCAGCACCACCACAAAGGTTGCACTTGTGGCGGAGGATGGTTCGCTCTTATATTCGTTTTACTCAAACAACTTCGGTTCGCCCCTTGCCACATCCATCCGTTCCATAAAGGAGCTTCGCAAGCTTTTACCCGAGGGCGTCGAGATCAAATACTCATGCTCCACCGGATACGGCGAGGCGCTCTTAAAATCCGCTCTGATGCTGGATGAGGGCGAGGTGGAGACCATAGCCCACTACACCGCCGCAGCATATTTCAGCCCCGATGTAGACTGCATTCTGGACATCGGCGGCCAGGATATGAAATGTATCAGGATAAAAGACGGCACCGTGGACTCGGTTCTCCTGAACGAAGCCTGTTCATCAGGCTGCGGATCCTTCATAGAGACCTTCGCAAAATCTTTGGATTTCTCTGTGCAGGATTTTGCAAAAGAGGCGCTCTTTGCAGAGCATCCCATAGATCTGGGCACGAGATGCACCGTATTCATGAACTCAAAAGTAAAACAGGCGCAGAAGGAAGGCGCATCCGTGGCGGACATATCTGCCGGACTCGCATATTCCGTCATAAAGAACGCTCTGTTCAAGGTCATCAAACTGACCGATCCCACATCACTTGGTATCAACGTGGTGGTACAGGGAGGAACCTTCTACAATGACGCCGTACTCAGAAGCTTTGAGCTGATCTCCCACGTAGACGCCATAAGACCGGACATTGCAGGTATCATGGGTGCCTTCGGAGCAGCCCTGATCGCCCGGGACAGATGCAAAGGCAAGACCACCACAATGCTGTCTTTTGATGAGATCGAAGCATTGACATACGACACGAAGCTCACCCGATGCGGTGGCTGTCTCAACAACTGCCTTCTGACCATCAATATCTTCAACGGCGGAAGGCGCTATATTACGGGAAACCGCTGTGAGAAGGGCTTAGGCCAGGAGAAAAACAAGGAGAACCTGCCAAACCTTTTTGAATACAAGAATTCCCTTTTATTCGAGAGCAAACCACTCTCGAAAGAGGAAGCCACCATGGGAACCGTAGGTATCCCCAGGGTTTTGAATTTTTACGATAACTTCCCCTTCTGGGCAGCATTCTTTAAACACCTGGGATTTTCGGTTGTACTCTCTCCCGCCTCATCCAGAAAGATATACGAGGCAGGCATCGAGTCTATACCTTCGGAATCCGAGTGCTATCCTGCCAAGCTGGTACACGGTCACATTGCATGGCTCATCGATCAGAAGGTGGACTTTATCTTCTACCCTTGCATCCCTTACGAGCGCAATGAGTTTCCGGATGCCAACAACCACTACAACTGTCCCATCGTAACCTCTTATCCGGAAAACATCAAAAATAATGTTGATGAGATCACAAGAGGCGATGTGAGATTTTTGAATCCGTTCCTCAACTTTACGGATGAGCAGATCTTAGCGAAGAAACTCAGCAAGGTATTTTTACAGGAATTCAACATCCCCCGCGAAAAGACTGCAGAAGCGGTAAAGATTGGCTGGGAAGAGCTCTCCATATTCAGAAATAAAATGCGCCGCAAGGGCGAAGAGACCATAGAATTCCTGAACCGCACAGGACGCCACGGCATAGTGCTGGCAGGACGCCCCTATCATATCGATCCGGAGATAAACCACGGTATACCCGAGGTGATAAACTCCTACGGTATGGCAGTTCTGACAGAGGATTCCATCTCTCACATGGCAAGAGTCGAACGCCCACTCGTGGTCATGGATCAGTGGATGTACCACTCAAGGCTCTACGCCGCAGCCAATTACATCAAGACCACAGATAACCTTGATCTCATACAGCTCAACTCCTTCGGATGCGGTCTGGATGCGGTAACCACCGACATGGTGGCAGAGATACTGAACAAATCCGGCAAGATATATACCTGCCTCAAGATCGACGAGGTCAACAACTTAGGCGCAGCACGCATCAGGATAAGATCCCTGCTGGCTGCCATAAGGGTTCGGGAAGAAACCCCCAAGGAACGCACTCTTGTGCCGGCAAACCACAATCGTGTGATATTCACCAAAGAGATGAAAAAGAATTACACCATCCTCTGCCCGCAGATGTCACCGATCCATTTTGAAGTGCTGATGCCCGCTTTCAGGGCTGCCGGCTATAATCTGGTTATCCCGGAGGTATCCGGAACGGATGCGGTAAACACAGGTCTCCGCTACGTCAACAACGACGCCTGCTATCCCTCTCTGATCGCAGTAGGACAGCTTTTGTGCGCGGTTGAATCCGGAGAATATGACATGGACAGGACCGCCATACTGATATCTCAGACAGGTGGTGGATGCCGTGCGTCAAACTACATCGGCTTCTACCGCAGAGCCTTGGAAAAGATGGGCTTATCCCATGTTCCCGTCATCTCCATAAACATGGTGGGTCTGGAAAAAAATCCGGGCTTTACCCTGTCACCGAGCCTTGCACAGCACGGTCTCTATGCTCTCATGTTCGGCGACGTGTTCATGCGCTGCGTCTACGCCACAAGGCCTTACGAACTGGTGCCGGGTTCCACGGATGAGCTTCACCGCAAGTGGGTAAGAGAGGTTTCAGCCTTCGTCGGCAACAGCAAACCGCTGAGCCACAGAAAATATAAAAACATGCTGAGAGCCATTGTAAAAGATTTCGATGAGCTCCCTAGAAAAGACATCGTCAAGCCCAGGGTCGGTATCGTAGGCGAGATACTGGTAAAATTCCTGCCCGCTGCCAACAACTATCTTGCAGACCTTTTGGAAGCCGAAGGCGCAGAACCGGTAGTACCCGATCTGGCAGACTTCCTGCTCTACTGCCTGTACAACAACAAGTTCAAGGCTGAGGAGCTGGGCATGAGCGAGAAATCCATGAAGAACTCACTGAACGGCATTAAGTTCCTGGAGTGGCTCAGAGCCGCCGCAAGAGAAGCTCTCGAGAAATCCGTTCACTTCTCCGCTCCGGCACATATAGACCACTTAGGCGAGATGGCAGAGCCCATCGTATCACTGGGTAACCAGACCGGTGAAGGATGGTTTTTGACCGGTGAGATGATGGAGCTGATACACGACAACTGCCCCAATATAGTGTGTATTCAGCCCTTCGCATGTCTCCCCAACCACATCGTGGGAAAGGGCGTCATAAAGAGGATCAGACACGATTATCCGGAAGCCAACATCGTGGCTGTGGATTACGATCCCGGAGCATCTGAAGTCAATCAGCTGAACCGTATAAAACTGATGCTGTCTACAGCGATGAAAAACCTGAACAAAACAAATCAGAATTAATGGATAAACTCAAAAAAAGCGCGAAAAAAGGATCCCGGAGGGATCCTTTTTTATGATCATTATTTTTTTGTACTGTCCTTTTGCATATCTGTCTTTAATTTATTCTTGTTCTTGTACATCAGATTGTCCGCACGTTCAAATACCGTTGACACCTTTCTGTCATTATCGAACCTTGACATTCCGCATGCTATGACCACGTCACCGGAGGCGCTGTTTTTCTTGTTGATCTTGGCGATCCTGTCCATGAGCCGGTCTACGCTGTCATAATCGCTCTCCATAGCTATCACGGCGAACTCGTCACCACCTATGCGGAACACGGTACTGTTGGCGAAAACGCCGCAGATGATGG
>JAILBP010000263.1:0-5306 GCA_024680835.1 Lachnospiraceae bacterium | reverse complement strand
TTCTATACCTCCACCGGGAAGTGTATAGAAATCACGTTCAAAAAAGTGCACCTTTTCCATCAGGATCTTTCCGTCTCTGACGATCACAGCCACACTTCTGCTCCGTTTCCTGCCATAAAATTGTTCGTTTGATTCTCCCATTTTCCTTCTCCCCGGGTTTTATTCTTGGTCTTTCGCAGCTTCGGTCTCTACCCATGCAGGTTTAAACCAGCTCTTAACAGCAACATTTTGAGAGTTAATATTGGCCGTACCGGACAGGGCTCCGTATCTTTGCTCCATTCGCGCAGGAACTCGTGCATGCGCTCGTCTGCCATTATGACGGCATTTCCTCCGCATGTTGCCATTTGCAGGAATATATCGGGAATGTAGCTTCTCCTCCCGGCGTTCCACGCGGGACTCGTTATGATATTCTCTTTCGCCAAGAAATCCGACGAAGCGCAGTTATAATCTATAGCCAGCTGTTCCAACAGTTTTTTGCGGTATTCTCTAAACATATTTACACTTTTGACGTCATTCATATCTGACTTGTTCTTTCCTTTAAGTATTCCCTTAGAGCTTTGTCCTCACAATATATAAAGCATCCTTTTTGGCCGCGAGTAAGCAGCACCTTGTATGTGTTTCTTATCAAACGGTCAGCAACAGCTTTATCCTTGCAATTACGTATCTTGCTTGTATGGTCGTCCTTGGATATGGCTTTGGGATCGGTACAGACATGACCGTCTTTAAAAATCAAGTCTTTGCCGATGATCACTCCGACATAATCAAACTCCATGCCCTGTACAGTATGAATACATCCCACTTCCTCGAAAGAATCGGGGTTGATCGCAAACACATTATCATTTTCAAGGTTCCATTTTGCACGAAAATTCTCTATTACGATATCCCAATCCCCACGTTTATTCTTTACATTCCAGTCGTAGCAGTAGCCCGCACACATTCTCGCCTTGTTTCTCGCTTGATTTATCACTCTCAAGGCATCGCGAAGGGTACCCGGATCGTCGAAAATACGGATATCGTAATCGTCTTTATCCATAGCGAAATTTGCCGTATCCCGGAGTTCAAGAACATTGTCCAAAAAAGCCACATATCCGTCACTACCGTTACACCTGAACTGTGAACGGAGCACATAAGGATCCTCCGTTTCCAACACAGCACCTGCATCCAAAGCATATTGCTTTATGATATCGGCACTGTAACAGTCATTCGTCGTGATCCGCTGATCGTCATCCACGAAAAAGACGGAGACTTTTGATGCAAAAATGGCATCTCGGAGCATATCATCGCCCCTGTACATATAGGGTTTCTTCTGCATCCTGTGAGCCTCGTCAAATATCCCGACATCCAATCCGTTCTCCGGTATTGAAGGAAGTGAATGAGGTGATCTGAAGGCCAGCTTCAGATCCACCATCCTTTTTGCATCGCCATTTGCAAGAAGTGCCTGATAACAGTTTCTCGGAGCGCTGTTTTTCGTGATATAAGAAGCATTGTAAGCGTGTTTTGAAACGCACTCGGCAAGTACATTTACCGCCAGTACGGACTTTCCTGTACCGGGGCCCCCGGAAATGATCATCACATGTTTCTTTTGATCTGAAAAAGCCTTTTTTATCGCATTCATGATGTAATCAAATGCGACTGCCTGCTCATCTACCATCTCAAACTCTTTGTTTCCGCACAACATCGAATCAAGCGAATCCTGTAAAGATTTTGACGGTTTTATCCTTCCGTTATCGATCTTATATAAAAGCCTGTCATCCGCTGCCTTAGCGGAAATATATTGCTTTATGAACGCACGTAGTTTTAGTACATCTGATTTCAAAAAGAAGGGGGCTTCCTCTGTCCATTCGGAATAGATCCCATCGTCAAGAACATTCCTGTATTCTTCCGCCATATTGTGAAGATATGCACAAGGATTCAATGCTTCCGGCTTTAGTCCTTCCGCTCCGCCGTAGTTTAACAACAGTTTTTTATATGTATAGGCTTGGTATGAAGGATGTGCGACAGGCTGATGTGAATGAAGGTCGGAAATCACAGAATGCCTGAAATAATCGTTTACCTTTTCAACATTTGCCCACTGCTTCAGTTCAACGATCACGACATGATCGATACTTTCCCGGTCCTGCCCCATTATCATAAAATCAACCCTTTTGGAAGTCTGGGGAATGTTATATTCTATGGCCACGCCACAATCTCTCGGAACATCAGGGGTATCAAGGATATCCTTCATAAAATGAAGCGAGTTGTTCCATGAATTGACCTCGCTCTCGCCACCACCTCCCAGATGCAGATCCCTGAGTTTTGCCAAAAGCTTGTCACTTATGCTGTTCATCGTTACATCTTCGGAAAAATTACCTACGGTGTTCTCGTAAATGATCATGGTCTCTAGTCCTTTTTATCGTGTGCTTTCATACTTCTCACAGTTTGTCGTATTTTGTATTTTTGCCCTTTGCCTTATCTACAGGGTATTTTTTCTCGTTCTTTTCCATTTTCTCATTGACAATCTCATCTTCATCAAGTCCAAGTTTATCAAGCAAATTTCTGCAGTACACAATAACATCAGCAAGCTCTTCCTTGACATTTTCGATCTCAAATTCGTTCTCACTCCACTGGAAACATTCGAGCAGTTCTCCCGCTTCGATGACTATCGATTTTGCAAGATTGGCAGGTGAGTGAAATTGGTCCCAGTCCCTGTCTTCTGTAAATTTCCTTATACGTTCTATTGTTACGGGATTCATTTCTATTCTCCTTCTCCTTTTCAGAGTACCTATTTCATTTTTAAACGTATCAATTTTCACACGGTTAATGTCAGTATTGTATGGGCTTAATTCCCTTCCACACAAGCATCTCTCTACCAACAAGATTTGGTTTTATAAACACTTATCCAAACAGTTTTTCTGCAACTTTTTCCAATTCCCTTCTTTCCCGGGAATCATCATATGCGCTTTCTTTGTCATCAATGCCCTTTACGGGATCGATCATAAACAGACCGTCACGGTTACAGTAGAAGAATATCCTCCTGACACCCCTGATCTTAAACCGTGCTTCGGCATTTCCTTCCGGATACAGTTTCACCAGCTGCATACTGTCGGAAGATGCTGCCGCGATAAATGAAATGTAATGCTCCTTTGTCATGCTGTGGTCGATCCGGACGTAATACTCATCCTCCACCCGCTCAATAAAGATCATGTGATGCTCATCCATGGTTTCTGCCTCCAAAGGAGAAAGCAATATCCCGTGGCATTGAATGGTGACCTCACCCATGCTGTGTACAACATTTCCGCAGACCGGACATACATAAAAACTCGAGCGGAGCATATTTGCGGATACGTTGGCATTGCGAACCGCCTTTCCTGATATCAGTTCTGTTACGGAAATTCCAAAAGCCTTTGCAATAGGCTCCAAAAGAGTAATGTCCGGATATCCCTTCGCAGTTTCCCACTTGGAGACTGTCTTGTCACTCACACCCAACTTTTCAGCAAGCTCCAGCTGTGTCATTTTGCTCTTTTCACGCAAGTTCCGAATGATCGCGCCTGTAACATATAAATCCATGTCATTTCACCTCTTTCCATAGGTATCATATTTCGGCACAGATTATAACCCGTCTGTGATGTACAAACCACCTACGAAAAGTAGAGTCGTCATCCCGTTCATCATTCAGCTTTTCTTCAGCGGCACCCAGATAGACACTCTCATCTCATCCGAACCTTCTTCCGGAGCAAGATATACTTCTATGTCATATTCTCCTGCAAGGGAATATCCTTTAAGTGCAGGTACCCACTCCGACCAGATCTTCGTGTTCGTATCCTGAAGCGTTTTGATCGTGCAGGGAAATTCCGCCCAGGTACCGCCCGGGATCACTCTGGTCTCACAGCCTTTCGGTACGTCTTCCCAAGGGAAATACATATCCGCGATCCAGTAATCAAAGTCCTTTCCTTTCATATCAATACAAACACCGAATGTTCCCATTATGGGACGTTTCTCACCCTGTGCCATCCATTCATCCCAAAACTTTGGCACTTCCTGATAACTGGTATCCGAATTGAACGTTCTTTTCACTCCCACAATAGTGAATGGTGCTTTTTCAACAATACGATGATCCATCATAGTTTCTCCTCCTGTGCCAGCCATGCCACCGACTTCTTTAACGCATCCACGGTTTTGGTCTCAAGAACGCACCTTGCATTCCTGCTCTCTGCCAATTTCAACCTTTCCAAAAGATCTATCTCTCCGTCTCCGAGAGCCAAGTGATTTTTCGGCGGTTTTTCCGATCCGTCATGGATATGAAAATGGATCAGATGCTCTTTTCGGTCCGTAATAAACGGAACATCCTTTTCGCCGATCGCCTTGGAATGTCCTATGTCCCAGGTCAGTCCGAACTTAGGACTTTCAAGCAGATGGTCGATCGCCTTTTTCTCATAGTCCCTGAAGCCGTCTGTGTTCTCAACGGCCATCATCACATCACTGTCTCCGATCCATTCCTCACACTTTGTCCGAAAAGTAGCAAAAGACTTCATATAAGTGTCAAAGTCACGTTCATACATCTGTACTTTCCGATCGGGCAGAGTGATGTAAATGCCGTGGTTCATGTGCATATTTAAAGTAAGCGGTCCGCTGCCGTCTCCATACCGGTCTCGAAGGACCAGTATCTTCTTAGCAACGATTATGGTCCGTCGTACAGTTTCAAGATATGCATCTGTCACGAGCCGGTTAAAATCCGCAACGTTCAGATTTTCATCCAGATGGATGGTGTAGTAGATCCTTTTCTGTTCAGCCAGCTTGATCAAGTGATCAGTTTGCTCCAGCTGCTCCACCTGATATTCAGGGAAGTTCATATTCAGTTCTATGAATTTAAGACCAAGATCGGCGCAAAGTGTAACATTATCTTCCAAAGTCCTGTTCTCGATAAGCGTTGGCATTCCGAAATGGATCATACTGTCGTCTCCTACACATTCTGTAACTCATAGTCGATCAAGGTCATATTTCCGTTAACAGGCTTTTCTTCTCCTACCCTTACAAATCCGCACTTTTCATAGAGATGGCAGTTACGTCCCTCTTGCAGGATCGTTTCGAGTTTCCATGTTTTCACTTCGGGGTAAAGTTTAAAAGCCTTTTGGATCGCAGCATAACCTATTCCGCGATCCCAAAACTTTGGCAGTATAAAGATGGGACTTATGAAGGAAACAGTTTTCTCATCCGGATCGTTGTGTCCGAGATTGATCGCTCCGACCCTCGCGCCGTCCATGACGATAAAATAATATTTTCTGTTCGGTCGTGATGCTCTTGCCCTTACACGCTCTAAAGATTCAAGC
>JAILBP010000260.1:0-3796 GCA_024680835.1 Lachnospiraceae bacterium | reverse complement strand
AAATACATCTTTATGTGTAATACTATACACATAAAGATAGGAGGTGTTTTTATGGGAATCATATATCAAACAGACAAACGAAGCGGGATCACTTATGCCTATGAGAATAAGTCATACTGGGATAAAGATCTCAAAAGATCCCGGTCAAAGCGGACGCTGATCGGGCGTGTTGACAAAGAGACGGGCGAAATAGTGCCGACAGACGGGCGCTGCAAAAGGCGCAGTCCCTCATATAAGCCAAGCGAAGACGAATACCAGATGCCCAAAACCATGAAGGGCTTAAAGGATGAGGTAAAGCGTCTGCTGGAGGAAAACGCCCTCCTAAAGCAGCAGATTCAGAAGCTGAAAGCCAAGAAGTCATAACCGCCCATGACGCTGGAGCAAGCTTATGAAAAACGCCGTTTGGAATGTCTCGCGCTACAGCGCGAGGTAAACAAACTCACCAAAACGGTCGATGAGTTTCGAAAAGGAACATATGTCGATGCTGAGAAGGCCGCACATATCCGCACAATAAACCGTCTAACCCAAGAAAACAAGCATCTGAAAAACGAATGCGAACGATATAGAGATTTATGGAAACAGCAAGTGATCGTCCGTGAAAACATCCATGCCACAGTAGCAGAAGCCACCGCAGATCTTGAGGATATGAAGAAAGAACTTCAGGACTATAAAGATAAATGCCAAGAACTTCAGCAACGGATCAACACAATCCTCAAAAACACAACACCTGAGCGTACGGAGCTTCTTGCACAGATAGATGCGTTAAAGGATGCCCTTCTCAAAGAACGTGCGAAAGCAGATACAGACAGCACAAACAGTTCACTTCCTACAAGCAAGACCCCCATCGGAAAGAAAAAGCACGTCCCCAACTCCAGAGTAAAGTCTGAAAAAAAGCGCGGCGGACAGTTCGGTCACGCCAAACATGCTCTTACTCCTCTGTCAGACGAAGAGATAACCGATACCGAAGATCATACCATTGAGCAATGCCCGGATTGCGGAAGTGAATCCCTGACATTTCTTGAAAAGCGGGATAAAGATGTTTTGGATTATGAAGTACGCGTCATAAAAAAGCGACACGTCTTTTATGTTTATCAATGCGACGACTGCGGCCATGTCGTGCATTCCCCCATCCCGTTATATATCAAGGAACCGGTCCAGTATGGCAGTAATATCCAGGCTCTTGCTCTGGCATTGACGAATGTGGGATTTGTCAGCGTCAACCGAACCAGCAGGCTCATCGAAAGTATGATGAAAAACATCATCCATCCCAGTGAGGGATTTATTTGTAAGCTTCAGAAAAGAGCTTCTGCACATCTTCGGGGATTTGTTGAAGACGCGCGTCTTGCCTGCATCAACTCAAAACATCTGTATTGGGATGACACCGTCATCTTCATTAACACGACACGGGCATGCATGAGATTCTACGGCAATGAAAATGTGGCTCTGTTCAAAGCACACGCCAAGAAGGATCGTGCAGGTATCGACGAGGACGCTATCCTCGGTGCTCTCTCCATTGACACGATCGTCATGCATGACCATGTCGTTATGAATTACAACGATGATTTCTATTTTAGAAATGTAGAATGTAACCAGCATCTGGAAAGAGATCTACAGGGACTTGCAGATATCACCTTCCTCGAATGGCCCAAAGAACTGAAGGAACTTATTGCAAAGGCCATACATGATCGTAAGCAGCACATCCGTCAAGGGATCTCAGAATTCAGCAAAGAATACATCTCTCAATTCCATCGGGAACTGGACAAGATCCTTTCCGACGCAGACATCCATCATGCTGAGACGGTCGGTCACTTTTACGAAGGCGAAGACAGAAAAATGATATCCCGGCTCAAAAAGTACCGTGACAACTATTTCGCATGGTTATCAGATTTTTCCATTCCGGTCACTAACAACCTGAGTGAACGCCAGTTGCGTCCTGCCAAACTGAAGCAAAAAGTGTCCGGCCAGTATCTTTCAGTCAGCGCTGCCTCATATTTCGCAGACATACGAACCTATATCCAGACCTGCAGACTCCATAATATTTCCGAATTTGATGCATTATCTCGTCTTACCAGAGGCTCACCTTACACTCTTCAGGAAATCACGTAGGGCGAGAATCCCCTCGCCCTGCTTGTCATTCTCATTTTTTCATTTCATTTGGCTGTGAATAGTAACTCGAACGTATGTATCATTATGCAGCTTAAAACCACTTAAAACCAACTTAAAAACGGGCAGTCGCGCCAATACGCAACTGCCCGTTTATCCTTAATCATCCACACCCATGCCCTGGCGTTTAGTAGTCGCACCTACCTCGGGAAGCTTTTTTTCACGCTCCGCCGCCTCTATCTTTTTCTCCGCTAGTAATCTCTTCATGGAGACACGCTTACGTACTTTCTTATGCTCTGACATACGCATCTCCTTCTGCGGCGCAGGCTCCTTCTTCTCTTCGGGATCCTGGGGGAGATTATTGAGCACGTTGTCGATCATGTTATAGTTCTGCTCTTCGCGCTCCTCAACCTTGGCAAGAGGCTTATACTCTGCCAGCTTTTCAAGCAGCTCCTTTGCCTTTTCGAGATCCTCCGGCAGACCGTCCTCCTGGTCCACGATTTCCTGCAGATAGGATGTGATCCCTTCCGTAGTCCCATTTTCGATATCGTTCTTAAGCATCGCTATATGAGCCTCCGGATCTTCCACGGAATCCCTGTACTCATACAGGTCATAATCATAAGCGAACTGATTCAGCTGCTCTGCAAGGGATTGCGCTGTCAACTCCTCGGACTTCTGGACCGTCGATCCTGAAGTTGTCAAATCCTGCTGTTCATCCGGGAACCGTCCGATCACTTCCACATCCGGATAGGCATCCTTCATCCCATGCAGGGCTTCCATTACCTCTTCATTCTGACTCATTTCCGGCAGATACATAAGTGCATCCAGATCAAGCCGCTTACCCGACAGGAAATCACACTGCATATCTTCATAAGCAGGCGTCCCCACAGTATGAACATTGATCCCTACCGCCGGTATTCCGTTCAGATTGCTCTTTTCACAAAGCTGTTCGTACACCTTAAGTGCATCCTCAAGTCTGGGGATACCCTCATGAAGCTCTCCAAAGCTATGGAACTCACTGCTCTCTGCCACCGTAAAGGTTACCACCTGCTTCGGCTTTTCCTTCTCCGCAGCTTCAATAGCCTTGCTCTGCTCTATCTGCGCTACCTTTTCTGTCAGATACTTCTCCACTCCCGGCAGATACTGCGCAAGGGTTCCGGTCTCTTCCGTATTGATCGGATTAATGTCAAGCTCCACTTTGCCAAAGAGCATCCGCTCATCATGCAGAATATTAAAGAAATCGTCCTCTTTCTCACTTCCGGAATAGGACACCACCACATCAAGATCTGAGTCTGTATTCTCAAGCCCACGGCATCGACTCCCGGATACGATCACATCCTCAATGGTCACATCCAGACCATAATCCTCGGCGATCTGCAATACACGCTCCCTGACCGCATCCTCGATCACGGAAGGCCCCATGCCATCCAGAGCCTTGGTATCAAATATCTCTTCCGTCTTTGCCCGAAAGTCTGATACAATCTCCTGCTCTGATCTTACAGCCCGTATCTCTTCCTGTCCGATGGCATCTGTTTTTTCCATCAGATCGTCGTAATCAACAGCTACGGGCATATCCTTCTGTCTGATATTCCCCTGCAGCTCTGTATGGGTATACCGGTCGTGCTCCGCATTATATACAGGCTGTTTCAGCTCGTCAGTTATCTGTTTCAAAACCTCTCCCATACTGATATCG
>JAILBP010000250.1:0-18374 GCA_024680835.1 Lachnospiraceae bacterium | reverse complement strand
CACCCGATGTGGATGGTCTGGTGTTCATAACATCCGACAAAAAACTTTTTTCCGGTGATCTGGTGAAGATCAGGATAACCGGTGCAAAAGAATATGACCTGACTGGAGAGTTGTATGAACCTACCGAATAAACTCACCACTGCCAGAGTGGTGCTGATACCGTTTTTTGTGGCTGCGCTTCTGATACGCAGCATTCCATACGGTGACACCATTGCGTTAGTGATATTCATAATAGCAAGTCTCACCGATCTTTTCGACGGTATGATAGCCAGAAAATATAACCTGATCACAAACTTTGGAAAGTTTATGGATCCCCTGGCGGATAAGCTTTTGGTATCTGCGGCGCTGATTTGCCTCATGGA
Organism: Lachnospiraceae bacterium; assembly: GCA_024680835.1. Taxonomy (GTDB): domain Bacteria; phylum Bacillota; class Clostridia; order Lachnospirales; family Lachnospiraceae; genus RGIG6904. Next base: position 18,012 of record JAILBP010000250.1, on the reverse strand, counting down.
GCTTGATAGGATTGCCTGCTGGATCGTGATCGTCATCATAAGCCGCGAGTTCATCATCAGCGGTTTCAGATTGATAGCCGCAGAGAGGAGCATAGTCATAGCGGCCGGTATCTGGGGCAAGCTTAAGACTGCATTCACCATGGTGGCAGTTATAGTGCTGATCGTTGAACAGCAGCTCATAACCCTGGGTATTACAGGTAATATGGCATACACTGTTTTACATGTGACGGGACTTATACTGGTATATCTGTCTTTGGCACTCACCGTCATTTCACTGGTTGATTATATCGTACAGAATAAAGATGTATTAAAGGAGCAGAGGTAATATGAGAGTCATAGCGGGCACTGCGAGAAGACTGAAACTCGTGACTCCGGAGGGGATGAACACGAGACCCACAGGTGATCAGATCAAGGAAACCCTGTTCAATATGCTGATGCCCTATATATATGATGACACCAGATTTCTGGATCTTTTCGCGGGAAGCGGACAGATCGGGATAGAGGCGTTGAGCCGCGGTGCAGAGTATGCATGTTTTTGCGATAATGACAGGCGCTCAGTGGAATGTATACAGGAAAACCTTGTGACTACAAAGCTTACTGACCGCGCCAGGGTGATACCAGGTGACTGCCTTTCGGCTGTAAGACAGCTTAAGGGCGGCAATTTTGATATTGTATTCATGGATCCGCCTTATGATCTCGGCGTTGAAGCCGATGTTTTGAGGGCACTGGACGAAGGGCAGGTTTTGGCAGATGATCCCCTGATCGTGATAGAGGCGAGACTGGATCGAAACTTTTCCTTTGTAACTGAATTGGGATTTGATATAATCAAAGAAAAAGAATACAAATCCAGCAAACATGTATTTTTGAAAAGGAAATCAGACTGATGAAGACGGCTATATATCCCGGAAGTTTTGATCCCGTGACATACGGGCATCTTGATATTATCAGGAGAGCGTCAAAGCTTACGGACAGACTGGTGGTCGCCGTATTGAACAACAGCGCAAAAAATTCGTTGTTTTCAATCGACGAACGTGTTAAAATGATACAAGATGTTGTATCGGAGTATGAGAATGTTTCGGTGGCATCTTTTGGTGGTCTCACCATAGACTTTGCGGAGTCGGTGGGAGCCGATATCATAATAAGGGGACTCAGGGCGGTTTCCGATTTTGAGTATGAGCTTCAGATAGCCCAGACCAATCATGTGGAGCGTGACAATATCGAGACTCTGTTTTTGACCACGAGTCTGGAGTACTCATATCTGTCATCCACGGTGGTGAAGGAATTTGCCAGATACGGAGCTGATATCTCCAAATTTGTTCCCAAGACGGTGGCTGACCGTATATATGCTAAGATAGGATCTTTGGCATGAGCTTATAATATGATTTAAGGCTTTATGCCCTGTGGATCATTTTTGATCCCTATATCATAAATTATGAGAGAGAGGATTAGTAATGAACAGCAAGATTGAGCAGTCAATAGCAGACATCGAAGATTATATTGAAACCTGTAAACAATCCAGATTATCCCCGGGCAATATCATTGTCAACAAAGAGGAGATAGAGTCTCTTCTGGCTGAACTGAGAGTCAATACACCGGATGAGATCAGACGTTATCAGAAGATCATATCCAATCAGGATGCAATATTGGCAAATGCAAGATCAAAGGCTGATTCCATTATAGCGGAAGCCCAGGTCAAAAAAGAGGAGCTGGTGAGCGAGCATCAGATCATGCAGAATGCTTATGCTCAGGCTAATGAAGTCGTGCTGATAGCTACAAGACAGGCCCAGGAAATACTGGATAAGGCTACTGAAGATGCCAACAGCATCCGCATGAGCGCCATAGATTACACAGACAGTTGCCTTAAGGGTGTGGAACAGATTTTAGCCAAGGCAGTTGATTCAACACACAACAGATACGAGAATCTTATTACATCGCTCTCTGAGAATCTTCAGATCGTGGTATCCAACAGGGCGCAGTTAAAGCCCATGGGCTTCGATGAAGAGCCGGAGACCAATGCCAACCCCGAAGCCGCACCACAGGAATAGAATGTATTGACAGTGCCCCGTGTCCAAACCACGGGGTTTTTTGAGTATAAACGGACAAGACGGACGAACATATGAAGCAGTTTGAGATCAGAGAAAATGAATCGGGACAGAGGCTTGATAAGTACCTGAAAAAGCTTATGAGTGATGCTCCCGCGTCATTTATCTATAAGATGCTCCGAAAAAAGAATATTACGCTGAACGGCAATAAAGCCGCCGGCAGCGAGATCATCGCAAAAGGAGATCTGGTAAAGCTTTTTTTGTCCGATGAGACCTTTGACAAGATGGCTCCACGCAAAGAGCTTAATTTTTCTGTCAAAAATTCAGTAAAAACAGATCTTGACGTTGTCTTTGAGGATGACAACATCATCATAGTCAATAAGCCTGCCGGGATCCTGTCACAGAAAGCGGAGACCAAGGATATTTCCATTAATGAACATATAATAGCATATCTTTTGGAGACGGGGCAGTTTTCGGTGGATGCGCTGCAGACATTCAAACCCTCTATATGTAACCGCCTGGACAGGAATACCAGCGGTCTCATAATGGCGGGAAAATCCCTGAAGGGATTGCAGTATCTTTCCGGAGAGTTAAAAAAACGCTCCCTAAAAAAATTCTACCGCTGCCTTGTAAAAGGAGTGATAGACAAGCCCGAGACAATGCGCGGATACCTCCTGAAAGACGAGAGGGAGAATATGGTCAGTGTTTTCGCGGACAGCGGAACCAACAGACTTTACATAGAAACTACATACGAACCCATAGAGGTTATAGGCGAGTACACCCATCTTTCCGTACATCTGATAACCGGCAGGAGCCACCAGATCAGGGCGCATCTGGCATCCATAGGGCATCCTGTCATAGGGGATCCGAAATACGGGGATGAAGCTGTAAATAAGCTGTTCAATAAATATGCCGATATAGACAGGCAGCTCTTGCATGCATATTCGGTGGAACTGTCTGACGGCACTAAATTCGAGGCGGGAGAACCCGATGATTTCCTGCGTGCCATAGAGTATATGCGCACTCTGGCAGGAGGAAAGGGTGATAACACTAAAGGAAATGGCAACATGGTCTTCAAGAGGCCTTCGAGGTTCAACCCTGGAGGAGCTCATTAACACCACAAATGAGATTTACGCACGCAATAAGCTGGCATTGATACAAAAGGTTCCGACACCCATAACGCCCATCAACATCGACAAGGAGACAAGACACATCACCTTAGCTTACTTTGATCAGAAGAGTACGGTGGATTACATCGGTGCCGTACAGGGGCTACCTGTATGTTTTGATGCAAAGGAATGTGCCACCACCACCTTCCCCCTTCAGAATATCCATGAACATCAGGTTGAGTTCATGAAGGCTTTTGAAGAGCAGGGCGGCATTGCATTTTTTCTGATCTATTTTACGGCTGAGGACAGATACTATTATCTGAGGTTGTGTGAACTTCTGGTCTTCTGGGACAGGGCAAATGAGGGCGGACGCAAGAGCTTTCGTACCGATGAACTCAATCCGGCTTATTTTTTTGTGTCCGGCAGGAATCATGTTTACGTGCCGTATCTTGACATGTTACAGATGGATCTTGACGACAGGTGAAATAAATCATTTGACATAGTAATGCATTATATGTATAATCAATTTAGTTTGTTACCACGTTATCACTTTAGCATAGTAAAGCGATAACGAATAGTATAAGAAAGAGGTGTCACCCGATGAAAAGCGGTCTTTTCCATACGCCGGACGGAGTGCGGGACATTTACGGAAATGAATGTATCAAGAAATACAAGATAAAGGAAAAGCTTTTGGGAGTAGCCAAAAGCTATGGTTATCAGCCCATAGAAACACCGGTGTTTGAATTCTTTGAGATGTTTTCAAGTGAGCTTGGCACAACGCCCACAAGGGATCTTTTCAAGTTCTTTGACAGGGAAGGCAACACGGTGGTATTGAGACCGGAGATCACATCATCCATAGCCAGATGTGCCGGCAAGTATTTTTCTGCGGAGACAATGCCTTTGAGGTTTTGTTACACCGGTCAGACCTTTGTAAATCACCAGAGCCTTAAGGGACGCAAGATAGAGACAACTCAGTTCGGTGCAGAGCTCATAGGGGATGCCTCGGCTGATGATGACGCTGAGATCCTGGCCTTTATGGCAGATTGTTTTGTGGCTTCCGGGATAAGGGATTTTAAGATCTCCATCGGTCACGTGGGTATTCTGTCAGAGCTTATCAATATAGCAGGTTTTGACGCAGCAGATACAGAAAAGATAAGTCTTTTGGTTGCCAACCGCAATTACAACGGTGTGAGAGAGTTTGTGGAAGCCAAGGGATTAGATGCGGAACTGACTGACCTTTTCGGAATACTGTGCGGTTTTTACCGGACTGCCGAGGAGCTTAAGGAGATCGCCGAAAAAGCAAAGGGTTATCCGGCTTTAAGATCCATCATAGAATACCTTATAAGCCTTCAGAACAAGCTTTTGCTCTACGGATTTGAAGACCGTATATTCTATGAGCCGGGTATGATCTCGGATTATAAATACTATACAGGCATCATATTCAGCTGTTACAGTTACGGCTGCGGTCAGCATATAGCCAGAGGCGGCAGATATGACAGGCTTATGGAGCATTTCGGAAAGGAGAGTCCGGCCATAGGTTTTGCCATTATAGTGGATGAGCTTTTGGATGCGGTGACCAGACAGGGAGTTGATTACGATCTCCAGACCAATCTGACTCTCTATGTTTATGATGAGGATCATGTGGAAGAGGCTATCACAACAGCCCGTAAGACCAGGGCGAACTTCGGTGCTGCCGAGCTGTTACGGTATGACAGCTCAAAGAGCACTGCAGATTATGAGGAATATGCCCGGTCAAAGCATATAGGACGGGTTGTGTATCTCATAGACGGACATGATGATGTCTGATGACCATATGTTTACGATGAATATTTTTTGAAGGTGTAATATGTACGAAGATTATCTTACATTTGCCTTGGGCAAGGGAAGGCTTGCAAAACAGGCAATGGAACTGTTTGAAAAGACAGGTATAACCTGCAGCGAAGTGCTGGATAAAGATACCAGAAAGCTTATATTTGTAAATGAGGATCTCAAGATGCGGTTCTTTCTCGCAAAGGGACCGGATGTTCCCACTTATGTGGAATACGGGGCTGCCGATATAGGTATTGTCGGAAAAGATACCATAATGGAGGAAGACAGAAATATCTATGAAGTTTTGGATCTCGGCTTCGGAAAATGCCGCATGTGCGTCTGTGGACCGGAGAGCGCAAAAGAGATCTTATCTGATAACACACAGATAAGGGTTGCCACTAAATACCCGCATATCGCAAAAGATTATTTCCATAACAAAAAGCATCAGACTGTGGAGATCATAAAATTAAACGGATCCATAGAATTAGCACCCATCGTGGGCATCAGCGATGTCATAGTCGACATAGTCGAGACCGGGTCTACCTTGAGAGAGAACGGACTCTGCGTTTTGGAAGAGATCGTTCCGTTTTCGGCACGCATGGTTGTGAATCCGGTGAGCATGAAGATGAAAAACGAGCGCATCACAAAGCTTATAGACGACCTGGCTAAGGTTTTAAGTTTGAATTAGATTTGTACTTAAGGAGAGAAAAGCATTATGAAGATTCAGAGATTAACGCCGGAAACGAAAGGCAGTATACTGGAAAATCTCTTAAAGAGAAGTCCTTCCAGCTATACCCGGTATGAAAAGACTGTTTCCGACATCATAAACAATGTCAGAGAAAACGGCGATACCGCAATTTTTGAATACACCAAAAAATTTGACGGTGCAGATGTTAACGCAGATAACATCCTGGTCACGGACGAAGAGATCGAGGAAGCCTACAAGCTGGTGAGCCCCGAGCTTATCGATATAATACGGAAAGCCATGGTTAACATAAGGTCTTTCCACGAAAAACAAAAGCAGAGAAGCTGGTTTGACAGTAGCGAGGGTATACTGTTGGGCCAGAAGGTAACTCCTTTGCAGCGTGTCGGTGTCTATGTTCCCGGCGGCAAGGCTGTTTATCCTTCATCTGTACTGATGAACGTAATTCCCGCAAAGGTTGCAGGCGTTGACGAGATCATCATGACCACACCCTGCGACAAAGAAGGAAAGGTTTATCCTTCAACCCTTGTTTCCGCAAAAGAAGCCGGAGTGGACAAGATATACAAGTGCGGCGGCGCCCAGGCTATAGCAGCCATGGCTTTCGGTACAAAGTCTGTACCAAAGGTGGACAAGATAGTAGGACCGGGCAACATCTATGTAGCCCTTGCAAAAAAGGCTGTATTCGGACATGTTTCAATCGATTCGGTGGCAGGTCCTTCAGAGATTTTGGTATTAGCCGATGAGAGCGCAAATCCGAGATTTGTAGCAGCAGATCTCTTGTCACAGGCAGAACATGACGAGATGGCATCCGCTATTCTCGTAACAACTTCTGAGGATCTTGCAAAAAAGGTTTCCGACGAGATAGACGGATTCTTAAAAGTTCTATCACGCAGCGAGATCATAGCAAAGTCTCTGGATAATTACGGCTACATTCTGATAGCCGACAACATGCAGGATGCCATCGACTGTGCAAACGAGATAGCATCAGAGCACCTGGAGATCGTGACTGTGAACCCCTTCGATACCATGACGCGCATCAGAAATGCTGGCGCAATATTCCTTGGAGAATATTCTTCCGAACCCCTTGGCGATTATTTTGCCGGACCGAACCACGTTCTGCCCACAAACGGTACAGCGAAGTTCTTCTCGGCACTGTCGGTAGATGATTTCATCAAGAAGAGTTCCATTATCTCGTATTCAAAAGAGAGACTTGAGGAAGTTTATATGGATATCGCTGCTTTTGCTGAATGCGAGAAGCTTACCGCTCACGCAAATTCCGTAAAGGTAAGATTTGAGTGATGATCCGCTTTGTTTTTGATAATATGATTTAAGGGTTAAAATATAATTCGCAGATTGTTTCGTGCTTAACATTTATGTAAGGTTTTAGACTTTTGCAATATAGGAAGGAAACAGAAATGGATAATAAGATATTGATCGCTTCGATCTATCTGAAAAACGGAAAACCTGTGTTTTCCAGAAATGATCATTCACCTGCGGGAGAACTGGATGATCTGGCTAAGATCTATAATGATAACGGCATCGATAAGATCCTGTTGTTTGACCTGTCAGATGATGACGACGAGCATGAGATCAATCTTCTGGCCATGAGACAGTTTAACAGACTGTCCGAGATCCCCACCTGCGGAGCCGGCAATATCAAGAGAATGGAAGACATCAGAAGGCTCATGATGGCAGGCTGCAAGCAGATAATGCTGAACGCCGCCAGAAATGAGAGCCTTGATCTGGCGAAGGAATGCGCCACCAGATATGGCAAGGATGTTATATTAGCGTCGATCCACAATGTGGATTTCATATTCAAACATCAGGCAGACATAGAGACTTTGTTCCATGAGCTCTATATCATGAGCGGTACGGTGCTGGATGCGGTTGATATCCTCTCCGACACACCCTACGATATTTTTTATGACGGAGAGGACACAAAGGAGATATATGATCTTCTGAACCGTGAGAATGCAAGAGGTGTATGCGGTCCGTTCATATCTGATCCAAAGTCTGACATCATGAAGCTTAAGAATTCGCTTTCCGAGATGGGGCTTACCATAGATAATTTCAAGCCTGCCCTGAGATTTTCAGATCTCAAGCTGGATGCCAACGGACTTATCCCCTGCGTGGTGCAGGATTACAAGACAGATGAGGTGCTGATGGTGGCTTACATGAACGAAGAGTCCTTTGACATGACCATCGCCAGCGGCAAGATGACATATTTCAGCAGGAGCAGACAGGAGATCTGGGTAAAGGGAGCCACCAGCGGCCATGTTCAGTATGTTAAATCATTGACCGCGGATTGCGATAAAGATGCGCTCCTCGCAAAGGTTTCACAGATCGGTGTTGCCTGCCATACAGGTGCTTACTCATGCTTCTTTAACGACATTCTGCAGAAGCGTTACGACGAGAGAAAGCCCTTAAAGATACTGGAAAATCTTTACCTTGAGATACTCGAAAAGAAGATCTCACCGGAGGAGGGGTCTTACGCCAACTTCCTGTTTGACAAGGGACTCGACAAGATATTGGAGAAACTGGGAGCGGAGACTGCAGAGCTCATAATCGCTTCCAAGAACTCTTCCGTAGATCAGATCAAATACGAGATCTCCGACTATATCTATCACCTCATCGTTTTGATGGTGGAGAAAGCCATCACCTGGGAAGATATAAGTCAGGAGCTTTCCAGAAAATAAAAGCCTTTGATCATGAGCATTTGTACCGGAGGGAAAGATGCGTTCCTGTGCACTGAGAGATGAAATATTATTAAAAACAGACAATCCTGCCCGGTACATAGGCGGAGAGTACAACAGCGTGGAAAAAGATCCGGCATCGGTGAAGATACGGTTTGCCATGTGTTTTCCCGATGTCTACGAGATAGGAATGTCTCATCTCGGCATACAGATATTGTATGATATGTTCAACAAACGAGAGGATGTATGGTGTGAGAGGGTGTATTCCCCCTGGCCGGATCTCCATGCGGTCATTAAAGATGAGAAGATCCCGCTGTTCACCTTGGAATCACAGACTCCTGTCAGAGATAAGGATTTTCTGGGTATCACGATACAATATGAGATGTGCTATACGAACATCCTCCAGATACTGGATCTCTCCGGCATACCGTTCTACGCAAAAGACAGGGACGAGAGCTTTCCTTTAGTGATAGGCGGTGGACCCTGTACTTATAATCCGGAGCCTTTGGCACCGTTTTTCGATATTTTTTATATCGGAGAGGGAGAGGTCAGCTATGACGAGCTTTTTGACCTCTACATAAAACACAGGAGCAGACCCGAAGGTTACGATAAGACAGCGTTTTTGCGGGAAGCGGCAAAGATAAAGGGTATTTATGTACCCATGTTTTACAGGGACGAATACAATGAGGACGGTACACTGAAGAGTTTTACCCCGGTCTATGACGATATCCCGGCGAAGGTGGAGAAAACGCTGGTGATGGATTTTGATAAGACATGTTACCCGGATAAACCGCTGGTGCCATTTATAAAAGCAACCCAGGACCGCGTGGTGCTGGAGATACAGCGCGGGTGTATCCGCGGATGCAGATTCTGTCAGGCCGGCATGATATACAGGCCTGTCAGGGAAAAGAATATCGAAACTCTTAAAAAGAACGCAAAAGCGATGCTGGATAATACGGGAGCCGAGGAGATATCCTTAAGTTCCCTGAGTTCTTCTGATTACTCGAAGCTGGAGGAGCTCATAACCTATCTTATAGATGAGATAAAAGGCCGCGGTATCAATATTTCTCTGCCGTCCCTTCGAATAGACGCATTCTCTCTGGATGTGATGAAAAAGGTTCAGGATGTGAAAAAAAGCTCCTTGACCTTTGCTCCTGAGGCGGGGACCCAGAGACTCAGGAACGTTATAAATAAAGGTCTGACGGAGGATGATATCTTAAACGGCGCCGCTCTGGCGTTCAAGGGCGGATGGAATAAGGTTAAGCTGTATTTCATGCTGGGAATACCCACAGAGACCGTGGAAGATATGGAAGGCATAGCGATACTGGCGGATAAGATCGCGCGTGAGTACTACGATCTGATACCAAAATCCGAGAGGATGGGGAAATGCCAGATCACAGTCAGCACTTCATTTTTTATACCAAAGCCTTTTACACCACTGCAGTGGGCTACCATGTTCACGAAAGAGGAATATCTCAACAGGGCCCGCACGGTAAACACAGCCGTAAAGGATCAGCTCAACCGCAAATCCATTCGTTACAACTGGCATGAGGCGGACGTGAGTGTTCTGGAGGGAGTTCTGGCCCGTGGCGACCGACGTGTCTCCGAGGCTATAGTGAAGGCTTACGAGCTGGGGCAGATATTTGACGCCTGGACGGATTATTACGACAACGAAAAATGGATGAAGGCATTCGAGCTGACAGGCATCGATCCTTCGTTTTATACATTGAGGACCAGGGAGCGGGATGAGCTGTTCCCCTGGGATTTTATAGACTGCGGAGTTACAAAGGAGTTTTTGCTGCGGCAGTGGGATGAGGCAATGGCTGAGAAACCGTCCACAAACTGCCGTGTGAAATGTCAGGGCTGCGGTGCTCTTAAATATGGCGGAGGTGTATGTTTTGAAGATAAGAATACGCTTTGAAAAAAAAGGCTCCGTCAAATTCATAGGACATCTGGATACCATGAGGTATTTTCAGAAGGTCATGCGCCGGGCGGGTATTGATATCAAATACACCGAGGGCTTTTCACCCCATCAGATAATGTCCTTTGCATATCCTCTGGGAGTGGGGGTCACAACGGACGGCGATTACCTCGACATAGAGGTCAACAGCACGGATAATTCAGCTGATTCTATCGATAAACTGAATTCTGTCATGGCGGATGGTTTCAGGGTGACTGAGTACAAAGTGCTCCCGGATGATGCAAAAGCTGCGATGACTGCGGTTGCTGCCGCTTCATACAGGATAGATATCAGGGAAGGATACGGATTGGATGGATATGATGCCGATTCCTTCAATGCGGCGATAAAGTCGTTTTACACAGATGCCGACAGTATCAGCATTGTCAAAAAGACCAAGAAAAGTGAGCGTGAGGTTGACCTAAAGCCTCTGATCCACAGCTTTTATGCGGATACCGACGAGGACGGCAGAGTATATTTTTATATGATGGTCACTTCAGGAAGTGAGCAGAACATCAAGCCGGCTCTTGTGATGGAGCATTTTATAAGATTTATGGGCATCGAATACAGCGAGTTTTCCGTCATGACCAACAGGATCGATACATATACGACAGATGAGAGTATGAAGTTTATTTCACTGTCGGATGTGGGAGAGGACATAATTTGAGTAAGAGATTTGTGGTCACCTCTGTGGATTCATTTGAAAACCGTATGTTTGCGGGGGTTTTTGACGATCACAAGCTGACGGAGGTAAATGTGGTATCCAAAGATCCTCCCATGTTGGGACGGATATATGCCGTAAAGGTCCGGAATGTTTCGCCGAATCTTGATGCATGCTTTGTATCGGCAGGTGATGACTTGATTTTTTACCTTCCTTATGAGGAATTGACTGACGCATATTTCATAAAAAAGTCTTCGGACCGTAAGAAAATATGCGAAGGGGATGAGCTTCTGGTACAGGTTTCCACGGAGACCATCAAGACCAAAAACGCCAGATGTACATGCAGACTTTCTGTTGCGGGAACCTTTTGCGTGGTGACTTCACATCCCGTGTCCGTGACAGCGTCCAAAAAGCTTTCTCCGGAGGAAAAGGAACGGCTCATAAGTGTTGCTCAGAGCGTGACTGACAAAAAGACCGGCATCATCCTTCGCACAAACGCCGGAGAGGCAGATGATGAGGCGATCGGCAGAGAGATCATGCTGCTGCAGCAAAAGCTTGGCAGGATATTGGAATACGGTACGAAGAGCACACCCTTTACCTGTCTTTATGCTGACAGACCTTCTTATGTTTCGCTTTTGTCAGATATTTGCGGCAGAGTGGATTCCGTAGTCACGGATGACAGAGCTGTGTACGATGAATTCACGGCCTTTGCGAAGGAGACGGATCTATCAATCCCGGATAAGCTCTCATTTTACGAGGACGACTATCCCCTTGACAAATTGTATTCAATGGGACATCAGATAGATAAAGCGCTGAAAAACACAGTGTTTCTGCCGTCGGGAGGCAATATCATCATCACGGTGACGGAAGCGCTCACAGTCATAGATGTGAACACCGGATCCAATGTCAAAAACACCGCAAAAGAAAATATCATATTGAATACGAACATTGAGGCGGCGCGGGAGATGGCTTTTCAATTGAGGCTCCGCAATATCTCAGGCATTGTGATCACAGACTTCATAGACATGGATAAAAACGGGGAAGATGAGGTTATGTCGGTTATCGCAGAATGCAGCAGGGAGGATATCTGCAGGATAAATGTTGTGGGATTCACAAAACTTGGGCTTTTGGAACTTACCCGGCAGAAAAAACGCCGTTCGCTGTACGAACAACTGAAGTAGAGTGTTACTATTCATAGTAACAAGAAAACAAAGAAAAAAACATATATTCCTTGTTTTTTGTGTAAAAATAGTTTAATATGTAACTGTGGCGGTCGCAAAGGAACTTTAAGGAAATCTTATCCGATGGAGGGGATATCCGTTGAGGGATCGCTTAATATTTTAACATTAAGATGATATCAGAGGAGGGCAAAGATATGGTTGAGATCATAGCGGGACAGAAAGGCAAGGGGAAGACAAAATATCTTTTAGACAAGGTGAACGAGTCAGTCAGATCGGCATCGGGCAATATCGTTTACCTGGACAAAAGTCAGAAACACATGTATGAGCTCAATAATAAGATAAGGCTCATCAATGTAACGGATTATCCCATTTCAAATTGCGATGAGTTTTTAGGATTTATCTGCGGTATCGTTTCTCAGGACAATGACCTTCAGGAAATGTATCTTGACAGCTTCCTCACTATCGCTACAGCGACTGTAGACGATCTTACACATGCAATGGAAAAGCTTGATATCATCTCTGAAAAATACAATGTTAGATTTGTGATCAGCATTTCAAAGGACGAGGCAGAGTTGCCGGAATGTGTTAAAGCAAAGCTGATCATTTCACTTTAATCGGTTCATACAGTTTTTTAATAGTAAAACTTGACAACAGATCTCTTCGGAGATCTGTTGTTGTGTGCTTTACAATATTATAAAAATGGCAAAAAAAGAAAAAACAAATGTTACAAGTATACGAAGATCTTTCAATCTGAATATCGGTTTCGTGATCTTTTTAGTGATCTTTTTATATCTTCTTTTCAGCATTTACCAATATGTGACACAAAAACACATATCTTATGTTGAAGTTGAAGAAGGCAGTATCTCTCTGCCCACGTCCTACAGGGCTCTGGCCTTACGCACAGAGCAGATCGTGTACGCACAGGATGAAGGAAAGATCAACTATTACCTCAAAGATCAGACTAAAGCTTCCTGCGGCTCCCTGGTATGTTCCATAGACGAAAACGGAGATGTGGCAAATAAGATCACGGAGACTGCCAAGGAGAGCACCGGTCTTGATGCCCAGTCCTACGGCACTCTGCTGAAAAAGATCGAGAATTTCTCCGAGATGTATTCCGATGATTCATTTTACGAGAGCAGTATTTTTTCCGAGGATCTGGAAGCGGAGCTGATGGAGACTGCAAACCTGGCTGCCCTGAATTCCATGAGTGATTATGCCAGGAATGCTGAGAACAGTCATACTTTTCACCGCAATTATGCGCCGGTTCCCGGAGTCGTATCATATTATACAGACGGATATGAGAGCCTTACCATTGATAATTTCACAGCCGATTATTTTGACGAATCTGGCTATACCAAGGAGAATCTCAAACTGGGTGACAGTGTTTTGGAGGGAGATCCCATATATAAGCTTGTGACTTCCGAGGAATGGTACCTGGTGTTTGAGGTGCAGGATTCCATAGTTGATTTTTTGAAGGATGAGACGTACATAAGGATACGTTTTAAAGAAGATAACACCACGTCCTGGGCTTATATGGACATAGTTCAAAGATCGGACAGGAATTTTATAATTCTCAAGCTTAATACATCCATGATAAGGTTTGCCCAGGACAGGTTTTTGGACATAGAGCTTTTGATATCCAACGCCGACGGCTACAAGATATCAAATTCATCTATTGTCATGAAAAAGTTCTTTGCGGTCCCAAAGAAATACTTTACATATGGCGGAGATACGCAGAGCACTCTGGGAGTAACATACATATTCAAGGACGAAGAAGGCAATACCGAACACAGATTTGTGGGAACCACCATCTACGGCAAAAACTGTACAGACGACGAAGAAATGGCGATGGAAGACAGTGAAGTCCTTTATTACATCAATGAAGAGGGCTTCAATACCTTCGGACTCATAGATGATCCCACCGATAACAGTCAGACCTTTACCCTGTTAGATACGGTTACGATCCCGGGAGTATACAATGTCAACCGGGGATATGCTGTTTTCAGAAAGATCAATATAACTTACCGCAACGAAGAATACGCCATCATCGAGAAGGGTACTAAATTCGGAGTGTCCCTGTATGATCACATTGTGCTGGATGCCTCATCCGTGGTGGAAGGCGAGATCATAAACAGATAATAGTGTAAGTCAGTCGAGCCGTTAAAACGGCATAAAATAAAAAGAGGTTCAAGGACATGATTGCAGAAAACATTCAAAAAGTGAAAAAAAACATGGCTGAAGCAGCCCGCAGATCGGGCAGACCGTCGTCATCGGTGCAGCTGGTGGCTGTCAGTAAGACCAAACCCGTGGAGGCTCTTATGGAGGCATATGACGCGGGTATACGCGATTTCGGCGAGAATAAGGTTCAGGAGATCCTGGAGAAATATGACAAGCTGCCGAAGGATGCAAGATTTCATATGATAGGACATCTTCAACGCAACAAGGTTAAACAGGTTATCGATAAGGTTTGTCTTATACATTCTGTTGACACTTACAGACTTGCCCAGGAGATCTCCGTGCAGTCCCAGCGGATGGGACTCACCAGCCATATTCTGGTAGAGGTAAATATGGGAGAGGAAGAGTCTAAATTCGGTACTGAGGCGGAAGATGCCATCCGGTTGGTTGAAGAGATAGCCGTCCTTCCGAATATAAAGATCGATGGTCTGATGACTGTGGCACCATATGTTGAGGATCCTGAGGAAAATCGGGAAATTTTTCACAAAATGTTGAAATTATCTGTTGACATTAAAGAGAGAAACATTGATAATGTAAATATGAATGTTTTGTCGATGGGTATGACCAATGATTACTGTGTTGCAGTCGAGGAAGGCGCTACCATTGTTCGTGTCGGCACCGCAATCTTCGGAGCAAGGGATTACAATCACGCAAAGGAGTAAGATATCATGAGTGTATTTGACGGATTTTTGAATATAATGCAGCTAGCCACTGATGATGAAGAAGATGACGAGGATTTTAACAGGGGATACGAAGAGGAAGAACCTGCCAGAAAACAGAAAAGCACACTGCGCAAAGAGCCGGAAGCGGTTCGAACAGTAGCTGATAAAAGACCGTCCGATACGCGGAGTACTGCTTCAAGACCGGCAGCACCGGCAGGCAGGGTAGCTCCTGTACGTACATCTCCGGTTGCCAAGCGTGTCAATACTAATACGGGTCAGATAGCAGTATGTATTATGCAGCCAAAGACTTATGATGACGGCAGAGAAGTCAGCGATCTCTTAAAGGAAGGCAATCCTGTTTTCCTGAATCTCGAGGGTGTTGAGTTTGAGCTTGCACAGCGCATCATCGATTTTGTATCCGGATCATGTTTTGCATTGGAGGGAAGTCTTCAGCGTATTTCCAATTACAACTTTTTATTCTCTCCCAAAAATGTTCCTATCAACGGCATTAACATAGATATGATGGATACTTTTGAATTCAACGGGATCAGATCGGATTTTTGATTCCCGGATCTAATATGTATGATCTACCGGGTGTGTAAGGCACCCGGTTTTTTAGATTATGAAAGGATTTGTTTTAGGATAATATACTCTTAAGGGAGGGATTTGGTGTGAAAAAAGAGATAACGGTACAATATGAGGGAAAAGACTGTTATAAGATCTGTATCACGGAGTCATTTGATTCGTTAAATGATAAGCTGGAAGAAGCAATGTTACAAAGTGGCAAAAAAGTTTGCGTGGTTTCAGATGACAACGTGGCAAGTTTCTACATTGATAAAATCACATCTGTATTAAAGGAAAAATATAATCAGGTTTTCTCCTTCGTGTTTAAGGCCGGAGAAGCATCCAAGAATACGGAAACAGTCGGAAGACTTTATGAACATCTGATAAAGAACAGATTTGACAGAAATGATTTTCTGATAGCATTGGGAGGCGGTGTTGTGGGTGATCTCACCGGATTTGCCGCCGCCACATACCTCAGGGGAATAGATTTTGTGCAGGTACCCACCTCCTTGCTGGCGCAGGTGGACAGCAGCATAGGCGGAAAGACGGGCGTTGACCACATGCAATACAAAAATATGGTGGGCGCATTCCACATGCCGAAGTTAGTATACATGAATATGGAGGTGTTTGAAACTTTACCCGGGAAACAGTTCTCAAACGGTATGGGAGAAGTTATAAAACATGGGCTGATCAAGGATGAAAAGTACTACAGATTTCTTAAATCTGAATATAATAGTGTTATAGATAAAGACTTTGAAGCACTTACATCAATGATAGAAACAAGCTGCAACATAAAGAGAGAGGTTGTGGAAAAAGATCCGAAGGAGAAGGGCGAGAGAGCTTTATTGAACTTCGGACATACCATAGGGCATGCCATCGAAAAGCTTTCTGATTTTTCTCTTCTCCATGGAGAATGTGTTTCACTTGGAATCGTGGCCGCATCATATATCTCCATGAAGAAAGGATATTTGACGGCGGAAAATGTAGCGGACATAGAAGCTTTATTAAAACTCTACGGTCTGCCGGTCAGAGTGAAAGGTTACGATGCCTCGGAGGTATTATCCGCCACCAAGAACGATAAAAAGATGGTTGGTAATAAGATAAAGTTCATTTTATTAAAAAACATCGGAGAGGCATTCATCGATACTGCACTGGAGGATTCTGATATTCTGGAAGGAATAAAATATGTCGTCGAATAAGATAAAGTTAGCGTTAGCTTCATTGCTGGGTTCTGTTTTACTGGTATTCCTGGATCAATACACTAAGTTTTTCGCGGTTAACAGTTTAAAAGGCACGGATGGAAACGGGCAGGATATAGTGATCAGTGAAGGGATACTGAGATTACATTACCTTGAGAACAGAGGTGCTGCTTTCAGCATTATGGTGGATCGGCAGCTGTTTTTCATCATCCTGACTATAGTGGTCTGTCTGGGAATACTGGTTTATTATTTCAAAATACCTTTGGAGAGAAAATATGTTCCGCTGATACTGTGTTTAAACTTTTTGTTCAGCGGCGCCATCGGTAATCTGATAGACCGTATTTCAAACGGGTTCGTTGTGGATTTCATCTATTTTGAACTGATTGATTTCCCGGTGTTCAATGTGGCAGATATTTATGTTACGTGCTCGGTATTTTTGCTGTTCATACTGGTAGTTTTCAAGTATAAGGACGAGGATCTCGAACCTTTAATGATATTCAGAACGAAGGAAAAAGACAGTTCAGATCAACAATAAATGCCGGTTTTGATTGATAATACAATATATTATCTTGCTGAACCGTGAATATTAAAGGTTTAAAATCAAAAATTTATATCCACCATTTTTTGTGGATAAGTTAAGTTTTTTGTTCATAATAAATTAAAGGTAAGCTTAATGAATCAAAAAGAAATCTTTCAAGTTGAAACAGAGTATGACGGGGAGCGAATAGACAAATTTTTATCCCTGATTTACCCTTCGATTTCACGAACCGGTTTTCAAAAATTGATCGGGGAAGGTCAGGTTTTGGTCAATGAAGAAAAAGTAAAGAAAAATGCCACGATTCATTTTGAAGACGAAATTGAGGTTTTGATCCCTGAGGCGGTTCCCGTGGCTGTGGAACCGGAAAATATTCCTCTTGATATTTTATATGAAGATAACGACATCGTGGTAATAAACAAACCTAAAAATATGGTGGTTCACCCGTCAGCAGGGCATTTAAGTGGTACCGTGGTAAATGCAGTTTTGTACCACTGTGCAGATTCACTCAGTGGTATAAACGGAAGCATAAGGCCCGGAATTGTACACAGGATCGATAAAGACACCACAGGTTCACTCATTATATGCAAAAATGACACGGCGCATACATCTATTGCCGAACAGATTAAGGAGCATTCCTGTGACCGGATTTATGTAGGGAT
>JAILBP010000232.1:0-3812 GCA_024680835.1 Lachnospiraceae bacterium | reverse complement strand
ATGTATAGTGTTCATTGACGAGATAGACGCCGTTGCAAGACGCCGCGGAACAGGTATGGGCGGCGGACACGATGAGAGGGAGCAGACCCTCAACCAGATGCTGGTGGAGATGGACGGTTTCGGAAACAATGAGGGTATCATAGTGCTGGCTGCCACAAACCGTGTGGATATACTGGATCCCGCCATCATGAGACCGGGTCGTTTCGACAGAAAAGTCAGCGTGGGAAGACCCGATGTGGGCGGACGCAGGGAGATACTGGATGTCCATGTCAGGAATAAGCCGGTGGCAGACGACGTTGATCTCGATGAGATCGCAAGGACTACTGCGGGCTTTACGGGAGCGGATCTCGAGAATCTTATGAACGAGTCTGCCATAGCTGCGGCAAAAGCAGGTAGAAAATTCATCAATCTTGCGGATGTCAAGGCTTCATTTGTGAAGGTGGGCATCGGTCAGGAGAAGAGAAGCCGTATTATTTCAGATAAAGAGAAAAAGATCACTGCATACCATGAGGCAGGTCATGCGATACTGTTTCATGTATTGCCGGATGTGGGACCTGTGTATTCGGTTTCCATAATACCCACCGGAGCAGGTGCGGCAGGTTATACAATGCCCTTGCCGGAGAAGGACGAGATGTTCCTGACTAAGGGCAAGATCCTGCAGGATATCATGGTATCTCTCGGAGGACGTATCGCAGAGGAGATGATATTCGGTGATGTGACTACAGGTGCTTCGCAGGATATAAAGCATGCTACGGCCCATGCCAGGGATATGGTGACCAAATACGGCATGTCGGAGACTTTGGGACTGGTCAATTACGATTCGGACGAGGAAGTGTTCATAGGCAGGGATATAGGTCATGCCAAGGGGTGCTCCGAGAAAGTCGCCGGTATGATCGATTCCGAAGTAAAGCGCATTATGGATGAGTGTTATGCGAAGGCTTCGGCTATCATAAAAGAGCATGAGAGCGTTCTGCACGCATGTGCTGAGCTTTTGCTTGAGAAAGAGAAGATAAACAGGGCAGAATTTGAGGCTTTGTTTGCATAAATATATAGATAGATGTTGTTACTATTCGCAGCTGCCGTAATATGGCTGAGAATAGTAACAAAAAAAGACAAACAGCAAATGTTGTTTGTCTTTTGGAGAAGGTATTTTACTATGGGGTATAGTAAAATTATATAATGTATTGGGGGGTTTTTACATTGATTATAGTATCAATACCAAAAACTTAAGTGTGCACAATGTTGTAAAATTTTTAAATATTTTTTTGTGCATTATAACAACAGAAGGGAGAAAAAGAAAATGGCAGAGGAAAAGAAAGTGAACGTAAAGGCAGTAGGAGAGAAGAGCAAAGGATTTTTTGCGGAATTCAAGAAGTTCATTATGAGAGGCAATGTTATGGATCTGGCAGTCGGTGTCATCATCGGTGCCGCATTCCAGAACATAGTGACAGCGCTTACAGCCAGCTTTATCAACCCGCTGATCGCTCTTATCACGGGTGGTGTGGAGAAAGACGAGGCCGGCAATCTTATGTTGGTGGGTGGTCAGTTTGAAGTGAAGGGCGTAGTCTTTGATTACGGCTCATTTATTTCGGCAATACTGAACTTCCTGATCATGGCGCTCATCCTCTTCATCATCATCAAGTCGGTGAATACTGCAATGGCAGTGGGCAAGAAAAAAGAGGAACCGAAGGCTCCCACAGAGAAGGATTGCCCGTATTGCAAGAGCAAGATCGCGATAAAGGCAGTAAAGTGCCCGTTCTGTACATCCGATGTTCCGGAGGAGCCGGTAGAAGAGTAGTATATTGACAAAACGGTTGTTTGGCGGTATATTACTTTAGCCCACCGGTTTCGGGGAGTTGAACCGGGGCCGGGAGGAGTACATAAATATCATGAGTGCTAATAAAAACAAATACAAAAGGCGCAGGATCGGAAAGATAGTGCTGCTGACCTGCGAGCTTTTGATACTGGTAGGACTGGCAGGATTTTTGTATATCTGGCGTTCCGTGGACAAGATACAAAAACATGAGACCGTAGCAGAAAACGTGGGAACCCATGTGGAGGCTGAGCATCTCGGTATCAACATGACTGAGATACCGCAGGAGAGTGTCGAGAAACAGCTGGGATACACCAGTGTTGCACTGTTCGGTGTGGACAATCTCTACAACGGGCATGCGGAGAGCGGTAATTCGGACGTTATCCTGGTGGCTTCCATCAACAATGACACCAAGGATGTAAAGCTGGTGTCCATATACAGGGATACGTTTCTGGACACTGAGCCCATGTCGACGGAGAACAGCCTTCACAAATGTAACCGTGCTTACCATGTGGGCGGTGCGGAGCAGGCGATACAGATGCTGAATAAGAGCCTGGATCTGGATATCCACAATTACATCACCGTGGATTTCAAGGCTGTGACGGATGTTGTGAATCTTCTGGGCGGTGTCGAGATAGATGTGACCAGCTCGGAAGTCTTCTATATCAACAAACATGCCAAGACTACCGCAAAAGCCACCGGCATCACCACCAATGACATATACGGTGCGGGGGTTCATCTTTTGGACGGTACCCAGGCTACGGCTTACTGCAGGATCCGTTCTACGGCGGGCAGCGATTTCAAGCGTGCGGAGAGACAGCGCAGGGTCATAAACGAGCTGGTAAAAAAAGCGAAAGCCTGCGATATCAATACATTGAACAACATAATAGACACGGTATTCCCGGAGATCTACACCAGTTATACAAATGCGGAACTCATAGCGCTGGCTTCATCGATGCTGGATTATGAACTCAGCGATACAGTGGGATTCCCCTTCTCCAAGAACGCCGTCACACTGGGAAAGGGTGTGGGAGCCGTGGTGGTGCCATGTGATCTGGCATCCAATGTTACGGCATTGCACAGATTCCTGTACGAGGATGAGGCCTATGTGCCGTCCAACACGGTACAGGCATACAGCACCGCAATCCAGAATACAGCCGGTATGGGCATCGGAAACGGCGATAACAAGGCGGCCGTTGACGGCAGCGGAGAGATCACGCCGGATGATTTTGACAACGAAACACAGGCGACAGACTGATCAATACGGAGCATGGATAGTGCTCCGTATTTTTTTTCACAATTAATCACAGATATGACGAATTTTATTCACAAACAGAACACAATTTGTTATTATCATACGTAACCATAAGAGCAAACAAACTTAATGTTTGACCGGGAAACCGGCCTATGGATGAAAGGAAGCGTATAGTTATGGATGAACATGAAATCTACGAACAGGGAAATGTGACGCCGGACAATATGTCGGGACAACAGACGGATCCCGCAAATGTGAATCAGGTAAACGCTGAGCCGGTAAACGCTGAGCCGGTAAACGCCGGTTCGGTTAGTTCGAATCCGGTTAATGCGAATCCGGCAAATGCTGAGCCGGTGAATATGAATCAGTCGAATGTGAACACCGCAGGCGCAGGCGGCGGTATTTCGCCGAACACGCCGCCGTATACACGTTCGTACACGGATAACAACGGATATAATCAGTACAATCCCTATACCGCAAATAATGCGAACACCGGAAATGGCGTGAATAACGGGCAGTATTCCTACACCGGTTCCTATAATGCCCAGGGTTTCACAGGTGGCAATCCCTATTATGAGAAGTTCAAAAATGTGGACAGCTCGGCAGCAGAAAAAGCGGCAAAGCGTGAGGCCAGAAGGGAAGCCAAAAGGCTTGCAAGGCAGCAGGGAAAGAACAGCGGATTCGGCATCAAGCTTGTAAAATGTGCGGCGGTAGCCCTTGTGTTCGGTCTGGTGTCAGGCTCGG
>JAILBP010000221.1:0-2985 GCA_024680835.1 Lachnospiraceae bacterium | reverse complement strand
AGGGCTTCTGGCAGCCAAAGAAAACTGCGATCTGCCGGTGTTTGTCACCATGACCTTCGAAAAGAGCGGCCGCACCATGACAGGCACGGATGTGGAGACTTTCGTGAACATTGCGGAAGGTCTCGGCGCAGACATGGTGGGCGTGAACTGCTCACTGGGACCGGCGGAGCTTGCGCCTGTCATCGAAAGCTTTTTACAGTATGCCCACGTTCCGGTTATGGTTCAGCCAAATGCGGGACTGCCGGATCTGGTGGACGGCGAGACTATCTACAGGCTGACACCTCAGGAATTCTGCGATAGCCTGAAGCCATACGCGGAAGGCGGTCTTGCGGTGTGCGGAGGCTGCTGCGGTACTACTCCGGATTTTATAGCAGAGCTTAAAAAGACAATGCCTTCGGGGGTCAAACCAAGGGAGAACCCCTATCTTACCAAGGTTTCTTCCGGCACGAAGACCGTGACCTTTAAGGGGCAGGTGGTTATCTGCGGCGAGAGACTTAACCCCACCGGCAAAAAGAAGATGCAGGCGGCCTTAAGGGAGAGCAGATTTGATGAACTTGTGAGGGAGGGCTTGAGACAGGAAGAAGCCGGAGCCGATGTTTTGGACGTTAATGTGGGACTTCCGGGCATAGATGAGTCCGAGACCATGAAGATCGTGATACCCATGCTGCAGGAGGTCATAGACCTGCCGCTTCAGATCGATTCCTCTTCGGCAGAAGCTATAGAGACAGCCTGCCGTTATTACAACGGAAAGCCGCTTATCAACTCGGTTAACGCAAAGCCTGCGGTTTTGAAAAACGTTCTGCCTGTGGTAAAAAAATACGGCGGTGTAGTGATAGGTCTGACATTAGGAGATGAGGTGCCGCTTCTTGCAGAAGAGAGAGTCGGCATGGCAAAACATATCATAGAGACTGCGGAAAGTTACGGCATCCGCAGGGAAAACGTGGTTATCGACTGCCTCGTGCTCACTGCCTCCGCTCAGCAGAAAGAAGTGCGTGAGACCTTGAAGGCTGTGACGGAAGTGCGCAAGATGGGCAACCAGACGGTGCTCGGAGTTTCCAATGTTTCCTTCGGTCTTCCCAACAGACCGCTTTTGAATAGAACCTTCCTCACCATGGCCATGCAGGCAGGACTTACAATGCCCATCATGAATCCTTTGGATGAGGGTATGATGAGCTGCATCGATGCATTCAATGTTTTGCAGTATCTTGATGTGGACGGTGCAAAATATATAGAGAGACATGCCGCGGATGTTGTGACAGCGCCCGCGGCAGGCGCTCAGGCGGCGGGAACACCGGCCGGTGACGGTGCGAAGACGCCGGGCTCGGCTGATAAGGCACCTGCATCCGGCGAGATGGACCTTTTCTACATGATATGCAAAGGTATGAAAGATACCGTCAAAGCACAGGCGAAGACAGAGCTGGACAAGAGCGATGCCATGACGCTCATAAATGAGGTCATCATCCCGGCGCTCAATAAGGTGGGAGAAGATTACGAGAAGGGAAAGATCTACCTGCCTCAGCTGATACAGGCTGCAGAGACCACAAAGCTTGCCTTCGAGGTGGTACAGGAGACCTTTACCGCATCTGAGGAAAAGAAAGGTCCCGTGATGATATGTACCGTGGAGGGCGACATCCACGACATCGGAAAAAACATTGTGAAGGTCGTGCTGGAAAGCTACGGTTACGACATGATAGATCTCGGCAAGGACGTGAAGGTCGAGGATGTGGTCGCTGCCTGGCAGAAGACCGGCGCTAAGGCCATCGGTCTTTCCGCACTTATGACAACAACCGTCGCCAACATGAAGCGAACCATAGACGCTCTTCACAAGGCAGGCTGCAATGTGCCTATCTGGGTTGGAGGCGCAGTGCTGACAGAGCGCATAGCCGAAGAGATCGGCGCGGATTATTACACCAAGGATGCCATGGCTTCCGTGAGGTTGATGGATTCGTTGTTTGGCTGATGCTTTCATAGATAAAACTTGACATGTGATATATCACGATATATCATATAGACATAAAGGAGGAACTCACCATGGAAGCATTAGCATTTCACACTACAAAACCTTTTATGTCGGGACGAAGTCAGGCAATCAGAATCCCAAAAGAATACCAGTTTGATGATATTGAGGTCATTATCAACAGAGTGGGTGAATCCCTTGTGATCACACCGAAGACATCTTTGAAGGATGCTTTTAATACCGGTTTATCTATGCTTTCCGATGACTTTCTTGCAGACGGAAGACCAGAAGAAGTATTAAACACAAGGGTGGAATTGTGATCATGTATATGCTCGATACCAATATACTCATATTTTGTCTTAGACATCCGGATTCTAAATGTACAGAGACACTTGCTGCACATATAGGTTATGATGTCTGCATTTCTGTTGTAACTTATGCGGAATTGGAATACGGTATAATGAACAGCAAATATCCGGAGCGGAACAGAGAGGCTATAAATAATATTCTGGCCGGCATACCTATCCTGGATTTTGATACAAAAGCGGCTGTTCATTTCGGACAGATTCTTGCCGAACTGAAGAAAAAGAAAAAGGAAAAACAGAATCAGGACAGAGATAAAATGATAGCAGCACACGCAAGATCTAAAGGTTACACACTTATTACGGATAATACCAAAGATTTTGCGGATATAGATAATCTTAAACTGGATAACTGGAGAGAACAAGGTGATCTTGACCGGTAAGAAAAGTATTAATACGACAGATATGTTGATTACCTAAAAGGAATGGGTGATATGACCGGAACATTTGAAAAACTCTTGACAATATTCACAGCCAATATCATACAGACAGCAAGCCCCGGGTTTCCCCGGGGCTTTTTTGGACCTTCAGCAATGTTATCCGGATTAGTATTTTGAAAAATTAGCATTTTCCTCGTTGCTTTGTGGTATAATCGCTCTATGCAAAACATAACAGACAGATCAGGCGAAAAAAACAGAATATTGGGCCGGGAGATAAATGTGGGCG
>JAILBP010000068.1:0-18678 GCA_024680835.1 Lachnospiraceae bacterium | reverse complement strand
GATCTCGTAGATGGCGCACTGATAGTAGCTCATCAGCTTGCGAAAGGGTGCGGAATTCTGCTCGATTATAAAATTCAGGTCGTGCACTGCCGCAGACTGAAGATTCTCAAAAAATGTTTCGGGATCATTTATCTTTGCCATTTTATCACCTTTCCTTTCGGGGGAGAACCATCATGATGAAGTTATGATCTGAAATGGTTCCAACTGTGTAAACCGGATCCATATACGAATCCGACCAAAGATCATGTCTATTGAAGGACGAACTGACTGTTATACAACTCGCTGTAAAAGCCTCCGAAGCTCATGAGTGAGTTGTGATCGCCCTGTTCTATGATGTTACCGTCCTTCATCACCAGGATCAGATCCGAGTTTTTGATGGTGGAGAGACGGTGGGCTATGATGAAGCTTGTCCTGCCAGCGGTCATCTTGCTGAAAGCACGCTGTATGCGGTGTTCTGTGCGCGTGTCTATGGAACTGGTGGCCTCATCCAGTATCAGGATGGACGGGATGGCTATCATGACACGGCAGATGCATAAGAGCTGCGCTTCGCCGGCAGATAACACTGATCCGCCTTCACCCAACATGGTGTCATATCCGTGAGGAAGTCTTTTGATAAAACTGTGAGCGTGTACGGCTCTTGCGGCTTTCTCAACTTCTTCGTCCGTTGCGTCGGGTTTTCCTATGCAGATATTGTCGCGGACGGTTCCGGTCTTGATCCATGTTTCCTGCAGTACCATGCCGAAATGTTTTCGAAGTCCGTGATAAGGCATTTCGGTTATGCCTTGTCCGTTCAGGTTTATCTTTCCTTCATTGACGTCGTAAAATCTTTCCAGCAGATTGATGAGAGTTGTTTTGCCACAACCGGTAGGACCCACGATAGCGACGTGCATGCCGTTTGTGATATTCAGATTGAGATTACGGATCAGGGGTTTGTCCGGTGTGTAAGAAAAGCTTACATTATCGAATCCCACATTTCCGGAGGTGCCGGAGAGAGCGACCGGATCTGACTGAGCCCGGGGCGTTTTCGTGTCTTTTATGGTAATGGCGTCTGTATGAGACTTGTAACCGTCAGAAGCTACACAGATCTCTTCTGCCGTGAATATCTCCTCCGGAGTGTATTTCGGAGTTTCGCACAGTTCAAAAAGCCGTCCTGCGCATACAGCTGCGTTTTGAAGTTCCGTCAGTACGGATGATATTTCGTTGAAGGGTTTTGTATATTGTCCGGCGTAACTCAGGAATATGGTGAGGCTTCCCACCGTCATACCGCCTGAGATAACGTTCAATGCGCCTATAGCGGCAACAGCTGCGTATATGCAGGAGTTGACAAACCTTGTGCAGGGGTTTGTCAGGGAAGAATAGAAGGTGGCTTTCAGGGATGTTTTTTCGAGATCGTCATTTATCTCATTAAAAGCACCGATATAATGCCCACCCATGTTAAACGCCTGGACTGTTTTTTCCTCGGATATGACTTCATTTATGAGTGTGGTCTGTTTTCCACGGGTCTCGGATTGGGCTGTAAAATACTTGTGTGTGTTTTTGGCTATAAAAGAAGCCACAAATAAGGATAGGGGAGTTATCACCACTACGATCGCTGTTACGGTGATGTTAAGTCTCAGCATAAAAACCAGAGTGCCGAGTATCGTCATAACGCCTGTAAAAGTCTGGGAAAAGCCTAAGAGCAGACCGTCACCGATCTGTTCGGCATCGGTTATGATGCGGCTTACAATGTCGCCGGTGCTGTGCGAATCGGCATAGCTTAAGGGGAGGCGTTGTATGACATCAAGGGCGTCCTGTCTTATGTCTTTTACGACGGAAAAGACCAGGCGGTTGTTTATCAAGGTCATGATCCATTGAAAAACAGAACCCGCGGCGATAACAAATGCGGCCTCGATTAAGATGGTGGCGATCCGGGGAAGATCCACACTGCCTTTTTCGATGATGCAGTCTATGGCACGGCCGTTTAATATGGGCAGGTACAAAGCGCAGACCACTGACAGCACGGAAAAGATCAGGGACCCTGCCGCGCAGATCTTGTATCTTGAAACGTATTTTAGAAGTTTTGAAAGTGTTTTTTTATTCATGTTTGTTTTGATGATGTAATTGAAATATTGGTTAATGCTTTTCGCAATGAGCTGTGTATTTGGATCAGTTCTGGGATTCGTATATTTCCCGGTAAGTCTCGCACTCCTTCAGTAATGTCTCGTGGTTTCCGAGGCCTGCACACTCACCGTCCTCCAGCACCAGTATCTGATCTGCACTCACTATGGAAGCGGCACGCTGGGAGATCCAGAAGATAAGCGGTCGGTCAGGCATATTCAAAAGGTTATCCCTGAGTTTCCTCTCAGTGGCGTAATCCAGAGCGCTGGCGGAGTCGTCTAAGATCAGGATGTCCGAAGGCTTGCATAATGCCCTTGCGATGCAAAGTCTCTGCCTCTGACCGCCGGAAAAATTTTTGCCTCCCGGAGTGACTGTATAGGAAAGTCCTCCCTCTTTTTGTCTGACAAAGTCTGCGGCATCTGCAACGGACAGGCTGCTCCACATTTTTTCCTCGCTTGCGTTTTTATCTCCAAACTTAAGGTTGTCTGCAATGCTGCCGGAAAAGAGAACGCTTTTTTGCGGTACCACAGCGATCTCGCCGGAAACATCAACGGTTCCCGAGGTGGGCTTGTAGGCGCCCGTGATCAGGTTTGCAACTGTGGTCTTTCCGCATCCGGTGGAACCTATAATGCCGATGAGCTGTCCCTTGCAGGCGCTGAAGCTCAGGTTTTTGACTGCTGCATCGGAATCGTCATGGTATTTGAAACTAACATTATCAAAGGATACGAGAGGCGTTTGGCCATCCACGGGAGATGCCTTCCTTGAAACAGGCTCTTCCACAGGACTTTCCAGTATTGCTGTCACGCGTTTTCCGCTTGCTATGGCAGCAGTGAGAGTGATCATCATGTTGGCGGTCTTTACCAGTTCCACCAGTATCTGGGAGGTGTAATTGACCAAAGCTACAACCTGACCGCGGGTCAGGATCCCTTCGTCAACCCGGATGGCACCTTTGTAGATCAACAGGATGGTGGCTATGTTGATCATCAGAAGTGTCAGGGGATTCTGTATCGCGGAAATATGTCCGGCATGGCGCGAGGCATCATACACGGCATAGTTACGGTCTGTGTTTTCGCGGGCGTTCTCTTTTTCCAGAGTGAAAGCGCGGATCACACGGATGCCATCGAGGCTTTCTTTTACGGACAGCAGCAGAGCGTCCACTTTTTTCTGGTTCTTCTCGTAGAGCGGGAGTGTAATGAGTACCAGGCTCACCACGACGACAGATAGCAGCGGTACCACGATGGCGAGGACCATTGCGCAGTTCACATCCACCGTAAAGGACATCACTATGGCGCCTAAGATCACAAAGGGGGAGCGCAGCAAAAGCCTTAAGGTCATGTTCACGCCGCTCTGCAGGCGGTTGATGTCTGCTGTGAGCCTTGTGATGAGAGTGTCGGTCCCGATGGAATCCTGAGAACTGTAGGAAAAACCCATTATATGGGAAAAAAGATCACGTCTCACCGAGGCGGCAAATCCCGTGGCTGCTTTTGCGGCAAAGAACTGGCCCGTGACGGATATCACAAGTCCCGTTGCCGCAAGAGCTACGAGGCAAAGTCCCATCTTAAGGATAAAGATCTTGTCGGCATTTGCCGGGTCGGATGTGATGCCTTTGTCGATCATCCGGGCTATGATGAGCGGTATGAAAAGCTCCAGCGTCGCCTCGAAAAGCTTGCACAGAGGCGCCAATACCGCTTCTTTTTTGTAGTTGTGTATGTATTTGGATATGAATCTCATGTTTTCTCTTTTCTGATACATGCTTTACAAGTCAACACCGGTCATTCTACCATGCGCGGAGGTCTTTTTCAACATCAAAGGGCGAGCGTTTTGCAGGGGACCTCTGCGGAGGTCCTTTTATTATGCAGATTTACATGAAAAAGCATGGAAACTCTCTTTTCTTTGTGTGTCTTTTTTCCGGACCGGTGCTATAATGTCACTTGGAGTTAAGAAAGGAGATGTTTTTTTGTCAAAAGAGACACAGGGCAAAAAGCCCGAAGGAAGCAGTTTTATGATCAAGGTCGCCACATTTATTGTGGACAGACGAAATCTTTTTTTTCTGTTATTCGTATTAGCCATCATTTTCTCAATAGTGGCCATGAACTGGGTCAAGGTGGAAAACGCCCTGGCAGCATATCTGCCTGAGACCACTGAGACCAGGCGCGGACTTGACCTTATGGATGAGCAGTTCACGACATACGGTACCGCGGACATCATGGTGACCAACATTACCCTGGAGGATGCCAAAGACATTGCCGAAAAGATAGAGGACATGGATACCGTGGCAATGCTGACATTTGATGAGACGTCGGAGCATTACAACAATTTCTCCGCTCTTTACAGCATAACATTCAAATATGAAGCGGATGATGACAGGGCTTTGGCTGCCCTTAACGAAGTGAAGGAAATGCTCTCGTCCTACGATATCTATGTTTCTACCTCGATGGGTGATGCGTCGGCAGAGCAGATCACAAACGAGATGAACACTGTCAGTGTCATCGTGGCCATCATAGTGGTATCAATCCTGTTTTTGACCAGCGAGACCTTTGCGGAGGTTCCGGTGCTGCTGTTGACCTTTGGTGCGGCAGCCCTTATCACCAAGGGTACCAATTACCTGATGGGCACCATATCATTCGTGTCCGACTCGGTGACCGTGGTGCTTCAGCTGGCGCTCTCTGTGGATTACGCTGTCATATTCTGTAACAGGTTCAAGGAGGAACACAAAAAGCTTCCAATCCGAGAGGCCGATATAGTGGCTCTGAGTAAAGCGATCCCCGAGATCAGTTCCAGCTCCCTGACCACCATAGGCGGTCTTATCGCCATGCTCTTCATGCAGTACGGTATAGGCTCGGATATGGCCATATGCCTTATCAAGGCTATCGTCTTAAGTCTTCTGTCGGTGTTCCTGCTGATGCCCGGACTTATAATGCTGTTCGGTAATGCCATCGACAAGACAAAACATAAAAATCTTATACCGAAGATCCCCTTTGTGGGAAAGTTCGATTTTGTCACCAGATTTGTGATACCGCCCCTGTTTTTGGTGGTGCTGGTGGGGGCTTATATAATGCAGAGTAAATGTCCCTATGTTTACGGGTATTCAATGCTGGAAACGCCGGTACAGAATGAACAGCAGATAACGGACGAATATATCGCCGAGAGTTTCGGAAAGAGCAACTTTGTGGCCTTGGTCATTCCTGCAGGCAGCTATGAGACGGAGAAAAAGCTTATAAGATCCCTGGAGGAATATGATGAGGTCGATCATGTGACCGGGCTTTCCAACACTGAGGCAATGGATGGGTACTGTCTCACGGATAAGCTCAAGCCCAGGGAATTCGCGGAGCTTCTGGAGCTGGATTACGAAGTGGCGGAGCTTGTGTATACGGCTTACGCCCTGGAGGACGAAAATTACGCCAAGCTGGTGAACGGTTTTTCTTCCTACTCGGTTCCGCTGATAGACATGCTGATATTTGTGCATGACGAGGTGGATGAGGGTTATGTGGACCTGGATGATGAGGTCCGGGATACGCTGTATGACGCTTACGATAAGATCATGATAGCCAAAAACCAGCTGCAGGGCGAGGAATACAGCCGTATGCTGGTTTACCTGAACCTTCCCGAGGAGGGGGATGATACCTTCGCATTCATAGATACGATGCGCGAGACCGCAGAGAAATACTATCCGGACGGTCAGGTCATCGTGGTGGGAAATTCCACCAGCGAGTATGATCTTTACAAAACATTCCAGGTGGACAACATGGTGGTCAGCGTTGTGTCGGTGCTGGCGGTTTTGGTGGTGCTGTTGTTTACCTTCCAGTCTGCGGGTATGCCCGTGCTGCTGATCATGGTAATAGAGGGTGCCATCTGGGTGAACTTCTCATTCCCGGCTGCGACAGATAATAACCTGTTCTTCATGTGTTATCTGATAGTCAGCTCTATCCAGATGGGTGCCAATATCGATTACGCCATAGTCATATCGGGCCGTTTCATGGAACTGAAGGATAAGATGCCCAAAAAACAGGCTATCATCGAGACCATGAATTTTGCTTTCCCCACCATAGTGACCAGCGGTTCAATGATGGCGCTTGCAGGCATCGTGATAGGACAGATGTCCTCGGACGGCGCTATCTGCGGTATCGGTCAGTGTCTGGGGCGTGGTACCATAATATCAATATTTATCGTAATGTTCGTGCTGCCGCAGATACTGCTGTTAGGTGAGCACATCATAGAGAAAACATCATTCAGGGTTTCAATGCCCATCCGCACCGAGCAGCTCTCGGGCGTTGTGCGGGTGAACGGTCTTATGCAGGGTAATATCAACGGATACTTTGTAGGTGAGATGAGGGGCGTTATATACGGAGAAGCCAACGGCATCATCCAGCTGGCTGACAGGAGAGCCTCCGGCGATGCGGTCAGCCGCGGCAGTGCGGCCGGACGTGAGGATTCGGACAGGCTGGTTAATGCAGGGATTTCGGACGATGAAGGATTGGAGGTGAGGGATCATGAGTAAAAGTATCCTGAGCCGTGTCACGGCCTTCGTATTGAGTTTTATCGTGATGTTTTCACAGTTGGCATTTACCGGCAGTGTTACCGGCTTTGCTGCGGAAAACATTGAAAAATGGGATGCAGATGTCATAGAGATCTCTTCGGAGAAGGATCTTGGAGAACTGGCCGGACACTGTCATGAGGACGGTTGGTCAAAAGGAAAGACCGTAAAA
Source organism: Lachnospiraceae bacterium (assembly GCA_024680835.1). Lineage (GTDB taxonomy): Bacteria > Bacillota > Clostridia > Lachnospirales > Lachnospiraceae > RGIG6904. The sequence continues at coordinate 11,875 of JAILBP010000068.1, read as the reverse complement.
CTGACTGCGGATATCACATTAAAGGGTGATGATTTTACATATATTCCGTACTTCAACGGAACCTTTAACGGCAGCGGTTTCTCCATCAGAAATTACGAGTACAGGGGCAACGGATTTGTTGTGGGTTTTTTCCGCTACATCGGAACTGAGGGTGTGGTGAAAAATCTGGATATTTACGGAACCGTGGCTTCGGATGATGATGACGAGGCTGTGGGCGGTTTTTGCGGTGTCAATAGCGGCACGGTCGTAAACTGCTCATTCAGAGGCAATGTTTCGGGCAAGACCCAGACCGGCGGAATGGCAGGCATCAATGATGCGTCGGGAGTCATCAAAAAATGCACCTGCAGCGGACGCATAAAAGGCTATTATTATACCGGAGGTCTTGCAGGTGAGAACAGGGGCATCATAAAGGAAAGCCTTAATATTTCAAATGTCAACGACAACAGCGACTGGGTTGAGGAAAATGACGCCATAGGACTTGACATACTGACTCAGATCGCCTCCAACGAGACTACGGTTAAGGTGGAGAGCGGAACGGATACGGGAGGTATCGCGGGCTATTCCACAGGCGTTATAGCAAATTCCATCAACGATGGCGTGGTGGGTTATTCACATACAGGCTACAACATAGGCGGTATATGCGGCAGGACCACGGGCGTGATCCTTTCCTGCACCAACAACGGAAAAGTCTACGGCCGCAAGGATATAGGCGGTATCGCAGGGCAGCAGGAGCCGGACATCAGGATGCAGAAGACCGGCACCCTCACCAAAGAGGTGGACCGGCTTCATGAGCTCATAGAAAAGCTCCTGGATGATATCGAGAAGGCAAACCTCGGTCTTAACGACGAGACTGACGAGCTGAAATCCTATGCTGACGGTACGACGGATTCAGCAGGAAAGATAAATGACATAGCAACACAATACGTAAACGATAACACAGAAGCCATCAACTCCCTGCTGGAGGAGGCGGACTATGTGATGGATGCTTTTCCCGCGGTTCTGGAGGAACTGAAAGCAGCTATGGATGAGGCAGCGGGAACAAACGGTGACGTGGAAAAGCTGACAAGTGATATCAAAGATGCCTCGGATGCTTTTGAGAGGGATTACACTCTGGTATCAAACGAGCTAACGGCCATATATAACGACCTCAACAACATGTCAAAAGAGGCTGATAATATTTCCAAACAGGTGGATAAAATATACAGCAAACTGGATAAGGCTTATAAGACGATTCAGACCGACACAAATGAGATAAAGACTATTATAGGTGATTACGCGGAAGCTGAAACGGTGCAGCTGAATCCTGAAGACAGGCAGAGGATCAGTGATCTTCTGGATGAGATACTGAGCGTTGATCTGCCGGAGGTAGACGGTCCGGAGGTCACATCCATAAACGGATCCGTGTCAAGCATTAAAGAGCTGAATGAGGATATGTCTGTTCATGCTGCCTACCTTGATACGAATTCGGATGTAATGGTACAGAACACCTCGACCTACACCAAAATAATCTCGGATGACGTTCAGAAGGTGTCGGATGATCTGGAGGCAGTGTTCACCCATCTGTCAAATGCTGTGAATGAGCTGGAGGATATCCTGATATACGTAAATGCGCTGGATGATGTTTCCTTCAGTTACCTTGGAGACGATTTTACCGCAGAGACCGATAATCTTAAGGACCAGCTGGATGGTGTCACTGAGAGTCTTAAGCACATAGCTGATGTGGGAAGTGATTATGGCACCGTGATAGATTCGGATCTAAAGCTGGTAAATGATCAGGTTAATGTGATATACAATCTTGTGGCGTCCGAGGTGGACGAGATGGAAATATCCGAGTCCGACAGCCTCAAAGATTACTACAAGGAAGTTGAGGAAGACAGGCTGGACGATATCACAGCGGGGCGCATGGACCATTGCGTTAATAACGGTGTGACGGAGGGAGATATCAATGTCGGCGGCATAGTGGGTGCTATGTCGGTGGATACCGACGATCAGGAGGAGAATGCCGCAGGCAGCGTATCCTTCAGGCTGAATTACGAGTACACCACGGCCTGTCTTGTCAACGGCTGTAAAAACTACGGCAAGGTCACCGCAAAAAAAGACGGAGCAGGCGGAATAAGCGGATTCGTGAAGATCGGCGCAGTGAGAGGCTGCGAGAGCTACGGCTGGATCAGCAGTACCGAGGGCGGATTCGTGGGAGGTATCGTGGGTGAGTCCACAGGTACCGTCCTGAACTGTTACTCAATCTGCCGTCTTGAGGGAGCTAAAAATGTGGGCGGAATAGCCGGTTACGCTCTCACCCTTAAAAACTGCTGTTCCATGGTGGATCTTCTGGATGCGAAAGCCAGATTCGGCGCCATTGCGGGACAGATAGCGGTTGAGGAGGACAACACCTCCGTATGGGCCGGTGTTGTCAGCGGAAACAGCTATGTTTCGGATGAGGTGTACGGCATCGATAACATAGGCTATGAAAATGCGGCGGACAAGATAACCTACAAGGAATTGCTGAGTCGCCCGGGATTGCCCGAAGACTTCAAGCATCTGAAAGTGATCTTCATGATAGAGGATGAGATACTGGAGGAGAGCGAGTTTGAATACGGCGCAGAGTCGTCAGAGGTGGTATTTCCCGAATTCCCGGAGAGGGAAGGCTGCTACGGAGTGTGGGGAGAAATAACCCGCAAAAAGATAAAGAGTAATATCTATGTGGAAGGCGAATATCATGACATCATCAGCACACTGCCTGCTGAGAGTACAGTGGCGACCACGGATGATCTCATAAACGAAAAGCGCATCCTCGCCTATGCCGAGGGCAATTTTACCGAAAACACAATGTTTACCGCAAAGGTCTTATATGATGACAGTCACGGAATACCTGAAGAGAAGAAGGATTTTGTGGTATATGATGTGGAACTGGGAGAGCTTGAACTTGAGAATAGGGATCAGTTTCCTGTGAGGATATACAATCCGTACACTAAGGTTTCGGTGTATGAATTAAAAGACGGCACCTGGCAGAGTGCGGATTTCCTGAACAGAGGCGGATACATTCAGGTCACTATGCAGGGACGTTCCGGAACGTATGCCGTGGTGGATACCGCAATACATGTTCCTTCTTGGGTTTACATCGCATGTGCCTGCGCGGCGGGATTGCTGGTGTTGATAGTGTTTATGACTATTGTACTAAAGCTGAGAAAACACAGAGCCGGGAAAGAGCCGAAGGCAGAGAAAAAGCCGAAGGCAGATAAATAAAGAAAAAACAGAGAAATAGCCGAAGGCAGATACAGAGCCAAAGGCAGAGAAAAGCCGAAGGCAGATAAAAGGGAAAACAGTGAGCCTGAGCTAAGAACTGTTCTTGAAAAGGCAGACGTCAATTCCATGCTCTGCGCCCGTTTTCCGGGAGGCGGCACCTTGCAGTGCGGTGTACAGAACAGCCAGAGGCTGTGGCAGGAGGACGAGTGCGGAATACTGTACTATATTGCCTCAAAACTGGCTGAATAGAGAGTGTATGTTTTAAGGTAAAAGACTGCGTAATGAGCGGTCTTTTATTTTTTTGAAAAAAAGTATTGACATATTTGGTCTATGGGTGTAGACTAAAGTGGTCGACAGGAATAGACCAAAAGGAGAAAGATATGAAAAACATAGAATTGGCGGCGGTGCAGGAGCGTTTTGCGGATATCGTCTGGGCGAATGAACCCATCGCATCCGGGGAGCTTGTGAAGCTCTGCGCAAAGGAGCTGGACTGGAAAAAAGCGACTACATATACGGTTCTTAAGAAACTGTGTGAAAAGGGACTGCTTCAGAATTTGGACGGTATCGTGACTTCGCTGGTTGGAAAAGAAGAGTTTTATTCGGCAAAGAGCGAGCAGATCATAGAGGATTCCTACGAGGGATCGCTGCCGGCGTTTATCGCGGCTTTCACATCTCGAAAGAAGCTGACCGGAAAAGAGATCGATGAGATACAGAGGATGATCGACGAATTTAAGAGGTGATTGCAATGGGCGCAGTGTTTTTGAAGCTTTTTAATATGGCAGTCAGCGCTTCCTGGCTGATATTGGCGGTGCTCGCGGTACGTCTGTTTTTTAAGCGCGCACCCAAGTGGGTTATCTGCCTGATGTGGGGATTGGTCGCAGCGAGGCTTATCTGTCCGTTTTCGGTTGAGAGTAAAATGAGCCTTCTGCCCAGCGGTGAGACGATTCCGCAGAATATTGCAATGGAGCGGAAGCCGCAGATAGAATCGGGGCTTAAGGTCATTGACGAGGCGGTGAATCCTGTTATCGAGTACAATTTCTCACCGCAGATCTCGGACAGCGTTAATCCGTTACAGGTAATACAGTTTGTTTCGGGGATAATATGGATACTCGGCGTGGCAGGAATGCTTGTTTACATGCTGATCTGTTTCATATTGTTAAAACGTAAAGTGCGGGCATCGGTCGGGATAAGCGAAGGAGTCAGGGAGTGCGACGAGGTGGGAACGCCTTTTATACTGGGGGTTATTAGACCTGTGATCTACGTGCCGTCCGGGATGGATGGAAAAACGCTTGAACTTGTGACTGCCCACGAAAAGGCGCATATCGCGCGGGGAGACCATTGGTGGAAACCCTTTGGTTTTGCGCTCTTATCGGTGTATTGGTTTAATCCTCTGTGTTGGCTTGCATATATTTTGCTGTGCAAAGACATAGAGGCAGCGTGTGATGAAAAGGTTATCCGCGATAAGACAGGGGATTACAAGGCAGCATATTCTCAGGCTCTGCTGGACCTGAATACGCGGGGAAGATTAGTGGCGGCGTGTCCGCTGGCATTTGGCGAAAACAGTGTTAAAGGGAGGATTAAAGGAGTGTTGAATTATAAAAAACCGGCAATATGGGTGATGGCCATTGCAATGGTCGTATGTGGTATAGTAGCTGTCTGTTTTCTGACGGATCCGATGACAAAAACAGAATCTGAGTCCGAGCTGACGGCGGACGAAAACGATGTGGTTTCCGGTAATATCAATGTTGTTGCGGTGCAGTGTCCCATCGAGGGAAGCTCTGTTTATCCGGCAATGATCATGACACCGGATTATTCCGTCGGTACGTTGCGGGGGTTTGACGAAGAAACAGCAGAGCGTATGTACAAAGAACTTTCGGGAAAGCAGTGGGAATTAGTGGAGACAGATACATCTGAATCCGATGCAGAGGCGTTTTCGCTGTATATTTATAACGACGGACAGCCCTTCAGACTGACGTTTTACGATGATAATACGGTTGACTGTGAGCACGATAAAGATATCAAAAGATACAAGGTAGATACAGACAAAGCGAGGATGCTGGAAGGGCTCACAGACAAGAAAAAATCAGAGGCGGAGGGAACTTACCATGTTTACCTTGAGCCCAAAACCATTTCCAACGAAGGCGTGTGGGAACAGACCGTTGTCAATGTCAGCAGTGATACGGATACAGGTGTTCCCTATGCGATAGGACCTAATGAAACCAGGGTGATAGCATATGTCACAGATGAAGATCCGGAGTTCAATGTTTACACAAGGCCTGTAAGCGGTGGACCGGTCAGGATAACCATGATAGACGGAGATGCGTCCGAAACGGCGGAGTTTCCTGTTCAGTCTTCGGACCAAGCAGTGTATTTCTATCCCTCCGAGGATGAAACGAAGCCGGGTACGGTGGTCATCGTGAAGGGTACCGCAGGCCCCAGCGGCTCGGCCGGAACATTGCATATAACAGGTGATTGAGACTGTTTTTCATAAAGTACAAAACGATGTAGGAATATCCCCTCCCGGAATTAACGTCCGGTTGGGGATATTGTTGTATATGCGGACATTTCGGGCGTTTTATATGAAGATCACATTCTTTTTGCAGGAAAGACAAAAATTGTGGTTTTTTTCCATGAAATGTGATATACTTGCTCTTGCAGGGTAACTTTCCGGTCATGGACGGACCGGCATAACATAAATATTTACGGAGGGTAAAAAAATGAGTTTAGCAGAGACACTGGGACGTATTCCGAAGATTTTGGAGGCAAATCTTAACGCACTTATAGACAAGGCTGAGGATCCTGCAAAGATGATCGATCAGCTGCTTATTGACTACAAGAGAGATCTTGCCGATGTTAAGCGTGATACGGCTGCGGTTATGGCTGATGAGAAGATGGCGGAGAAAAAGCTTGCCGAGTGTGATGAGAAGATCGCCATCCAGCAGAAGGCAGCCGAGAATGCGCTCAGAGCAGGCAATGAAGCTGATGCCAGAACGCTTTTGGCTGCAAAACAGAGTCTTGAAAAGACCAGAGAGTCTTTGCTGGAAAATCTTACTGTTGCACAGCGTAACAGCCAGATGATGCAGGAAGGCTACAATAAGCTTGTTCGTAATATCGAGGACCTTGAGGCCAGAAAGGATGCTGCAAAGGCCAAGATCGCCATGGCGAAGGCTCAGGAGCAGATCAATAAGACAGCTGAGAAAGCCAACAGCACCATCAATGTGGATGCATTCAATAAATACGAGCAGAAGGCAGAGAGAATGCTGGCAGAGGCAAATGCCAATGCGAAGCTTGACGCCGACAACATTTCCGCTGAGAGCCTGACCGAGAAATACACCTCCGGTGCGGATTCTCCGTCCGTTGACGCAGAACTCGAAGCTCTCAAGGCTTCTCTTGGCATGACTACCGCAGAGTAAATATAGTTTTTAAAGGCTCCCCCCTTTGGGGGAGCTGTCCGCGAAGCGGACTGAGGGGGTATCAAAGGGCATCGTAAGGCATTTAGTCTACAAATACATCATAAGGTAACTCATTTTATGAAAGAATTTGATATGACCGCACTCATTGCGGCCTGTGATAAAATAGCGGACGATATACAGAGGGCAAACGTCGGCTCGATTCAGGCTTCCGGTACAACACTCAAAGAGAAGCTTCACTACGAGCTTTTGATGTTTGCCGTCTTTTTGGTAGACGCAGACGGTAATATATCCGAGAATGAGATCAAGACTATCCGTGATATTCTGAAGACAGAGGTCACTCAGGAAAAGCTTATAGCCATAAAACGCAAGGAGCATATCGACTATCTGGACTACAACTTTAAGACCAAGGTTCCCAGTTCCCTGAAATATGCGGTTTTGGCCGATGCAGGCAAAAAACTGGTACCGGATCCCTACAAGGGACAGAAGGCCATGATGATATACGACTGCTTTAAGCTCTTCGGACAATATATCATGGCTGCTCAGGACAATGAAGCTGACGTGGTCACCATGTCCAATTTTACGTCCTACATAGAGGTTCTGGAAAAGTACCTGAATTCTTATGCAGTATGGTTTCCGGCGAGCCAGAAGTCATATACCGTGATAGAGCCTGCAGTGGAAGACAAGGAATCTGATGAAGATAAGGCAAAGCATTTACAGGAGCTGTTGGAGGATCTCAACTCCCTGACAGGTCTTGAGAGCGTAAAACATCAGGTCAACAGCCTTGTCAATCTCATCAGGGTACAGAAGATGCGCGAGGAAGCCGGTCTTGTGGTGAGCGACGTCTCAAAACACATGGTTTTCATGGGCAATCCCGGAACAGGAAAGACCACTGTTGCCAGAAAGCTGGCAGATATATACAAATATCTTGGCGTCCTGAAAAAAGGACAGCTGGTGGAGGTTGACAGAGGAGGTCTTGTGCGCGGCTATGTGGGACAGACCGCAACGCGTACGTCGGAGGTAATATCCGAGGCCTTCGGGGGAATACTCTTCATTGACGAGGCTTACACACTCACGGTGGGAAAAGGCGAGGGTGATTTCGGTCAGGAAGCGGTGGATACGCTGCTCAAGGCTATGGAAGATCACCGGGATGAGCTCATCGTCGTGGTGGCGGGCTACAACAACCTGATGGAAGAGTTTCTGGCATCGAACCCGGGACTTAAATCCCGTTTCGCAAATTATATTTTCTTTGACGATTACACAGCCAAAGAGATGATGGAAATCTTACAGAACAACCTCAAAAAGCAGCAGTACAAGCTTTCCGAGGAGGCTGAAAAACGTGCGATGGAGATGTTTGAGTACAGAGTTGAACATAAGCCCGAAAACTTCGCCAATGCCCGTGATGTCCGTAACTTTATGGAAAAGGCCATATCCAACCAAGCTACCCGCATCGTCACCGTAGAGAATCCGGACAAGGATACTCTGGTCACCATCGAGGCAGAGGACCTTCAAAACTTCGAGTAAAGTACATTACTATTCGCAGTCAATTTCAGATATGACACAGATGGCAAGCTTGCTTGCCAAGATGTGTTATATCTGAAATTGGCTGAATAAGTCACCACAACCACATGACACGTGTGTCACGAAGTGACGATAGAGTACTGCATGTCAGGGTTTTGTAAGCTTGCTTAACAAAACCCGCATGCAGTGCGGACACGTGGAATGCGGTTGTGGTGACTGCGAATAGTGACAATCAATATCACACCACAGGAGGTAACGAATGGAACAGTACGAGATCGTAGACAGTGTAGAAAAACTGGAAGCGGCGCTGAAGCGTGTAAAGAAAGCGCAGCAGGAGTTTGCGACCTACACACAGGAACAGGTGGATGCTATTTTTCTTGCAGCAGCCACCGCAGCTTGCAGAGCCAGGATACCTCTTGCAAAGCTGGCGGTAGAAGAGACCGGCATGGGTATAGTGGAAGACAAGGTGATCAAAAATCACTATGCTTCCGAGTATATTTACAATAAATACCGTGACGCGAAGACCTGCGGTGTTATAGCTGAAGACAAAGCTTTCGGTACAAAGACCATCGCAGAGCCCATCGGTGTTGTGGCGGCAGTCATTCCCACCACAAACCCCACTTCCACAGCTATATTTAAGACTTTGCTCTGCCTTAAAACACGCAACGGTATCGTCATAAGCCCGCACCCGAGAGCAAAGGGCTCTACCATTGCAGCTGCAAAGGTTGTTCTGGAGGCAGCGGTTGCGGCAGGAGCACCGGAAGGCATCATCGCGTGGATAGATGTTCCGAGCCTCGATATGACCAATGTGGTCATGAAAGAGGCCGATATCATACTGGCAACAGGTGGTCCGGGCATGGTAAAGGCAGCATATTCCAGCGGTAAGCCTGCGCTTGGTGTCGGTGCCGGAAACACACCTGCCATTATCGATGACACGGCAGATATTCTGCTGGCAGTAAACTCCATCATACATTCAAAGACCTTTGACAATGGTATGATCTGTGCTTCCGAGCAGTCTGTCATCGTGTTGGATAAGGTATATGATGCGGTTAAACGTGAGTTTGCCACCAGAGGCTGCTACTTCCTGAATCCGGAGGAGACTGAGAAAGTCAGAAAGACTATTATCATAAACGGCGGTCTGAATGCGAAGATCGTGGGACAGAAACCTGTGACTATCGCCGGTCTTGCCGGAGTTACCGTTCCGGAAGGTACAAAGATCCTCATCGGTGAGGTTGAATCGGTTGATCTTTCCGAGGAGTTCGCTCACGAGAAGCTTTCTCCGGTTTTGGCTATGTACCGTGCTAAAGATATACAGGATGCTTTCAGCAAGGCTGAAAGGCTTATTGCTGACGGCGGTTATGGTCATACATCATCTATTTATCTCAATGTTGGAACAGAGCAGGATAAGCTGGCAGAATTCCAGTCACGTATGAAGACCTGCCGTATATTGGTGAATACACCTTCGTCACAGGGCGGTATCGGCGATCTTTACAATTTCAAACTTGCACCTTCGCTTACATTGGGCTGCGGCTCATGGGGCGGAAACTCGGTTTCCGAAAACGTTGGCGTAAAGCATCTTTTGAATATTAAGACCGTGGCTGAAAGGAGAGAAAACATGCTTTGGTTCCGCGCACCGGAGAAGATATATATCAAGAAGGGATGTCTCCCTGTTGCTCTTGACGAGTTAAAGACTGTCATGAACAAAAAGAAGGCATTTGTCGTAACGGATTCTTTCCTGTACAACAACGGCAATGCAAAGCCTATCACGGATAAACTGGAGGAGATGGGCATAGCTTACACATGTTTCTTTAATGTTGCACCGGATCCGACTCTCGCTTCCGCAAAGGAAGGCGCAGAGCAGATGAAGGCATTCAATCCAGATGTTATCATAGCATTAGGCGGCGGTTCGGCAATGGATGCAGCCAAGATCATGTGGGTACTGTACGAGCATCCGGAAGTTGATTTCATGGATATGGCAATGCGTTTCATGGATATCAGAAAACGTGTTTACACCTTCCCGAAGATGGGAGAGAAAGCATACTTTATCGCTGTTCCCACATCTGCAGGAACAGGCTCGGAGGTTACTCCCTTTGCGGTCATTACCGATGAAAAGACCGGAGTTAAATATCCGCTGGCAGATTACGAGCTTCTGCCCAACATGGCTATCATAGATACCGATTTCCATATGACAGCACCCAAGGGACTTACATCTGCGTCCGGTATAGATGCGGTATCCCATGCACTTGAGGCTTACGCTTCCATAATGGCTACGGATTACACTGACGGACTGGCTCTCAAGGCATTAAAGACTATATTCGAATACCTGCCCAGAGCATATGAGAACGGACAGACTGACGTTGAAGCCAGAGAGAAGATGGCTAATGCGGCTACAATGGCAGGTATGGCCTTCGCTAATGCATTCCTCGGCGTATGTCACTCAATGGCACACAAGCTCGGTGCTTTCCATCATATAGCTCACGGTGTTGCAAACGCACTCATGCTGGATGAAGTTCTGAGATTCAATGCTGCCGAAGTACCCACCAAGATGGGAACCTTCTCTCAGTATGATCATCCGCATACATTGGCACGATATGCTGAGGTGGCTGATTATCTCGGTCTCGGCGGCGCAAATGACAGCGAGAAGCTTGAAAACCTTATAAAGGCAATCGATGAACTCAAGGAAAAGATCGGTATCAAGCCCACCATCAAAGATTATGTTCCGGATGAGGAAGACTTCCTTGCAAGACTTGATGATATGGTAGAGCAGGCATTTGATGATCAGTGTACCGGAGCAAACCCGCGTTATCCGCTGATGGAAGAGATCAAACAGATGTATCTCAACGCATACTACGGAAAGACTTTTACGGAAGTCGAGAAGCCGGGCGCAGAGCAGCTTGCCTGATGCTAAGGGGAAAATAATACACAGGATTTACCGAAGGGTATCCGAATGACATATTGTGGGAGGAAATTTACATGAAACTTGATAATGTGATCGCGGAAAGAGGCAAAAAGACCGTGTACCGCGACGGGGATAAATGTATAAAGGTTTTCAGCGAGGACTATTCCAAGTCCGATATCCTGAATGAGGCACTCAATCAGGCCAGGATCGAGGAGACGGGACTTAATATTCCCAAGCTTTATGAGGTAACGGTAGTCGATGGAAAATGGGCTATCGTGTACGAGTATATCGAGGGCAAGACTCTCGCTCAGCTCATGGAGGAAAACCCGGATAAGATAGATGAGTATCTGGACCGCTTTGTGGATATCCAGCTGGAGATCCAGAGCAAGAGGAGCCCGCTGCTCACAAAGCTTAAGAGCAAGATGAACAGAAAGATCAGCATGACAAGCCTTGATGCTACCACAAGATACGAACTTCACACAAGGCTTGAAGGTCTTCCGAAACATACCAAGATCTGCCACGGTGACTTCGATCCCTCGAATGTCATCATAACAGAAGACGACAAGGCTTACGTTATCGACTGGGCACATGTTACACAGGGTAACGCTTCTGCCGATGTTGCCAGAACCTACCTTCTCTTCTGCCTTGAGGGCAAAAAAGAGATGGCTGAAAAATACCTCAACATCTTCTGCAAGAAGAGCGATACCGCAAAGCAGTACGTTCAGAAATGGATGCCTATCGTGGCTGCTTCCCAGTCAGTCAAGGGCAATGAAAAGGAACGGGAATTTCTGCTCAGCTGGGT
>JAILBP010000148.1:0-18728 GCA_024680835.1 Lachnospiraceae bacterium | reverse complement strand
GCCCATTAAAGCGGTACGCGAGCTGGGTTCAGAACGTCGTGAGACAGTTCGGTCCCTATCCGGCGCGGGCGGAGGATATTTGAGAGGAGCTGCCCCTAGTACGAGAGGACCGGGGTGGACGGACCGCTGGTGTACCTGCTGTGGACCAACTGCATCACAGGGTAGCCAAGTCTGGAAGGGATAACCGCTGAAGGCATCTAAGCGGGAAGCCCCCCTCAAGATGAGATATCCCGTCTATATGACATAAGATCCCTGAGAGACGATCAGGTTGATAGGGCAGGGGTGTAAGTGCAGTAATGTATTTAGCTGACTGTCACTAATCGATCGAAGGATTGATCAATAGATGTTGTCACTTTCAGTATGAAATTTTGAGGGAACGGAATTTGACTTTAAGATGAACTAAGCTGTTCTCTTGCGTCGCGGGATGGAGCAGTCTGGAAGCTCGCCGGGCTCATAACCCGGAGGTCATAGGTTCAAATCCTATTCCCGCAATTCATGCTTCTTGAAATCACAGGATTTTAAGATAACTGGTACCTTGAATGATTTCAAGAAGATATACTTACATTTTTGATGATACGGCCCGGTGGCTCAGCTGGTTAGAGCGCCGCCCTGTCACGGCGGAGGTCGCGGGTTCGAGCCCCGCTCGGGTCGTTTACAAGTTAATAATTTGAGGTTGTTTTCACTTTTTTAGTGGAAACGAAAATGGGGTGTTAGCTCAGCTGGGAGAGCATCTGCCTTACAAGCAGGGGGTCATAGGTTCGAGCCCTATACGCCCCATTAAGTTGTTTAAAAGAGTTGTGCTTTTGATTTTCAGGGCTCGACTCGGAAAAACTTCGTTTTTCCTCGTATCGCCACATCGGCGTGCGGGGTTCGAAGTTGCTAGGTTTTAGGTCACTGACCGCACGCCGATGTGGCTCAATTGGCAGAGCAGCTGATTTGTAATCAGCAGGTTATCGGTTCAAGTCCGATCATCGGCTTTCATTTTTATATTATGGGTGGTTTCCCGAGTGGCCAAAGGGGACAGACTGTAAATCTGCTGCATCTTGCTTCGGTGGTTCGAATCCACCTCCACCCATTATCGCGGGATGGAGCAGTCTGGAAGCTCGTCGGGCTCATAACCCGAAGGTCACAGGTTCAAATCCTGTTCCCGCAACTCATGCCTAGTTAGCTCAGTTGGTAGAGCGGAGGACTGAAAATCCTTATGTCTCTGGTTCGATTCCGGAACTAGGCATTTTTTTATTTTAAACTGTTTTTCGATTTTACCCTCGTATTTATTTTTCAAAGACATTCTGTCAGCTTGCTGAACAGAATCTATGCACGTATGCGTGCCCGTGGCATGATGGACGGGTGGCTGTGAATAGACAATGTATTTATATCAGATTTACGGATGAGACGTACGGGTCTTTGTTGATTATGTACAGGATTTTATCAATTTAGATCATTAAGCGGTAATATGCAAAGCATTTTACCGCATTTTTTATTTCTGCAAACAATTAAATGAATATGTTTTTATGTATGAAATCGTATTTTTATGTATTTTATTGACATGTGATTATTAAGGTATACTGGGTGTTCTAAGGCGGTTTGTACTTCTTTTTGTGAATTTGTTTGGTAGATTTTCACAAAAGCGATTCGGCAGTTCTTACAATTGAATATATTTCTTTAGCGTGTATAATAACACCATCAACCATCAGTTTCATAATTCTTTTATTTTTCCACCAATTTATTTTTTTAGACAGGCGTACTGTGCCATGTCGGAAGGAGTGTTTATGCGTATGGGTTTTTTTGAGTTAATTATTATCCTGGCTATATTGTCGTTAATAGTCGGACCTACACAGATACCGAAACTTTCCAAATCCTTGGGTGAGGCAGTTAAAGGTTACAAAGAAGGTCTGAAAAATATGACAGCGGACGTAAATACTGAAACAGATAAGGAGGCGGCTTCCAAGCTTGGATAAAGAATACCGAGAACATCTTAATGAGGCAAAAATACGTGCATTAGGTTGTTTTATATTGTTTTTCCTCGTGTTTGCCGGATGCTGTACAGTGGCAAACAGTCTGTTTGACAGGGCTTTGAAACCGGCAAAGGATGCAGGGTTTGAGGTTATATCCGTTTCACCCGGAGATGCGTTAGTGGCTGAGATTAGTGCACTTCTGGCGATTTCCCTGATGGTCGAGTTACCTTGGGTGTTCATCCAGGTTATTGAGTTTGTCTCACCTGCAGTAAAGAGAGCAAATGTAGCAAAACTCAGATTTTTCGGCTTGATTACAGCAGTATTGTTTTATGCCGGGCTTTTGTTTTCCTTTTTTGTGATCTTACCTTTTTTCTTTCGCTTTATGGCAGGGTTTGGAGAGGAACTGGATATTTACAGGAGTTTTTCGATATCGGAGTATATGGGTTTTGTCCTTACTTTTTCCCTGTGTATGGGTATAGCGTTTGAAACACCGCTAGCGGTCTCGTTTATGTGGTGGTTCGGAGTGATCGATAAGAAAAGGGTTCGAAAACTGAGGGGAGCAATATATGTTTTTATCTTCGCGGGAGCAGCTTTTATAACACCGCCGGATGTGATAAGCCAGCTTATGGTGGCTCTTCCTATGCTGGCATTGTTTGAGGTCGGAAATATGATGGGGAGACGTTATTTTACCCAAAAAAGAAGACCATCCCTCAAAAAGCGTAACCGGATATTGGCGTCTGCTTTCCGGGAGAAAGGTTCGAAGCGGAGGTTTAATAAAGTTATTAAAATGTGAGTGACAAAAAATACGGGAGGGAAACCATGAGAAAAAATATGGGAATTGGCATAGCAGCTGCGGCATGTTTTGTGCTTTGCGTTGCATGTGTATGTTTGTATGCTTTTTCACACGGATCGAAAGAGGGTGTGAAATTTACAGATGAGCTGAAGTTGAATGCGTATCATGATATCGATGGGACAGTAGCTGACGGAATTGTAAATCACAAGCTGGTAGACACCACTAATTGGGCAATGTCAGTGATAGATGAGACGTTTGCCGGACATGGCAGGGAAATGTCCGGAGAGGAAAGACGCGGAGTTGAGATAGCTGCGCGAAACCTTTTTTATGAGCTATTTAACGGAAATGTCCTTCAACGGGATGAAAACGGAAAACTGACAGATCTTTCAAAGGCGTATGTGGCGAACGTTCTGTCTGAGGCTGTTGTAGCTAATGTTGACGGAATGGACGCTGAGGAACTGTTGGATGCGGGCGGTTCCATGTATACACAGGTTTTGGATATCAGCGAGACGATGGAGACTGTAAAGAAAAATGAGGAAACCCTGTGTGGCCTTGCGTGGGATATCAACGATCTGATGATATTGCTATCGGGAAACCCGACCTCGGGCATAGATGAAAATGATATTACCAGGAAACTTAGGGCATTTCAGACAAATCTTTTAACGTTGGCTTATGAGAAGAATCCGTCAGACGGAAATAACGGGTTGAACGGGATCAACGGGATTAACGGAACAGCCGGGGGGAACGGATATAACGGTATAGACGGAAATAACGGAGTAAACGGAACAGCCGGGGGGAACGGATATAACGGTATTGACGGGATTAACGGAGTAAATGGAAATAATGGAATTGACGGTAAGAATGGGAATACCGGAACAGCAGGCAAAGATGGGACAGCCGGGCAAAACGGTGCTACTGGGACCAACGGGATCAATGGCAGCAATGGTACAAATGGTACGAATGGGAATAACGGGACCAATGGCAAGAACGGTAATACCGGAACTAACGGATCCAACGGGAAGGATGGAAAAAACGGCACAAATGGAACGAACGGATCAAAGGGAACAAACGGAACAAACGGAACAAGCGGAACAAACGGAACAAACGGAACAAACGGAACAAACGGAACAAATGGAACTAATGGGACTAATGGGATAAAAGGCAGCAACGGGACCGATGGAAAAAACGGCATGAACGGAACTGATGGGAGAAACGGGACCAACGGTATAGATGGAATCAACGGTACAGACGGAAAAAACGGTACCAATGGTACAAACGGAAGGGACGGAATGGCGGATGTTGAAACGGTTAAAAAGCTGCAGGACACGGTAAATGAGCTTTCCAAGGCACAGGTTGGAATAATCTCGGATATGAGAGCCGCAATGAATACGATCGACAGTCTTACAAAAGATGTGGCTGTGGGAGAAAAGTCAGATAACAGCATAAAAAAGGATGTTTCCGAGATAAATGAAAGTCTTGGAAAGGCGGAGGCGAGCATTACAGAGACCGGCGTTAAGCTTACATCCTTGGAAAAAAGCATAACAGCAGACTATGAGAAGAAGATAGACAAGGAGTCAAAGTCTCTGGTGGCCAGGATAGACAGTACTGTAGCCGCTGCGAAGGAGAGCTTTGAGGAAAAATTCACAGGTCTCGGAGACATTGTCAAAAAGAATAAGACTGAGACTGACAAGCTCATAGCGGATGCAAAATCCGATACCGGTGCGGAGCTTCAAAAGTACAAATCTTCGATTAGTGCGGAATTGTCAACTGTGGATAAGGCTATAAAGGATCTGGGTGATACTGTTTCGGAAACCAGGGCAGAGCTTGCAAACACGGAGGCGTCTCTCAAAACGGAGTTTACAAATGCTGATGAGCAGATAAAAACCGAACTGTCCGGAGAGGTTGCGAACCTTAAGCTGACTTTACAGAGCGAACTCAGCGAGACCAACAGTGATGTTTCCGTCTTGAAGGAGAGTATCAGGGACTACATGATGTCATCGGAAGGACATGCAAAGGTGGATGTATTAAAAGATATTGTCATATTAAAACAGGGCGAGAATGCAGAGAACGAGAGCAATACGTTTTATTGGGAGCTGTCGGGAGGAAAAGCATATACTGTGATATCGAGCCCATACCTTAGGGATTGCATGTCGGTTCAGGTTTATTACAGGTATCAGGAGAATATTTCACCGGTGTATGAAGTGGATGAGGAATCCGGTAAGCTTACGATCTTCGTTAATGAAAGTGATCTGGAACGGGTTGACAGAGTAGAGATTCAGAGCATGCTCATAATACACAATGCGGATGAGTCCACCTTAAATGAAGACAACGGAGTCGAAATCCGCAGTGGTTATACTTCTGAAAACACTCCGGATCTGGTACAGATGGATGCTATGGACATTGACGCGGACGGGATATCGCATGAATCCGGTGACAACATTGTGTATACAGCGGAATGAGAGGTGAAAATAATGACCAGAAGAGATTTTTTGAAAAAAATCGGTGCAGGAATAATGGGATTTGGGATGCTGTGTTTTTTCCCCCTGGAGGAGATAAAAGCGGCAACAGTGACTGATAATCTGGTAGATGGGGGATTATATGTGGGCGATACTGCACCATCCAACAGATCATTACTGTGGATGGATACCAATAC
This sequence comes from Lachnospiraceae bacterium, assembly GCA_024680835.1. Classification (GTDB taxonomy): domain Bacteria; phylum Bacillota; class Clostridia; order Lachnospirales; family Lachnospiraceae; genus RGIG6904. The sequence goes on along the minus strand of JAILBP010000148.1, from coordinate 13,327 downwards.
AACCCCGGCAATGCCAAGGTACTGGAGCGGAGTGGATTGGGCAGCCTGTAACGCACAGATGCTTGATTCCCATGACAGCAGTTTTTTTGCCTCGCAGAATGATATAAATACTACAATGGATGCCATCTCTGCTCTGCAGTCGAGGCTTACTAACGAGGTCTCATCCAGAGAAGAGGCGCTTGGGAATCTGGAAACCGATATTGAAAATGAAGAGACAAGCCGCATAAACGCTATCAGCAGTCTGAGTTCCAGGCTGGATAATAATATCCAGGCAGTCAGTGAAAGGATCAATAATGAATTGAGTGCAAGGGCTACAGCAGATAGTGAAATAGACAGTCGAATTGGTAAAAATGTCGGATCGGGCAACACTCCGGTGTATGTGGATTCTGCCGGGAGGATTGCAGCGGTTAGCGGATTTGATGCCTCCGGTTTATCAACGTTCAAAATTCCGGTAAATCCTGTTTCTACAGCAAACATAAATCTGTGGATAACGACATGAGTATGGTGTAACGGAAATTCTATGGGAAGGAGAGGATCGGTTTTATATGATCCGTGAAAAAAATGGGATTAAATATATTAAATCCACGGGATGCGTATGTAGCCAGAAATACAAATATTTCGTGGAGCGGGATAGGCGGACAGGTTTCTTATGAGCTTATGTATAAGTTAAAAAACAGCAAGATATGGAACACTTTGGGTGTGGTTAATTCAGAAAAAGAATCTGCAAGTCTTTCGGGGATTTTTGACAGAGTGGAGTCATATGGGTATTCGTTCACTGAGATTCAATACAGGGTTAAGGTTCGTACTAATATGACATTTGGAGATGAGACAGAAACCGGAATTTGGTACAGTGATGCGTATAACCTTATATTCAAACCGGAAGAAAAGGCGACATTGAAGGCAAAAAACGGATCTGATACAATCCTGATCCCTCTTTTTGAACAGAACGCTGTGTCAAAGCCGGGGAAAATCAATGCAAGAACCGATGAAAGGACAGTGTTGGAGGCCCCGCTGGTTGAGCCGGATCATTCTTTGAAGAGCGGTTTGAAAGTAAATGTTCAGGGCAGGGTTTTTGATGTTGCGAAGGAAAAACCGGATTTTGAGGCGACGGGAGTATATGCCAATGCGTATATAACTGTGGCCGGTAGTTACTATGGCTATAGGGTGGGAACGGAGTATTCTACGGGGTATTATTACCGGAATTATACGTCCGGACCGGGATTTTATCAAACTTATCGCCAGTATTATTATATAAGCAGTTATTATTATGTTTACAATGGAGCTCTGTATTATTCATCAGCACAGTATTCATATTCGCAGACCGGCACATATTCCTATACGGTGGGATACAAGCAAAATGTGGGATATTATAAATATTACAGGACAGGAACGTATTATTATTCCGGCTTTTCAGCCGGCTGGGTTCCGGTGTTTACCTATGGCAGTTATCTTTTGGGCAGCGGATATTATTATTACAGCGTTAAGACAAACGAATCTTATACATACAGTTACAATTACTACTACCAAGCCGGTGAATCGTACCGTTACAGTTACTATTTGGCCGGTTAGGTCAGGGAAAGGGAGAAAATGGCAAATATAGCGATAAATAATTATTGTAATCTAAAATGCAGATATTGTTTTGCAGACGATATGATACATGAGGAAAAAAAGAGTATTTCTCTTGAGGAACTAAAGGCAATACTATCATTTCTGTCCAGAACACCTAAGAACAGGGTCGGGATCATCGGGGGAGAACCCACTCTGCATCCTCATTTTGCAGAGATCATGAGAGAGATAAACCGGTATTGCAGGGAGCTTAACACCGGGGCAACTCTGTTTACAAACGGTACAAATCTTGAGAAATACCTGCCGGAAATCGGGGAACGAACGGGGTTGCTGATAAATGTTAACTCTCCGGTGTACACTCCCTCAAATGAGTATCAAAAAACTCTGGATGTTTTGGAGCATCTGGCAGACCTCTCGTGGTTTGACAGTAAGGCAAATATTGGATGCAATATATATCCGGGGCTGGAGGATTATTCATATATATGGGATATAGCGGAACGTTTTCATATTGATCATATAAGAACATCCGTGGTGTCTCCCGGCGGATGTTTTACGGATTTAAGAAAAAATAAGGAAAAATATTATATGGATATGAAGCCTGTATTTCTGGAACATTGTCGCAATGCCATAAAACATCATGTCAGGCTTAACATGGATTGCGGACATATCCCGGAGTGTTATTTCACAGCGGAGGAGATGGAAATCGTGCAGAGCGCATGTGAGTTACCTCCAAACAAATTCTGTGACCCGGTTGTGGATATCACATCGGATTTCAGGGCGACATCATGTTTTGGAGCATATGATCCGGTAGACATCAGAGATTTCGATAACATTATGGAATTGGAGAGATACCTGATGGTCCGGAAAGTACTCCCAAAGGCGGAAAAAAACAGAGAGGGAAGATGTGCCGTATGCAGAAAGCATGATCTTTTACAATGCCAGGGCGGATGCCTTGGATTTGCAGAGGTGCCGGCATGAAAATATTGTGTATAGACATGAACATTATAATGGCGCCATGTATCAGACTTTATATGGACAGGGTGCAGACAGGAGATAACCCGGAAATAATATGGAGTAAGCTGGAACGCGATATGGGAATAGGCGCGCATTTAAGCTATGATGCAGGAATACTGCTCTCGCTGGCAGAATTGATCAAAAAAAATAAGGATGCTGATTTTGTGATCACAGAGAGTCAGAAGCAGAATGTGGCAGTGATAGAAAAGGTATTTGAAAAAAGTACTGACGGGAATCCGTTGCAGGTGACGAATATTGACTTTTTTTGCGATATAGGTACCGATGCCGAAAACAGCGGATTTGATTTTGGGATTTATGATGATGACACCTGGCTGGGGTATCTTCTCGGGAAAAAACCTGAGATTCGGACGAGATGGGTGAAGGCCCCGGAATCATTTGTCAGGGATGGGGTGGTCCGGGACATTGATATCAGCATTATGCCTGTGTCTGAAATCCGGGGATTGCCGCAGGATCATGAGTTGATCATACTGTCGCATTCCGGCCGGTTTGTGCCATATTGCTACAGACACCTTGGAAATCTTTTGGGGGTGATTTCGGCATGAATATTATAATGGCAGCGGATAAGGGAATGCTGAGCGGGCTTGAGGCAGTGATCTATTCCACAATGATGCACAATACCCATGTAAATTGGTATATCTTCACCATGGATATCACATGCATGGTATGCGGGGAGTGGAAGAGTTTTTCGCGTATTGACGACAGTGATGTGAAATGGCTCGAGTGCATAGTGAAATATCATGATAGTGGATCACATATCAAGACGGTGGATGTCTCTGCACTATATGCCCGTTATCTGGAAAATAACCCCAACAGAGAATCTGCTTTTACCCCTTTTACCACCCTGCGGCTTCTGGCGGATCTTGCACTGCCGAATGTTGCGGATGCCCTTTACCTGGATTGCGATGTTGTGGTGCAAAAAGACTTAAAAGATATGTACTACGGTTATCTGAAAAAATGTGACACATATTGCGCTTACAGCATCCCTTATGCCTGCGATTGGGAGGGGGAGATGGTTGCCGGCGTTCTGCTCCTGAACCTGGATGGTATCAGAAAAAACGGACTTTTTGCCAAAGCAAGGGAAAATATCAATAAAAATATATACAGGTTTCCGGATCAGATGGCGATAAGGGATGCAGGAAAGCCATATCCGCTGCCGGAGACATACAATTACATGTTTTCTCTGTATAAGCTTTGCTATGAGCCGCATATAATTCATTTTACAAATGAGATAGGAGGTAAGATATATATAGACGGAAAGAGCGTTTTTTTCAAGAAATTTCCCCAGTTCGTTTACATTGAGGAAGGTCTTGAGATCGTGCGCAGTATACGTTGATATGTTTGCATGCCCGGAATCGATATCACAGTTCTGAAATAATAAAAAATATACTAAATTTTTTATAAATACGTCCGATAAAAAGTTTAGAACAACTTCTTATCGCCGTTATACGTGTCGGCTCAAAGGAATGAAATGACATGGAGGCGCCGGTAGAAGAAGGCAATTGCAATTCAGAAAGGAGTGGCTGTTATGCGTATAGATGCTTATAATCAGGTAGCTGCTCTGTACCAGACAAAGAAACCGGTCAGTGTCAACAAGGCATCCAAGGTTGAAGGACCGAGAGATCAGGTGCAGATTTCCCAGGCGGGAAAAGACTATCAGATCGCAAAACAGGCAGTAGCTAATGCTTCGGACATCAGGGAAGATAAAGTAGCAGAGGTTAAGAGCAAGATTGATTCCGGCAACTACAACGTAGATTCTGATGACTTCGCAAGCAAGCTCATGGATAAGATGTACGCTTTTGCGTAAAAGATCCTACAGTTTTTGTGATGTGATCAAAAAAGGAGCACAATTTGGCAGGCATGATGGATGACCTTGTACAGGTCCTGAACGAAGAGAAAGTATTATATGAAAAGCTTGCAGATCTCTCAGAGGAGATGAAGCAGGCGATCATAGTTTCTGATGTTCCGGTGGTTGAACAAAAAACGGCCGAGCAGCAGGACGTGACCACGGATATTCAGAGACTGGACAGAAAACGTTCAGACATCATGCGGAATGTGGCGGTTGTCCTTAACAAAAAACCGGAGGACATAAAGGTCTCGACATTGATCGAGACTCTGTCCGGTCAGCCGGAGCTTAAGGAAAAAATGACTGCAGCACGGTCTGAACTTATTGCCGCCATGGATCGTCTGAAAAAGATAAATGCACAAAATCAGGCTCTTTTAACTCAGGCTATGGAGCTTATGGAATTTGATCTTAATCTTTACCGCAGTATGAAACAGGCGCCGGAGACGGCTAATTATAATCGGTCGGCCTACAGCACGGGAGATATACTCGGGCATGGAGGTTTCGACGCTACGCAGTGATGAGCGGTTAATCAAATCGGGAGGTGTTCTCCATGGCCAGCGGAATGGAAGGACTGTTCATTGGCTCTTCAGCCATAAGAACAGCGCAGAATGCAATAAACACAGTAGCCAACAACCTTGCAAATGTGAATACTGACGGCTATGTCCGTCAACAGGTTGTTCAGGCAGATCAAAAATATAACAGATTCGGTACAGGCGCGATCAGCAATCAGTATGCCGGTCTTGGTGTCGGGATAGGTGAGATAGTCCACGCAAGGGATAACTTTGTGGATACAGCCTACAGACAGGAATCCGGAAGACAGTCATACTACGAGGCATATTATGATGCCATAAATGAGGTTGAGAGTCTGTACCAGGAAATAGAAGGCGAGGCTTTTCAGGAGACTCTGGTGGGAGAGAACAGCTTGTGGACCGCTTTTCAGACTTTGTCTGAGGATCCGTCCGACAGTGTCAGCCAGAATCTTGTAGTACAGAAAGCCAGCCTTTTTTTGACAAGAGCGGATTCTATCTATCAGGCTTTCTCGGATTATCAGACCCAGATAAATACCCAGATCACAGAAGATATAGACAGGATAAATGAGCTTGGGCAGAATATCTACGATCTGAATCTCAAAATACAGCGCATTGAAGCCGGTGGAGGTGAAGAGGCGTATGATTTCAGAGATGAGAGAGACAGCTACCTGGATGAGCTTTCTTCTCTGGCTAATATCAGTTATGAGGAAGACTTTACCGGAGTGGTGAGCGTTAAGCTGGAGGGTATTCAGTTCCTGGACGAGGCGAACTTCTATGAGGTCGGAAAAAGATTAGATAAGGCTACCGGTTATATAGATGCGTTTTGGCCGTATCTGTCAAACGAGCAGAATGAGCATTATACCTATCTTTTCGATTATAAAAAAGGAGTATCCACAGAGACAAACACCGATATAGGTGAGTTGAAGGGATTGATACAGGCGAGAGGCAGCAAGGTTGCAAACTTCTCGAATCTTCTGGGGGCAAATGCCGAAGATTATTATTCTACGACGGGTATGAGTGTGATGGAGGAGTCTGAGGCGCAGCTTGACAATCTGGTTCACGGAATAACTTCAGCCATAAATGACATATACTGTCCCAATACGACAGCCAGCTTCAGCGTTACGACTACAACATCTGATGGAGCGGTGACTGTCACAACATATAAAAACATTAAGGTGTTGGATTCGGAAAACTGCAACACGGGTTCGGATCGAAAGCTTCCTCCGGAGGAACTGTTTAACAGGGTCGGATGTGACAGATATTTTGAAGTGAAGGCTGATGACGGCAATACCTACTATATATATAACGAAGAAGATACGGTGGATGCCACCAAATATACGATAGGAACGCGTTCTTTCTATGCGTGGGATCCCGAAAAGGGAAACGGTACGATACAGGTTACCAGATATAATCCTGACGGCTCGCTCAAGTCGAGAGGGGAAGAAGAACCCTATGAGCAATGGGACAACGATGTGGACGTCTCGAAGTATTCAAAACAGTTTATCGGCGGTACATACTATTTTGTATACAATGAAGATTACAAGCCGGATACTTCGACTCAGTACACGCTGGATTCGCTTTCGGTCAGCTCGGCATTGAAAGAGCGCATAAGCCTGATGCCGCATCTTAAGCAGACCGGTGAGATTGACTACGCTATGGGAGCGAGGCTGGCGAGCGTTTGGGATGGCGAAAACATGCAGCTGTATCCCGAATCTGCCGCAAAATACAATTTCAGCGGCTATTACACCGCTATGACAGGTTCCATAGCAACAGCGGGTTCCACATACAAGTCTACATCGGAAACGCTTTATGCTACATGTACAGCTCTTGACAATCAGCGGCGTCAGACCACCGGGGTTTCGTCAGATGAGGAGTTGACAAATATGGTCAAATATCAGAATGCATATAACGCGGCCAGCCGTTTTGTCCAGGCGGTTTCGGACATGCTGGAAACCTATGTTTCACTGGTCTGATGAAGGATCTGCCATGACAGTGGCGTGACCCGGAAGCGGTCAGGCATCGGAGATCAGGTGATCATGATATATTAAATGAGGATTGAGATATGAGTACATTTTTCGGATTATCAATAGCAGAGTCGGGATTGAGAGTTTATCACGCTGCTGCCAACACAACCGCAAACAACATATCGAATGTCAACACAAAGGGTTATTCAAAGCAGGTGTTGAATACTTCCTCATCAGCTGCGATCAGGAGTTACACCAGTTGGGGAACTATTTCTACGGGCGTGACTGCTGATTCGGTAACGCAGCTCAGAAGTCAGTTTTATGACAATAAATACAGGGCTTATACAGGATATCAGTCAGAGTTTGAGACCAAAAACGAATATATGCTGCAGATTGAGAATTATTTCAGGGATGACAGTACGGTGAGAGGTTTTGGCTCGATATACGACACTATGTTCAGCAGCCTGGATTCGCTGAGTACATCTCCCGCAGATACCACCGTCAGAAACCAGTTTATATCTGACGCACAGAATTTCTGTTCTTTTTTCAATACGGTGGCATCTTCACTGGAATCATTGCAGCAGGACGTCAATGAGCAGATCAATTCCACGGTTTCGCAGGTGAATTCTATAGCACAAAAGATATCAATATTGAATTCACAGATCAACTCGGTGGAAATATCCGGATCCTATGCAAATGAGCTGAGAGATGAGCGTGCGCTTCTGGTAGACGAGCTTTCCAAGTATGTAGCGACGGAGACTAAAGAGACAGAAGTAGTAAACTCGAATTATCCGGACATGTATACCGGAGCAACAAATTTTGAGATCAAGATAAACGGTCAGCTTCTGGTGGATGGCGACAGGTTCAGGCAGTTGAATTGCGTTGCCAGAGATTACCGGGTCAATCAGTCTGATACGAGAGGCTTATATGATGTTTATTGGGCGGATAACGGGGAAAACTTTAATCCCACATCTCTGTCCAACTCGGGAAATCTCAAGGCGCTGTTTGAGCTCAGGGACGGCAATAATGAAGAGGCATTTTCCGGAACGGTGAAATCGATATCGGGTACTGCAGTCACTGTGGTGAAGCCGACGCTTACAGACGAGAACTCCATGACGATGCCTCAAAACGGTACCATCAGTATTGGCAGTAAAAACTATTCGTACTCCGGTTTTGATATGTACAATGACTTAGAGGGCAATGCGCAATATGTTTTCTATATAGATTCGGATCCCAACGGACTGTCTTCTACCGCAGGTAAGACGGCTGCATTAGGTTCCGATATAGATTACAAAGGAATACCGTACTATCAGGCACAGATGAATGAGTTTGTCAGGGCATTCGCAAAATCATTCAATGAAATTGAACAGGAAGGCGTAGATCTCTATGGCAATCCTATGGGAGCGTTCTTTGTGGCAGAGAGTGTAACGGGCAGTGAGATAGATTTTTACGATGAACCTGCTACATATTTTGAGTCAAGCGGCAGCAACTACTACCAGCTCACTGCGGGCAATATCAGGATCGCGAAGGCAAGCCGTGATGATCCGTCGGTATTTTCAACGGCAATGCTCGAGAAGTACCAAAATGGTATAGATGATGAGGAGATGACAAACCGCCTGTTAACCTTACAGAAAGATACGGTAATGTACAGAGGCAGCAGCGGTCAGCAGTTTTTACAGTATATCATGAGTGATGTGACCATAGATACCGAGGAGTCGCAGCTCTTGTCAAACAATTATTACACCATAGCCAATACGGTGGCTAACCAGAGAACATCGGTGTCCGGTGTGGATGAAGATGAGGAGGCATTGGATCTTTTGAAGTTCCAGAATGCATACAGCCTTTGTTCGAAGGTCATATCGGTAATGACCGAGATGTATGATAAGCTCATCAACCAGACGGGCGTATGATGAAAAACCAAATCAGGGATATATGATGGGGCATAGCCTTCATCAAACAGTAACAGTGCAGGAGGATCAGGCCTATGATGCGTATAACAAACGGCATGATGATGAATAATACAAAGACCAACATCAACGGCAACAAGGTGTCGGTGGACAGGCTCAACACACAGATGTCGACCCAGAAAAAACTGACAAAGCCGTCGGACAACGCATTGATAGCTATCAGGTCTCTCCGATTAAATGCAACGCTCAGTGCCATAAACCAATATTATGAGAATAATATACCTGACGCGCAGAGCTGGATGGAGGTTACGGAGACTGCCCTTACAAACATGAAGGACATTGTCACGGGAGCGTACAGGCTTTCCGTAAACGGCGCAACAGATACGTTGACAGAAGACGACCGCAATACGATACTGACTCAGCTCAAGAGTCTGTCATCACAGCTTTACGCAGAGGCAGATTCGGATTACGCAGGCAGGACAGTTTTTTCCGGTTACAAGACCAATGAGACAGTTACTTTTAATAAAGCGCTTGAGGCATCTGATGCCAAATATTCGATAGAAGAAAAACATACATACGAACAGATCGAGGAAGCAAAGTACTACGCTGATAAGGCTGAAGTTCCCACAGCAGCGGAAGTTGACAGCTATGCGAGTGGTGGTGTGACAGATACGCCGGACAGTCCGGAGGAGATCTCTCTTTACCGTGTGCGACTGGCCTATGATTCACAGGATACCATCAATTTGGTAGAGTATAACTTCCCGGTAGAGACCACATCCACCAGGGATGATGGTACAGTGACCGGTAATCTGAGTGTTTCGACGAAAATGTCTACAGTTGAGGTGGATGACGGAGCCGGCGGCACAAAAATGGAGGATGTCAATGAGCAGACTCTGACATGGCGCAGTATTAACCTTGGTACGGCATTTACCTATTACAGTACTGAGATGGGAGGCCTGGATCATGTAGAGTTACAGGATGACAGGGATTATAAACTCTCGTTTTCACTGGATGCTTCAGGAAAGCTGAATGTTGAGTACGATTCGGTAGTACTCACGAAGACGGTAAAAAATAACGGTACCACACAGAGCTATGCCAATGCCGACGGCGAGGAAGTATTCAGGGTTATCACCAATACGGACGGAAGCTATGCTATAAGAGATTCTTCCAATAACAGGATAACGGTCAACGGTAATTCCAATTCCAGTGTCATAACCGACGTTCAGGGAAATTCGCTGGCTAGCGCAGCCAATTCGGTTGTCATATCAAACTACGACGGAAAACAGCTGGTTGAAGCGAACTTTGCAGGAACGACCACAACATCCACATCGGGTGCTGTTGTAAATGGAAGTCTCGCTACCATAATCACCAGCGACAAAGCGGCTGACATAGAGAATAAACTCTCCGTAGAGACCATGACCGCCGCAGCTTTTGAGAAATATTTATCGGATTGTGCGGATGATCCGGACGGAATGGAAGATGCTTATAAGGATAAGATGATATATCTGGCTGATTCCGGTGAAGTAATATTGGGTACAAATCTTGCACAGAATATGACCAGTGAGAGGGCGGGATTTGCTTTTGATTACGACAAGAACGGTTTCAGATCTGGTGAAGTGAGACCGGAAATGTATTATAACTGCGTCAATAAGACTGATCCGGCCAATCCGATAGTCTACACAAATTTTGATGAGGATGACGGCTGGATCTATCAGAATATTGATTATCAGGTATCTGCAAATCAGACGTTGAATGTCAATACGCAGATCAGAAATGTCATCAATTCCGATTGTTACAGGGATATGGAAGAGATGACGATGGCAGTGCAGAATGCCATAGATGCTCATTCGTCAGTTGCGGAGATCAATAAGATGCTGGCGTCTTCAGCGTATGATGACCCAAAAATGCAGGAATATCTCAAGGCTTGTCTGAACAATGCGCAGAAGCAGGCTGCATATGCAGATGATTATATGCAGAAAAAGTTTTCTTCCCAGATCAGCAGGTTTGAAAAGTATCTTTCCGATATAAACCTGGCCATTACGGACAGCGGAAGCCGTGGTGAAAGACTGAATCTCACCAAAAACCGCATGGCCAACCAGCAGACTACATTTACCGAGCTGCAGAGCAGCAATGATGATGCGGAGATGAGCGATATCACTATAGATTACACATCTGCATACACGGCATATCAGGCCAGCCTTCAGGCAGCAGGCAAGATCAGTGATATGAGCCTTTTGGATTACATTTGATTTTCGAGCCGGTTCGGGATTGTCAGATAGATTTTCCGGTGGACTTTGGATGTATATATATGTTATAATGTTAGTGTTGCAGGGGTGTTACCGTTTTTGGTAAATGTAATATTTTCGACCATACGGTGACGGGGAGATATAAAACGGAACATATACTATTGAATGAAATTAACTGCTGTTTTCTGAATTCGGAATACTGTTCGGATTTTGTTCAATAGCCGGGTGTTTCGACATTATGACAGGAGAGGGATATGAAGAGAGAGACCAGATTATTTGGAACGATCGATATTGATGATGACAAGATCATACATTTTGAGGATGGTATCATAGGTTTTCCTTTTATGAAGGATTTCACACTCATCAAGGATGAGGAGGATAGCGAAAGCTTTATTATGTGGCTTCAGTCCATGGATGAGGTTCAGTTTGCAATGCCGGTAGTAGAGCCACTTCGTGTGTTGGATTCATATAATCCTACTATCAATGACGACCTTCTCACATCCATTGGTATCACAGAGGCCAATACTTTTTGCCTTGTGACTATCACAGTGCCGCCGGAGATCGAGAAGCTCACGGTAAACTTAAAGGCACCCATCATCATCAATACAGACAATAACAAGGCGTGCCAGATCATAGTAGAGGATGATCTTGAGATCAAATATCCTATATATGATCTTTTGCGAAAGGAGGACTAAGAGATGTTAGCGCTTACCAGAAAAAAGGGAGAGTCCATAGTCCTCGGCAATGACATAGAGCTTGTGATACTGGATATCAGAGGTGATCAGGTTAAGGTGGGGATCTCTGCTCCCAAGAATGTTCCGGTATACAGGAAGGAGATTTATCTCCAGATACAGGAGGAGAATAAGGCTGCCGGAGATATCGGAAACCTTGAGGCATTGAAAAAGCTTCTCTAAAATCGTGTATGAGTTTGCGGTCTGCCGGTATCCGGCAGATCGTTCTATTTTAAAATATTTATATTCACTATAATATTTTCAAAATTCCGTCCGATAAACAAGTTAGAGATAGTATCGTATGCTCTGTTAATGTATTTCAGGACATACAGTTTGTGTTCATACGGAGGTGAACATTATGGGAATAGAGTCTATTAATGCAGCAGGCAGTAGTTATCAGGGAAGTGGCTATTCGTCAGAGCCGGTACAGGTGTCAGAGGTAACGGAACCCAAGCAGACTGTTAACAGCAGGCAGACTGTGAATTTCCAGACCGAAGAGGCTGAAGGCGGCGATAATTCGAAAGGTCTCGGCATCACCGAAGCATCCGAGAGCTCCATTAAAAAAGCGGTTGACGATATCAATAAATCCAAGACCGGGGCGGAAGCTATCTTCGGATATCATGAAGGCACAAATCGTGTCACTATCAAAATCGTAGATAAAGATACCAAGGAAGTTAAAAAAGAGTATCCCGCAGAGAAAACTCTGGATATGATCCAGAAAGTCTGGGAGATGGCCGGTATCATGGTAGACGAAAAGAGATAAAGTCTGTGTTTTCACAGTATCCTCAGCAGATGAGCAAAATGTGCATACATTTTGTCTGTTTGCTGTACGCTTTCAGGGGAGAGAACACCCCGGAAAAGGAGTAATATATGGCTATTAGATTATCCGGAATGTCTTCGGGTCTTGATACCGATGCTATCGTATCTGAACTTGTAAAGGCTTATTCCAAAAAAACAGATTCATATAAGGGCGAGCAGACGAAAGTTACCTGGAAAACTGAAGCCTGGAGTAATCTGAATAAAAAGACTAAATCTTTTTACAGTAAGCTCTCTGCATTCAGATTTTCAGCTGCTTACAATCTGAAGAAGACCAATGTGTCTGATTCTACAAAGGCTACGGTCACTGCGTCCAATTCCGCAGTAAACGGAACACAGTCTCTTAATATAACGTCTCTGGCTAAGACCGGTTATCTTACGGGCGGAAAACTTGCGACCAATACCGGAGCTAAGGCGACCGGCAGCACAAAGCTTTCCAATCTGGGATATACTGGAGACGGTGCGGGTTCCATTACTGTGGGTGACGGCAAGAGTACAAAGTCCATCAGTATTGACGGTGATATGACGGTATCGCAGCTGGTTGACAAGCTGAAATCCGCAGGTGTTAACGCAAGCTTTGATGAGACCAATCAGCGTATTTTTGTGAGCTCTTCCAAGAGTGGAAAAGATAACGACTTTACTCTCACGGCAGATGATGCAAACGGTGCTAAAGCGCTCAAGAGTTTCGG
>JAILBP010000119.1:0-4655 GCA_024680835.1 Lachnospiraceae bacterium | reverse complement strand
CTATTCGGCGATTATTTCTGCAGTAATCTATCCTATTGAGGCGCATTGGACATGGGGCGGCGGCTTCCTGGCACAGTGGGGCTTCCATGATTATGCCGGATCAAACTGCATCCATATGGTAGGCGGTATCTGTGCCATGATAGGTGCTTCGATCTTAGGACCCAGGATCGGTAAATTTGAAAAAGATAAAAACGGTAAGGTAACAAAAGTAAATGCATTCCCGGGACACAACCTTGTCATTGCTGCACTCGGTGTTTTCATTCTGTGGCTCGGATGGTACGGATTCAACGGTGCGGCTGCAACGGATGTTCCGACACTTGGCTCCGTATTCCTTACCACAACGGTAGCTCCTGCGGTAGCAACGGTTGTATGTATGATCTTCACATGGGTAAAATATGGAAAACCCGATGTTTCAATGTGTCTGAATGCTTCACTGGCTGGACTTGTGGCTATAACAGCACCCTGTGATGTCACAGACTGTGCAGGTTCAGCTATAATCGGTGCAATATCAGGTCTTCTGGTTGTATTCGGAGTTTGGTTCAATGATAACGTTACACATATTGACGATCCCGTAGGAGCAGTTGCCGTACATATGTTAAACGGTATCTGGGGTACGATCGCTGTAGGTCTCTTCGCAACAGATACAGCACCGGGCTTTGCATCCGCAGGTATCACAAAGGGTCTTTTCTACGGCGGAGGCATCGGTCAGCTCATCAAGCAGTTCGGCGGTATGTTTGTGACAGCGGCATGGACTGTGATTACTATTACGATAGCATTTTTGATCATCAAAAAGGTTGTTGGTCTCAGGGTTACGGAGGAAGAGGAGATCTCAGGTCTCGATTCAACAGAACATGGTCTTCCCTCTGCATATTCAGGATTCTCCCTCATGGATATCTCGAATACAATGGATGTAAATGAGAATACAAGTCTCGGTGAGAATGATTATGACAAGGCGAGCGAGGCAATGAAAAACGCATCAGTACCTGTGCTCAACACAGCAGAGACAGTCAGGGGTACTTCACTTGATACAGGCATGAACAAGATCGTCATCATCACTAAGCTTTCAAGATATGATAAGCTTAAGAGGGCACTCAACGAGCTGGGCGTTACAGGTATCACGGTGACTCAGGTTACAGGCTGCGGCATACAAAAGGGAGCCGGACAGATGTACAGAGGTGTTGAGATGGATATGACTCTGTTACCCAAGATAAAGCTTGAGGTAGTGGTGAGCAAGATCCCGGTTGACAGCGTGATAGACACGGTTAAAAAGACTCTTTACACAGGTAAGATCGGTGATGGAAAGATCTTCGTATATCCGGTAAGCCGAGTAGTAAAGATCCGTACAGGAGAGGAGAACTTTGCTGCTCTCCAGGATGTGGAGTAAAATATCATTGTATATGAAGACATGATTTTTTTCTTGACACTTCACATAAACTGTGCAATATTCGTCCTTGACAGAACAGATAAGTCCTGTCAGGGACGTTATATTTTTAAAGGGAGGTTTGGTTTTGAAGATCATAACAGGATTAGAGGAGATCAGGCGCACCGCATCAGAGGGCAAATACAAGGTATTTCCCGTGAGTTGCGAGCTGATGTCGGATTTTACGACACCAATCGAGACGGTAAGGATACTGAAAAACGTTTCGAAACACTGTTTTATGCTGGAATCTGCAAAGGCTGATGAGAAATGGGGGAGATTCACTTTTCTGGGATACGAACCGAAGTTTTCCATCACTTGCTCGGACGGTAATATCCGGATCGGAGACGACAGCAAAAAAACAGATGATCCGTCGGAGTGCATCAGACAGCTGATGAAGGATTTTGTCAGCCCGAGGGTGGAGTATCTGCCACCCTTCACCGGAGGACTGGTGGGATATTTTTCATATGATTATCTTAAATACAGCGAACCCAAAGCCATAGACAGGGTCGACGATACGGAAGGCTTTATGGATGCGGATCTCATGCTGTTCGATAAGGTGATAGCCTTTGACAATGTGAAACAGAAGATCATATTGATAGTGAACATGCCACTTACCGATATCGAGAAAGAGTACGAAAAAGCCGTATCGGAATTGAAGGCTCTTGCAGATCTGATCATTAACGGAGAAAAGAATAAGGAACCGGAGGGAAAGATCCTGGGAGAAGTAAAGTCTCTGTTCAGTAAGGACGAGTATTGCGAGATGGTAGAGAAAGCCAAGAAATATATCTTCGAGGGCGATATTTTCCAGATCGTGCTGTCCAACAGGCTGGAGGTTTCTTTTGAGGGAAGTTTATTGAACACATACAGGAACCTGAGGACTATCAATCCGTCGCCCTATATGTTTTATTTTTCAGGAACGGATGTGGAGGTTGCAGGCGCATCTCCGGAGACGCTGGTAAAGCTGGAGAACGGAGTGCTGCACACATTCCCGCTTGCCGGCACCAGAAAGCGCGGTAAGGATGAGGAGGATGACCGCAGGATAGAGGCGGAACTTCTGGCTGACGAAAAGGAGCTGGCAGAGCATAACATGCTGGTGGACCTTGGCAGGAACGATCTGGGCAGGATTAGCCGTTTCGGTACAGTAGAGGTTGAGAGCTTAAGACAGATACACAGATTTTCCCATGTGTGCCATATCGGTTCCACGGTTCGCGGAGAGATCGCTGAGGGAAAGGATGCGTTAGATGCCATAGAGTCGGTGCTGCCGGCGGGAACCTTATCCGGAGCTCCGAAGATCAGGGCGTGCCAGCTCATAGGTGAACTTGAGAATAACAAGCGCGGCATATATGGCGGCGCCATAGGATATATAGATTTTACGGGCAACATGGATACCTGTATCGGTATCAGACTTGTGTACAGGAAAAACGGTAAAGCCTTTGTGCGAAGCGGTGCCGGCATAGTGGCAGACTCCGTTCCGGAGAATGAGTACGAGGAGTGTATGAATAAGGCCAAAGCTTCACTACAGGCACTTCTGACCAGCGGGGAGGTGAGACCATGATATTATTGATAGACAATTATGACAGCTTTTCATATAACCTGTATCAATATATCGGTGAGATCACTCCTGATATAAAAGTCATCAGAAATGATGAGATGACCGTGGATGAGATAAGAGATCTTCATCCTGACAGGATCATCATATCCCCGGGACCCGGAAGACCGGAAAACGCAGGAGTGATAATAGATGTGATAAAGAAACTCGGAGGAGAGATCCCCATATTGGGTGTCTGTCTCGGGCATCAGGCTATCTGTATGGCATACGGCGGAGTGGTGACCTACGCTGATAAGCTCATGCACGGCAAGCAGTCCCGTGTGAAGCTTGACTTAAACTGTCCCATATTTAAGACCTGTTCGGAGTATTCGGATGTTGCGAGATATCATTCCCTTGCAGCAGATCCAAAGACTCTTCCGGATGTTCTGAAGGTTACGGCTGAGACTGAGACCGGAGAGATCATGGCAGTTATGCATCGTGATCATCCCGTGTACGGAGTGCAGTTCCACCCCGAGTCGATCCTCACACCGGAGGGGATGAAAATGCTGAGAAGTTTTATCGACTGAAAGGGTTGTTACGATTCTCAGTCTATCAGGTAGATGAGGCATGATCACATACATGTGCACTGATGTGAGATTGTGCTTTCCCGAGCAAGGGGTCATAGCTGTCAGGATTTGATAAAAGTAAGCGTATGCATACGGTTGTGAACGAGTGTGAGCAAAGGTAGGGATCATGCAGTGATCCCTTTGATGTCTCAAAGCCGACGGGCTCCCCCGATCGAAGATCGGGGGCAGAGTCACACACAGTTCACAAATATGCATACGCGAGAACCCTGCGACGACGGGAGGGAGGAACCATCATGACGAAGTCATGATTTGTAATGGTTCCGACCGATAGGGCAGCGTATATCATGCACGAGGCACGAGTGCATGATGCCATCCCGGCGAGGGATCGCGAAGCGACAGGTGATTCGTTTACGAATCGTGCCATTACATATCACACACGAACAGCAGTGTATATGTATGTGGTCGTGCCGGAGTACACTTAAAAATATAGTAGTAATATCGCAGTGACTTTGCGATTGTTATACAATAGTATCAGGTAGTTTTAAAAATATCTTGACAAATAAAAACCTTTGATATAAAGTGTAAAAATCAAATGACAAGGGCGTCATGCAACGTGTGTTGCGTGACGCCTTTTTTTCGTGGAAAAACGGTTGACACCTGACGGATCAATCGTTGCAGAGGTGACAAAGATGGTCAAGTATATGTTTGTGACAGGCGGAGTCGTGTCAGGTCTGGGAAAAGGCATTACAGCAGCATCCCTGGGGCGTCTTTTGAAGGCAAGGGGCTATCATGTGGTGATGCAGAAGTTTGATCCTTACATCAATATGGATCCGGGAACCATGAACCCCATACAGCACGGTGAGGTTTTCGTGACTGAAGACGGAACCGAGACAGATCTGGATCTCGGTCATTATGAGAGATTTATAAACGAGAATTTGGATAAAAACTCCAATGTGACTACCGGCAAAATATACTGGTCCGTATTGAATAAAGAAAGACACGGTGATTACGGGGGCGGTACCGTGCAGGTGATACCGCACATCACCAATGAGATAAAAGACAGGATATACAAAGAGAAGTCGCCCGATGAGAATACGGTATCCATAATAGAGATCGGAGG
>JAILBP010000112.1:0-3648 GCA_024680835.1 Lachnospiraceae bacterium | reverse complement strand
GCTGTCTCATCCGAATTTATAATGTTGGAAAAGACAACGACGCCGTCATAATCCGACATCTCGCACAGATTATAGACATTCAGCTCTCCCTGCATCGTGTGTTTGTGTACACTGTACGAAGCAAAACTCATGAAAACAAATATATCCAGATCCCTGGAATCGGCATATTCTTCAAAGCCTTCCATCGCTTTAGTTAAAACATCGGGGCTCCAGCCATTGGTACATACCGCTATCCTGTTTTTCACAGTCTGCTCCTCCTTTCTTTACAAAGGAAATCACATATACAAAAAAATTCTAACACAAGAAAACACGACTGACAAACTCATTTCATGTCAAATTCTAACTATTTGTTGCTTTTGTGTTACCATTCACAGTCAATATCATGTAATCCGGCACGACCAAATGCATGTACACTGCTGTTCACGTGTGCTTACCTTCGTCGCGGGGTTCACGCGCATGCATATTTGCGAACTGCGTGTGACTTCGCTTCGCTCACTCACACTCGTTCACAACCGTATGCATACGCTTACTTTTATCAAAACATAACAGCTATACCCCCTTGCTCGGTCAGCACAATCTCACATCAGTGCACATGCATTTGGTCGTGCCTCGTCTTCCGGATAGACTATAAATGGTAACCTCAAAGTATATTCCGGCAAGACCAGTAAAAAAAATAAAAAAATAGTTGACATCCAACTGTTATTGGTGTATATATAACACATAAACAGTTCAGGCAAGGAGGTACATATGATAATCTCACAAACATCAGGAGTACCGATATATCAACAGATATCGGAAAGCTTCCGGACTGACATACTGGAGGGACGACTGAAGGAAGGCGAATATCTGCCCAGCATCCGCGGGCTGGCCAAAGATCTTCGTATCAGCGTCATCACCACCATAAAGGCGTACGAGATGCTGGAGTCCGAAGGGCTTGTCACGGCTGTCCAGGGCAAAGGTTACATGGTCAACGCCCAGGACGGCAATATGCTGAAAGAACAGCATCTAAGAAAGGTTGAGGAAGGTCTGATGCAGGCCATTTCCTCGGCACGGATCGCCGGTATGTCGGAAGAGGAGTTAATGGACACATTCAAAATACTGCTATCGTTAAGGGATGAACCATCATGACGAAGTCATGATCTGTAATGGTTCCGACCATGCGGGCATGACTCGGGTACGAATCATGCCATTACATCTTACACAAGGAGAATGAAAATGGAATTTGAAAGCGTTATACACGGAGAATCGATCATTAAGGCATACAAGGGTTTTGAACTTAATATCCCTGTTCTGGACATCCCAAAGGGATTTGCCACCGCCCTCATCGGAGAAAACGGTGCCGGAAAATCAACACTTTTAGACATCCTGGCAGGCATCAGATTGGATTACATCGGAAAACTTAAATTCTTTGGCAAATTTGATGACAAAGACAGGGAGAACAACCCGGAGGTCAAAAACCGTATCGGATACGAAGGAACCGGCAATTACTTTCTTCCCATGTGGACCTTAAAGCAGGGCCGCGAGGTACAGAAGCTTCTGTTTGAAAGCTTTGACGAAGCACAATACAGAGACTTCTGCGCAAAGCTTGCAGTACCCGACGACGACAACAAAAAGATCTCCGATCTCTCCGACGGAAATAATATGAAGGTGAAGCTCGCAGGGGTTCTCGCAAGAGACACCGATCTGCTGATCTTAGACGAGCCCGCCTCCCCTTTAGATCCGCTGATGAGAGATAAGCTCTGCGACATGATCAGAAATTACCTTCTCAGGCAGGAAGGCGAGAAATCCGTCATATTCTCAACACATAATATAGCAGACATGGAAGCCGTCACGGATTACGCCATCATCGTAGAGAACGGCACCATCGTGGAATCCGGCTTCGTGGAGGATCTCAAGGAAAAATACATCCTCGTAAAGGGTGAAAAACAGGATGAAGAAGCAGCTTCAAAGGTTCTGTACTCCATCAGCGGCAGCAGCTACGGCTTTGAGGGGCTCTGTCTTTCGGATCGTCTCGATGAGCTTGCAGGTCTCGGCATCACCACCGAAACACCTACCCTCTCACAGATCTGCATTGCGGTAATGAAACAGAACTCACGACTCTACTAAGCTTACCGCTCAGACTATAACACGGAGAATAAAGCAATGAAAAAAATCATCAGTTCTTACAGAATATTTACTCCAGACCTGTACACCATATTCGGCACTATAATAGGAAGCCTGCTGTTGTGTATTCTGTCTTTCGCGATATCCCACACCGTCATCCCGGAGATCGCAATGCTCATCATACCGGTTTCTATAGTCATGCTGGATCTGGCAGGAGATCTGTTTATCTTTTCGGGTGTCTTTTCAAAGGGCACCGACTTTGGTCTGCTTGCCACATCGCAAAAAGGCTTCGGCATCTTAAAAGCAGGTGTGCTCGGTGACCAGCTCAGAAGATTCTTACAGATTACTGTCGTAACAATCGTAAACGGTCTCATCTTAAAGGACGGTTTGTTCGAAAAAGGATTCTTCACAAGCGACCTGCATTATGCCGGGTTTTTGACAGTGCTGATCCTCACCCTTTACTGTGGCAACACATTGATCCTCTTCGTCACGAGAAAATATACGAATTTTACGTCGGGGTTACTGACCATGAGCCTGTGCTCATGCCTGGAGGTCGTGGTATTATTCGGATTTGAAAGCCTGTTCTTAAAAGAAGGCGATCCCAATCCCCTGCCCTTGATGATCACTATGGTGATCATAGCAGCGGCTGTGACATATGCAATGTGCGAATCCATCAACCTGAAGTTTATGGATTCCTTCGGCACAAGGGCCATGGGAAGGTTCGGCGATGATGCCCGCAGAAAGATGGCAGTCTTTTTATTGACAGCTTTCGGCTGCAGCTTCCTCATGATACCGGCGATGAAGGTGGGATTCGATGCAGATGCAGACTTAAGCGCCATGATGATCGCACAGATGATGTATCCGGCATGCGGAGTGATCCTGGCAAAGCTTTTATCATACAACGAAAAGCCCCTGCCAAAAGCCGCCTTCATCACGGTCCTCTTTACAGGTATGATAACATTGATACTCGCAGGCGTATCCATCATAAACCCGGCGATGGTCGAAGTACAGGGTATGAAGGTCAGTGCATACTACTCTGTCTCTTCCACCGTCATCATAATCTCCAGCATACTGTTTTTTATCATGATCCTGGCCGCCAAAAGAGAAAAACGGGAAAACGCAGGTCTTACTTTTCCGAAAGCCGGAAAATCCCTGCTATTCGTACTGCTCTTCGTTATCCTGTATTTTACATACGTGATATTCGCTTCTATGCTGCAGGCATTTTTCACGGGAAGCGATGTGATGGAAGCCATGAACTCCGTGCTCAGTATCTTTGCACCTGATAAGAAGCATCCGGTATGGTTTTCCCTTGCATTGGAGCTCCTTACCACATGGCTTCCGGTACTGATAAATCTACCCCTGACCTTTGTGATGTTCCTCGGAGAGGAATACGGCTGGAGATATTTCCTGCAGCCTAAGATGCAGCAGAAATTCGGCGTTACCTTAGGCACAATACTCTTAGGAATAGCCTGGGGCATATGGCATACCGGTGCCGACCTCATGTTCTACTCTTCGGAGACCGGCCTGCAGATGCTCATTGCACAG
>JAILBP010000101.1:0-6125 GCA_024680835.1 Lachnospiraceae bacterium | reverse complement strand
ACACGCACGGCACATTTTACATCTTCTTTACCGCCTGTCAATATAAGCTCATCTCCCCTGGCTACCGCCTTTATCTTCAGGTTTCTCTCTATTATCTTAATGTACTCGTCACATGAACCGAAAATATTATTGAGATGCGCTGCCTCTATGTTCAGCCTTTCTTCGGTTATCTTTTTTTCTTCCTGCATCAAACTGTTTCTCTCCTATTTATGATAAGGCTCGTTTTTCTGAATCCTGAAGGTTCTGTACAGCTGCTCTAAAAAGATCAGCCGCATAAGCTGATGCGGAAACGTCATTTTGGAAAAAGAAAGCATTTCATCTGCGCGCTTCAATACCGCATCGGATAACCCAAGGGAACCTCCTATGACGAAGACTATGTCTGATACTCCTGAAACATACAATCTGTCCAGATGCTCCGCCAGACCTTCGGAATCATACATTTTGCCGTCTATGGCAAGAGCACATACATGATCTGTATCTTTGATGTGAGATAAAATACGCTCACCCTCTTTGTCTTTTACAGCGGTGTTTTCCACATCAGAGGCTCCCTCAACGGTCTTCTCGTCGTTAACTTCCGTGATCTCAACCTTTGCGTACCGGCTAAGGCGTTTAAGATATTCATCCAGCCCGTCTTTAAGGTATTTTTCCTTGATGCGTCCAACACACAGCAGCTTTATGTGTATCATACCGGAACCTCGACAGGCGTTTCTCTCTCCGCCTCTTCCCTAAACTTTTCCATGACCTCAGGGGTAACCTGGGGAAGCTCATCCACTGATCTGACATTGAACCGTCTCAAAAATTCCTCTGTTGTGCCAAAGAGAATGGGATGTCCCGGTGCATCCAGCCGTCCAAGCTCGGCTATGAGACCGTATTCCACCAGCTTATTGACGGCGTGATCACAAGAAACTCCACGGATCTTCTCTATCTCGCCTCTGGTAACAGGCTGTTTATATGCTATGATCGACAGGGTTTCCAGCATAACATCCGATAACACCTGCTTTTTGGGGTGAGCAGCTATCCTGATGAGATATTCGTACATATCAGGGCTTGTGCACATCTGATAACATCCGTCAAACTCCTGTATACGGATACCCCTGCCACTTTCCTCGTACTCGCGTTTCATCTCTTCTATGAGTTTTCTGGTCTTCCTCTTATCCGACTCCAACGCATCTGCGATCTTTTCAAGCTCCACGGAGTCACCCATGGTAAAGAGGATCGCCTCTATTATGTTCTTGTACTCCTGATCTTTCATCTTTATGTACCTTATAAAACAAATATTCTTTGTTCTTAAACTATTCTTATTAACAATTTTATAGTAAACGACAAAAGTATTTATACTTTTGCTCGTTTACTGTGCCGGATTTGCAATGCGAAGCATTAAATTCCTCTGCAAATCCGTGCACATCCTGCCGGAGGCTTTATAGTGAACGTCAAATTATTTTTGACGTTCACTATAGTTACCGATTCACCCGACAATTGAAGGAAATCCGAACGATAATCCTGATTTAGAATCATGATATTCTAACCAGCAATTTCAATCAACGGTGACCAGCTCACGCCGCAATATTGGACGCGATCTCAATATCATCAAAACGATTTTCCTGTATGATGGCTATCTCTCCGGTCTTCATAAGCTCCAGTATGGCTAAGAAGGTAACGATCACTTCAAGTTTCGAACCGGATCTCGACAAAACCTCCCTGAAAGAAAAGCTCTTTTTGCCCGCTGCAAAGCTTCTGAGATCCCCCATCTTGTCCTCAACAGAAATCTCTTCCTTTTCAATGCGTCCAAACTTCGATCTGATGGGATCCACCAGATCGTCCTGTTTTTTCATGAGAGCCTTGAATATGGCATTTAACCTGTTCAGATCCACATCCCCTATGAGTTCATCCAGATCAAGAGGGGGTCTGTACTCCGCAACTGCATCCGGTATTGCCGGTTTTCTGAAATATACCATATCCGAATCGAATTCCCTGTCCTTAAGCTCAGCGGAAATGCTCTTGTAAAGCTTGTACTCCAAAAGCTTAGCTACCAGCTCTGCCCTAGGATCCTCGGGCTCCTCATCGGATTCCTCCAACTTTTCTGCCGGTAGCAGCATCTTCGACTTTATATCCAGCAGAGTTGCCGCCATGACCAAAAACTCACTCATGATATTAAGGTCAGCTTTTTTCATCCTGTCAAGATATTCCATGTACTGATCTGCAATATCAGCTATGGGAATATCATATATATCTACCTGGTTTTTATCTATCAGATGCAGCAGAAGATCCAGAGGACCCTCAAATGCCTGCAGTTTAACACTCAGTTCCATATCTACCTCATTAATGTATTGGCACAATCCACACCGAAGCATTATACTACCAAATCTGTTTTTTTTCAATAAAATATTACTATATTTCGTGTTTTTGTTTATCATATCGTACAAGATATAGGATATAACTCAATACTCCGAAAAATACGCAAAGGGAAAAAAATTCCCACACTAAAAGCGAGACACACGCCGTTTTAATGTGGGAAGTTTAAAAGTATGTGAATAGCAACTGACTATTTCACAGCGCAGTGAAATCTATATCATCAAAAGGATCTTTGTACTTAAAGGCGTCATTGGCACCCTCGGGCAGCAGGTGAATGACCACAAGTTCAGCTCTGTCAAATACACGGATGTTGAAGGTGTGCGTGCCAAGACCGCGGCTTGTGATGACATGTCTTCCTCTCACAACATTATCACCGCAGGCGAACTCCGGAAACAAAGTGAAATTTGGTGATATGACTGCCTTTCCGTTGGGAAGGCACACCAATCCTCCGTGATAGTGACCGCAGAGCGACATGTCAAAGCCCGCTCCGGCATATGCTTCTCCGAATTCCGGATTATGTGCCAGCAATATCCTGTATTTGGAATCATCCTTGAAACAGCCTGTGTTTTCCTTCTTCCGGTCTGCATTTTCATAGATCCGGTGCTTCATTTCAAGACTTTCAAGCTCGAAATCTTTTCTGTCCCTTTCAATCCTGTCCGTCTCCGCAAATACCATAGATGCGAGAAGAGATCTGTGTTTTCTTTTCTGCTTTTGTTTACGGACGCGTCCTACGGAAGGCTCGTGTTTTGATCTCATGAGATCACTGTACAAAGCAGCCATCTGAGAATTACTGTTCAGAAGATTATCCAGCTTCTCATCGGAAACTGTTTTCTTCATTTCCGCTTCGAGAGCCTGTGCTCTCGCATCTGCCTCTGAAGTGCCGGTTTCTTTCCTATCAGTCTTATCCTCTGATCCAAAGAAATCTTCTGTCATCAAATGCTCTGCATCCGTGATTTTTGAATTCAGTAATCCGGCATTATCCGATCCGGTCTCATCCGGCTCGTGACTGCAAACTGCATCAGAAACATCTTCCCTTACCTCCGCCCCTACCATGTTCATGAGCTCCATGCTGCTCAGATGATGGCGCTTGCCCTTGGTATAGTAGGTTGTAGGCAGGTCAAGACCATAAATCTCTATCTCATCATCGAAACGCACTCCCGTGTTATTGAGGGTGTATATATTAAAGTTTGAGAGCGCCTCCTTATACAGTTCATAATGAATATGATTGGGATTAGCCCTGTCCTCGACCCTCTTTTCGTGATTGCCGTTTGAAAAATATATTGGTGCGATCTCCGAGATTTTTGACAGAAAACTGGAAGCCACACCGTACTGGTATGGCTTTGTGTCCACTATCATATCACCCGGTATGGCTATCATATCCGGTTCCTGTGCCTTTATGGAGTCTATCAGCACATCATTGTAATGCCCATAAGAATGCTGATGCAGGTCACTTATAACACAGATACGATGAGACTTGGTGATCTTCGGGCTGTTGATGTAATAATGTGTCACATCAAACTGCTTTAGCTCATGAGTCTGCCAGATTATAAATATTATGAGTAATATGATCAGGATAATGATCGCCAGTTTCATGCTTGGCTCCTTTTTTATTGAAAGAATACCCCCTCAGTCAGCAAAGCTGACAGCTCCCCCGGTGGGGGAGCCTTATCTTAACCTCAGTCAGCAGAGCTGACAGTTCCCCCGGAGGGGGAGCCTTATTTTAAAGCCTCCCCCTCCGGGGGAGGTGGCCGCAGGCCGGAAGGGGTCCTGTATAACATTACACCATCATCTGATATATCTTCGTGCAATCATCCTCATTCAGTGTCACGAAGCCGGAGATGGATCCGTTCCTGCCCTCGCTGCGGCACAGAACATTTACCAGTGTTGGGATATCTTCCTCTTTTGCGCCAAGCTCCTCAAAGTTTTTGGGCATTCCTATGGATATCAGGAACTGGCGGAGCTTTTCGATACCTTCCTTTGCAGTAACCTCCGGATGATCGAAATCCATCTGGCAGCCCCATACGCGGACAGCTACCTGTGCGAAACGCATAACATTATGATCCATAACATAAGTAAACACGGCAGGCATTGTGACCGCAAGACCTGCACCGTGAGCACAGTCATAGAGTGCTGACAGCTCATGCTCTATGGTATGGCTGTTCCAGTCCTGACTTCTGCCTACACCGCAGGAATTATTGTGAGCCATCATACCTGCCCACATGATGTTGGCTCTCGCTTCATAATTGTCCGGATCCTCTATCACTCTCGGTCCCTCGTGCTTCATAGTGAGCAACAATGCCTCAATAAGGCGGTCTGTAACCTCAACTTCCTTCGTATTGGTAAGATACCTCTCATAAAGGTGTGCCATGATGTCCGTGATACCGGCTGCGGTCTGGAATGCAGGCAAAGTCTGTGTAAGAGCCGGATTCAGAACAGAAAACTTCGGTCTTAACGCATCAGATCCCGTGCCTCTCTTTAACATACCTTCCTCTTTGGTGATAACGCTGTCGGGACTTCCCTCACTGCCCGCTGCAGCGATGGTGAGGACTGTTCCTATAGGAAGCGCCTTCTCCACTCTCTTTATGCTGTAGAAATCCCAGAAATCTCCGTCATACAGCACACCTGCCGCAATAGCCTTTGATGAATCTATGGTGCTACCGCCACCTACTGCAAGTATGAAATCAACGTCTTCTTTGCGGCAAAGGTCTATACCTTCATACACAAGACCGCTTCTCGGATTGGGCTTTACTCCGCCTAATTCAACGTATGAAACGCCTTCCCTGTCAAGTGAAGCCTTTACTCTGTCCAAAAGTCCGCTTCTGACCACACTGCCTCCGCCGTAATGTATCAGGACTTTGCTGCCGCCGTACTTTTTGACATAAACCCCACACTCATTCTCACGATCCTTTCCGAACACAAACTCTGTCGGACTGTAAAAATTGAAATTTTCCATAACCCTTCTCCTTTCAATGCTATCAATGTAAATACGGCCTGCTTATCAGGCAGACAGCCTGTATACCATATTATGTTAACTGTGAAATGCAACTACCTTCCCATTATACAGACTCTTAATTGTTCCGTCAAAATTTTTCTTTACAACAGGATAAAAAAAGATATACTGATTTATGGGTCAAAACTCAGACTCCTCGACAATCCTGCCTGCCGGTGAAGGCAGGGCTTATTGCCCCGCCCCGATATGAGCAGGAAGTATGACGGAACAATCCGTGAATCACCTTTTGACTCTCAACTATATTATTTTACGGAGAAAATATCATGAGTCTTGAATTCAAATGCCCCTCATGCGGGAAAAAGCTCTTTTCCTATGAGACCAGAGAGCGTAAATTCGGAGAGATCATCAAAAAATGCCAAAAATGCGGTGCCGACTACGCCGATCCCAGATACCACGAATTGGCCATCGACGGCATCCCCGATGATGAATTCGGATATCTTCAATATGTAGTGGTCATCGTGGTTGGAGCCTTCTTTATCTGGCGCGGTCTGCATCTTTTCAGCACACGCCAGCTCGGTGTCCCCGGCGAATTACAATGGCTGATGCCCTCTGCGTTCATCATCCTGGGAATAGCCGCCATCATATGCGCGCTGGTTAGTATGATATCCATTTTGACAGGAGCCAAACGCCGCAAATTTGAAAAAATGCTGGCAGAATCGAAACAGCGTCTGAAAAACTCAAGCTATGTATACAATCTGAGGAAATTCGGCTACAACATCCCGGAAGATCCGTCAGATGGATATTATCAAAACCAATCCTGATA
>JAILBP010000032.1:0-18621 GCA_024680835.1 Lachnospiraceae bacterium | reverse complement strand
GCACGTAAAGGAGCTTCCCTATGCCCACCTTGCATATCAGGAGCTGGCGGGAGATGCTTCCGTGTTCGTGGCTGTTGCGGAGGAGAGTGATAACGGCGGATTTTTACGCGTGGCAAACGGCTTTTCACACAGTGAAATGGACCATGTGACTTATGATGTTTATGATGCGGTGGGAGAGTTCATCAACGTGACGGCAGGTATATTCGCCACAGAGCTTTCCAAGAACGGGACAAACGTAGATATGGAGCCGCCTCTCGGATTTAAGGGACAGAAGGCTGTCGGAGATTTCTATGTTTTACCGCTGTATGTCGAGGATAAGAGAACAGATCTCATAATCACTGTGAACAGTGATTTCACTGCCGGTGAGACACCGGAGAGCGCAGGGAAGACTACTTTTATCCAGAGCGCGGTGTCGGGTGATGCTAAGGCTAAGATCCTCATAGTGGATGATTCCAGAATGTCCAGGATCATGTTGAGGAACATACTGGAAAACGCCGGTTATGCGGTAGTGGGAGAGGCTTCAGACGGAGAAGAGGGCGTGGAAGCGTACTCAAAATGCAAGCCGGATGTTGTGACATTAGATATCACAATGCCAAAGAAGGACGGTCTCGAGGCTCTTGAAGCAATCCTGGCTGTGGATCCCGATGCGAAGGCCATCATGATAACCGCAGCAGGTCAGCAGGATAAACTGATCAAGGCTCTGAAAGTGGGGGCTAAACGCTTCATCAACAAGCCTTTCAAGGAGGACGAGATATTGACCAATATACAGGATGTTTTGAAGTGATTGTGGATCACCTTTTGACCCTCAAATCATGATATAAAAATCGAGCAGGATTCAGCCTGCTCGATTTTTTAATGTCAGTAATATGAAAATCTATGCTTGGATGAACTGCATCATATCATCAAACACTTTTTGGTGCTCCGGCTCGTTCAGTATCTCATGCCGCATGTTCTTATACATTTTACCCCTTACATCAGTGTATCCCTGCTTTTTCAGGAGTTCAACGGCGGCGTTAAAGGATCTTTCGTCTACTGCGCAGGGATCGTCGGCACCGGAGTAGAACCTGATGGGAAGCTTCGGGTTTTTCATGGTATATCCTCCGTCGGTGTAGGTTAGGATGGTTAGCCGTACCAGATTTTCAAACCCGTTCAGAGTGAATAGATAATTGCACAGAGGGTCTGCTCCGTAGGTTCTTACTGCGTCAAGATCGGAGTTGATCCAGGAATGGGGAACGCCCTCTTTTTGAAAGCGCTTTTCGTAAGATCCCATCACAAGACCTGCTATGAACATGCTCCTGTTTCGTTCTCCCTTTATTTTTTTGAAAAGCTTTACCAGCAACAGCCCCGGTTTTGCAGCCGGGTTATATGATGGACAGCCGCAGACGATGAGCTTGTCGATGTCCGAATCGTATTGCCTGATATAACATCTGACGGCCAGGGATCCCATGCTGTGCCCGAATAGTATCAGGGGGAGATCGCTTTTTCCTGTGAGCTTTTGCGCATATTCCTTTGTATCCAGGGTGATCTCGTGGATATCCTCAACCAGCGCCATGTATCCGCCCTCATAAAAATATCCCAGATCATCAGCCGATTTTATACTGTGTCCGTGTCCGCGGTGGTCATGTATCACCGTAATATAGCCGCTGCCGGTCAGATATTCCATGAAGGGGAGATAGCGCTCCTTGTATTCATTCATACCATGAACCAGCTGGACAATGCCTTTTATTTCGGCCGGATCGTCGGGCTCTGTCCTGAAGACGGACAGCGGCAGTCCGTCGGATCCGGAATTGTGGATGTAGCTCGTTTCTTTCATGCTGAACCTCCGTTGGTGAACTTCAAATCTTTTTATTCGCAGTAATTCTAAAGATACTATATCATAGATTTTTTAATGTGTATTCCGGCACGATCACATACCTAATAGACTGTGAATAGTAACTGTATTGTAACATGATTCACCTTGACTTGCTACAAAAGGTTTTGTACTATAAATATTAGTGATTTAGGGCAATATTGCCCACGATGAATAACGGGAGGGTGAAAGACATGGATGATCGTTTTTATGCTTCATGGGATCAGATGAAAGATTTTCTGACAGATGCATTTGTGGGGTACGGTGTTCCGGAGGAGGACGCAAAGATTTGCACGGACGTGCTGTTAGAGTCGGATAGGAGAGGTATCGAGAGTCACGGATGCAACCGTTTTAAGCCGATTTATATAGACAGGATCAAAAAGGGAACGCTGTTGCCTGTCACTAATGCTGAGATCGTAAAGGAGACCCCCACCACCGTTGTGATGGATGCACATGACGGAATGGGAATGGTGGCTGCCCATAAGATGATGGAGATGCTCATCGACAAGGCAAAAAAATACGGTATGGCAGGCGGAGCCATCAGGAATTCCACACATTACGGCATAGCAGGATACTGGACTACCATGGCTTCAAAAGAGGGGATGATAGGCATCACGGGTACGAATGCCAGACCATCCATCGCACCGACCTACGGTGTGGAGAACATGATGGGAACAAATCCCCTGACATTCTCTCTTCCTACAGATGAGGAATTTCCGTTCTGTCTGGATTGCGCCACTTCCATAGTGCAGAGGGGCAGGATCGAGTATTATGCAAGGGAAGGTAAGCCCACACCGGCAGGAACCGTTGTATCCGAAAAGGGTGAGGCTATGACTGACAGTGAGGAGATCTTGAAAGCGCTTGTGGACGGAACGGCAGCACTGGCGCCCTTAGGCGGTATAGGAGATGAGCTTGCAGGCTACAAGGGATACGGATATGCGGCAGTGGTGGAGATCCTGTCCGCAGCTCTTGCCGGAGGGCAGTTCATGAAGGCTCTGACGGGTGTAGATGAGAACGGAAAGCCTGCCATGTATCATTTAGGACATTTCTTCTTTGTGGTGGATCCCGATGCTTTCTGCGGAAGAGAGACATTCAAGAAGATCGCGGGAGATATATGCAGGGCGCTTCGCGCATCAAAGAAGGCTCCCGGATGCGACAGGATATATACCGCGGGAGAGAGGGAATATCTTGTGTGGCTTGAGCGAAAGGAAAAGGGAGTTCCCTTAAGCAAGTCTGTTCAAAAGGATATTATCGAGGTAAGGGATGCTTTGAATCTGCCTTATAAGTTCGGATTTGAAGAGTAATAAGGCAGTTTCCCGGGATCGGACGGACAAAACAGGAGGGGACGGATGGCAAAATATATTATGGCGCTTGACGCCGGAACCACATCCAACAGGTGCATTCTGTTTAATGAGGGCGGAGAGATCGTCTCCATAGCTCAAAAGGAGTTTACCCAGTATTTCCCAAAGTCGGGATGGGTGGAGCACGATGCGAATGAGATCTGGCTGACACAGTATGCAGTGGCATCGGAAGCAGTATCAAAGGTGAATGCGAAAGCGGAAGATATCGCGGCCATAGGCATTACCAATCAGAGGGAGACCACTATAGTCTGGGATAAGGAAACGGGAGATCCCATATGTCATGCCATAGTATGGCAGGACAGGAGGACCGCGGAATACTGCGAGTCTCTGGTACAGAAAGGGCTATCCGACAAATACCGTGAAAAAACAGGGCTTGTCATAGATCCCTATTTCAGCGCCACTAAGATCCGGTGGATACTGGAAAATGTGCCGGGAGCGAGGCGAAGGGCAGAAGAAGGAAAGCTCTTGTTCGGAACTGTGGAGACCTGGCTTATATGGAAACTCACCGGCGGAGCCGTCCATGTGACGGACTATTCCAACGCATCCAGGACGATGTTATACAACATTTCCAAACTGTGCTGGGATGAGGAGATACTGGAGGAGCTTGGAATACCTGAGGCAATGCTGCCGACTGTCAAACCTTCCAGCGGTATATACGGAGAGACGGTGCCGGATCTTTTCGGAGGCGGGATCGTCATAGCGGGTGCCGCAGGAGACCAGCAGGCAGCCCTTTTCGGACAGACCTGCTTTAAGGCCGGAGAGGCAAAAAATACTTACGGCACGGGATGTTTCCTCCTGATGAACACGGGAGAAAAGCCTGTTTTTTCAAAACACGGGCTGGTCACTACCATAGCCTGGGGGCTTGAAGGAAAGGTGGAATACGCGCTGGAGGGTTCTGTATTCGTGGCAGGAAGCGCTATCCAGTGGCTCAGGGATGAACTGAAGTTTATAGACAGCGCCGCCGATTCGGAGTTTTTTGCGGGAAAGGTGGAGGATACCTGCGGCTGTTACGTGGTGCCCGCATTTACGGGGCTTGGGGCACCATATTGGGATCCTTATGCAAGGGGTGCTATCGTAGGTCTTTCCAGAGGCGTGAACAAATATCACATTATCAGAGCGACTTTGGAGTCTCTGGCATATCAGACCGCAGACGTTCTGACTGCAATGGAAAGCGATTCGAACATGAAGCTGGAGGGGCTGAAGGTTGACGGCGGTGCTTCGGCCAATGATCTTCTCATGCAGATGCAGGCGGATATCATACAGACCGGGGTTTACAGACCGCGCTGCGTTGAGACTACGGCAGCAGGCGCGGCCTATCTTGCGGGGCTTGCAGTGGGCTTTTGGAAGAGTAAAGAGGATCTCCTGAAAAACATCACCACAGACAAAAAGTTTGAACCACGGATCTCTTACGAAGAGCAGCAAAAGAAGATGAGCAGGTGGCACAAAGCCGTTGAGTATGCAAGAGACTGGGAGCGGTAATTGTGTTTTGCATATAGTTGTAAAATGTGGTACAATACCATCAAAGGCTTCCTTTTCGGGGGGGAGCTGTCAGGAGGATTGGTTTATGGCTGTATATGTGGTGTCGGATCTGCACGGACAGTATGATCTGTTTGTCAGAGGGCTCGAGAGGATAGGGTTTTCAGGCGCTGACAAGCTTTATGTCATTGGTGACGCGATCGATCGCGGACCTGATGGGATAAAGATCCTGCAGAAAATATTTTCGGAAGATAACATGGAACTTTTGATGGGCAATCATGAGTTCATGATGTTAAATTCCGTGGATCCGGAGGGCGAGCCGGAGTGCTACGGCAGGGACAGTAATATCTGGTTGCATTATAACGGCGGAGAAGTGACATTTAAGGCTTATTGTGAGTTGCCTCTGTCCGATAGAAAGGAATTGCTGGATAAGCTGTCGCAGTGTTATCTCATCAGGATCTTAGAGATTTCCGGCCGTAAGATTTGCCTGACACATTCATATTATGACGAGGCCTGCGTGGACAAAAAGTACTGTGAGATGAGCTACGACCAGGTTTCCGAGGTTGTCTGGAAGAATCCGTATCGCACGGATTCACACACTCACGGAGATTTTATCTACGAAAATTATGATTATACCTTTGTGTCCGGGCATGTTCCGGTCCAGAGGCTTTTATCTTACAGCGGATACAGTGGGGATCCGGAGAATCCGCTGGAGCCGGATGCTTTCAAGAAAGGCAATTATATCAATATAGACGGCGGACTTGCCATGGGTCGCATCAAGCCCATCAATATGAAGAACGGAGCCGTTTTTTTGAGGCTGGATGATATGGAGGTATTTTCCGAACCGATGGAACAGCTTGCTGAGCAGATTGCCGATGTCAGGGCGAGCCTGTAGAATGTATGTAAAGTGGCTGTGAATAGTAACTGATCATCCTGCACCTTGCTTCTTGCTCATATCGGGACGGATCAATAAGGATTGAAGCATAGAATAACAGAATAACAGTACAGATTATTTGGAGGGTTTACACATGAATGAGATTTATGAAAAACTGCTTAGATGTACACAGAGCGTGAAGTCGAAGATAGATTTTGTGCCGAAGGTTGCACTCATACTCGGTTCGGGCCTTGGGGATTACGCCGACGAGATAGAGGTGGTAAAGACCATAGGATACAATGAGATAGAGGGCTTTCCCGTTTCTACAGTTCCGATGCACAAGGGACGTTTTGTTTTCGGTTATGTTGAGGGCGTTCCGGTGGTGATCATGCAGGGCAGGGTGCATTACTATGAGGGCTATCCCATGAGTGATGTGGTGCTGCCGGTAAGACTCATGAAAATGTTAGGTGCGGAGATCCTGTTCTTAACCAATGCCAGCGGCGGTATAACCCAGGGCTTCCATGCCGGAGATTTCATGCTGATAAAGGATCAGATCGCTGATTTTGTTCCTTCACCGCTGTTGGGACCCAATATCGAGGAGCTTGGCGCAAGGTTTCCCGATATGAGTCACATTTATGATGAAGACCTCAGGTTCATCATAAAAAAATGCGCATACAATCTTGGGATCGACTTAAAAGAAGGCGTATATATTCAGCTCACAGGGCCTGCTTATGAGTCTCCGGCGGAGGTTAAGATGTGCAGGATACTGGGGGCGGACGCCGTGGGCATGAGCACTGCCTGCGAGGCTGTTGCCGCCAACCACATGGGCATGAAGATATGCGGTATCTCATGTATTTCGAATCTTGCCAGCGGTATATCACCCACTCCCTTAACCCACTCTGAGATCACTGAGACGGCGGATAGGGTGGCACCTGATTTCAAGAGGCTTCTGACTGCAGCCATCAGGGAATTCGGCAGCTTATGAAGATACTGTTTTACCAGTGGCATTCCTTTATGAATAAGGGCATCGAGAATGCTTTGAAGCGTCTCGGTATTGAATATGATGTACTCTTTTACCAGCAGGATGACTGGGAGAAAGACCGCGGTCTCGGGAAGCGCCTTGGTGCTGCTATCGACAGGTGCACCACAGAGGGAATCCCGGCTGAGTTCGGCGGTAAGAAGGCACCTGTCCATATATCTGATTCACGTGAGCCTTATGAGCTTGTGTTTTCCGTAAACTTTGCACCTGTGGTGTCCGATGTCTGCGAGGCAAAAGGGATCCGTTATGTTTCATGGATATATGATTCTCCGGTTCACATCAGAGATTTCTCTTCCATGGGAAACTCCTGCAATGATACATATATCTTTGACAGGGGAGAGGCGGAAGCCTTCGGGCGCCTTGGCATAAAGATAAAACATATGCCTCTTGCCGTAGATACGGATGTTTTCAAACCGGTGCTAAAACAGGGCTTTACCACGGATATAACCCTGGTTGGAAGTCTTTATGACACTCTTTACCGGACTGTTGTGTCAGCCGTGGGAGAGGGCGAGAGAGGATTTCTGGACGGAGTCATAGCAGCACAGTCTGCTGTGAACGGCGGATATCTTATAGATGAGGTGATGGACGAGAATGTGCTGGAACGCATCAATAAGAGCCTTTCTCAAAAGACAGAGTTCAGGCTTGACAGGAGAGAGCTCACATATATGCTGGCCTGCGAAGTGACCCACAGGCAGAGGTTTCTGGCGGCATCACTTTTGTCATCGCATTTTTCATTTGACCTTTTTTCGACAGATAAACCGGACGGACTTGATAATGTTAATTTCCGCGGGTATGCGGACTATTATATGGATATGCCTGCGGCATTTTCCGCATCGCGCATTAATCTGAACATCCCATTAGTGACCATCAGGACGGGAGTATCCCTTCGTGTTATAGATGTTCTGGGATGCGGTGGTTTCCTCATATCAGGCATGCAGCCTGAGCTTTACGAGCTTTTTGACGTGGGCAGTGAGCTTGTGATGTATGATGACATCGGGGATCTGTACGAAAAATCAGCCTATTACCTGTCACATGAGGACGAGCGCCTTCAGATAGCCCGTAACGGCTACGAGAGGGTGAAGCGCGATTTTACATTTGACGACAGATTATCAAAAATGTTTTTCTGATATGTCTATTCGCAGTCGATATCATGCAGTATACAGGGGGCCGGCTTACTGAGCAGAATCCTGTGCAGGTATGCGTGCCCGTGGAATGATGGCAGAGTGACTGTGAATAGTAATTGAATTTACTGTATCAATGGGAGAAAAAATATGAACATCAGGTTTTATAATGCGAAGATAGTATGTTTACAGGATGAGAAAAAACATGAGTACGCCATCAAGGACGGTGAACTGCATGTAAAGGGCAATACCATCAATTACATCGGAGACGGAAACGATTTCGCGGATGCGGAGTTTGACCGTGAGATAGACTGCGGCGGCAATATGCTGATATCGGGTTTTAAGAATGCTCATACACATACAGCCATGACCTTTGCCAGGTCTTTAGCCGACGACCTTCCACTTCAGAGATGGCTTACGGAGGCAATATTCCCCAGGGAGGCAAAGCTTACCGAGGATGACTGCTACTGGCTCAATATTCTGGGTATAATGGAGTATCTGACCAGTGGTATTACATCTAACTTTGATATGTATTTCTATCCGCCTGTGGATGCGAAAGCATCTGTGGATTGCGGCTTCCGTACTGTATTAACATCGGGACTCAACAATTTCGGCGGAACCGTGGAGCTGATGGAAGAAAACTACCATATCGTAAATGATATGAGTGATCTCACAAGTTTCGTTGTGGGATTTCATGCGGAATATACCACATCAATGGAATTGATGGAAGGCGTTGCAAAGCTTGCCGCAAAACTTAAGAGCCCTGTGTTTTTGCATAATTCGGAGACAAAGACGGAGGTTGAGGAATGTATCGGCAGATACGGAAAGACCCCCACAGAGCTCACGGAATCCCTGGGTATGTATGAATACGGCGGCGGCGGTTATCATTGTGTATGGTTTTCGGATAATGATTATGAGATATACAAAAAGAGAGGTCTCACTGCTGTCACCAACCCTGCATCCAATCTGAAGCTTGCCAGCGGTATCGCCGATATCAAGCGTTTCATGGATGAAGACATTAATCTGGCGATAGGCACAGACGGACCCTCATCCAACAACTGCCTTGATATGTTCAGGGAAATGTTCCTCATGAGCGCTCTCGCAAAGGTGAAGAACATGGATGCTGCAGTGGTGGACGGAGCGGATGTTTTCTTTGCAGCCACCACCGGAGGTGCAAAAGCCATGGGTCTTGACGACTGTGACAGACTTGCGGTGGGCAAGAAAGCCGATATCGTCATGATAGATATGCAAAGACCAAATATGCAGCCTGTTATCAATCCTGTTAAAAATCTTGTATATTCCGGCAGTAAGGACAATGTAAAGCTTACCATGGTGGACGGCCGCATCCTGTATGAGGATGGTAAATTCAATATCGGCTTCGATCCGCAGGAGATATACGAAAAGTCTCAGGCAGTTGTGGAACGTCTTAGAACGATATAAAATACATAATTCTTTCTTGAAAAAGAACTACAGGAGGATTAAAATAGACCTCATGTATGTTTGAGATATAACATAACAAATATGATATATACCGTAAAAGATATATTTCATATATGATATACAACAAAGAAGTACGGAGGAAATTCATATGGCTTTTTTAGCGAGCTTCTTACAGTATCTGATCTGTGCAGTCATACTGGTGGCAGTGGGCTTTTGCGGTGCGCTGGTAGGCAGGATGCTCAGAAATTCAAAGGACAAGAAGACAGCTGCAGCTGCAGTAGCTTCGGATGTGGAGGAAGAAAAACGTGGTTAAGACAGGAGTAAATGATCTCAGGAGAAGTTATCTGGAGTTTTTTGAGAGCAAGGATCATCTTAAGATGAACAGCTTTTCACTGGTGCCGCACAATGACAAATCATTGCTGCTCATCAACGCGGGTATGGCGCCGTTGAAGCCGTACTTTACGGGACAGGAGATTCCGCCGAGACGCAGGGTTACCACCTGTCAGAAGTGTGTTCGTACCGGAGATATCGAGAATGTTGGAAAGACAGCCAGACATCTTACATTTTTTGAGATGCTGGGCAACTTCTCTTTCGGTGATTATTTTAAGCACGAGGCTATTGCCTGGAGCTGGGAGTATCTGACAAAGGTATTGGAGCTTGATCCGGAGAGACTTTATCCCTCGATTTACGGAGAGGATGATGAGGCATTTAAGATCTGGAATGAGGAGATAGGAATACCTGCAGAGAGGATCACAAGATTTTATCGCGATCCGGAGACGGGTGAGTGTGATAACTTCTGGGAGCATGGTGCAGGACCCTGCGGACCGTGTTCCGAGATCTATTACGACAGAGGTGAAAAATACGGCTGCGGAAAGCCTGACTGCAAGGTTGGCTGTGACTGCGACCGTTTCATGGAAGTTTGGAACAACGTGTTTACACAGTTTGACGGTGACGGACACGGCGGCTACACAGAGCTTGAGAACAAGAACATTGATACAGGTATGGGTTTGGAGCGTCTTGCGGTTGTAATGCAGGATGTTGACTCGGTGTTCGACATAGACACTATGAAGGCCATCAGGGACCGCATCTGCGAGCTCTCCGGCAAAAAATACCAGACAGACGCGTTGGATGATGTTTCCATCCGCCTTATTACAGACCATATCCGTTCATCCACATTTATGGTATCGGACGGTATCATGCCTTCCAACGAGGGCAGAGGATATGTGCTGAGACGTATCATAAGACGTGCCGCAAGACATGGGCGCAAGCTTGGAATACAGGATGTTTTCCTGGCAGAGCTCTCACGCACCGTCATCGCAGAGTCAAAGGACGGATATCCGGAGCTCGAGGAAAAGAAAGACTTCATCCTGAAGGTACTGACTCAGGAGGAAGAGAAGTTCAATAAGACCATCGATAAGGGACTTGCCATACTATCAGAGCTTGAGGCAGATATGCAGGCAAAGGGTGTAAAGGTGCTGTCAGGCGATGAGGCATTCAAGCTTTATGACACCTACGGATTCCCGCTTGACCTTACTCAGGAGATCCTTGAGGAAAAGGGCTACAGTGTGGATGAGGACGGTTTTAAAGCCGCTATGGAAGTTCAGAAAAATACAGCCAGAAGCGCCCGTAAAGAGACTAACTACATGGGTGCGGATGCGACGGTATTCAATGAGCTGGATGTAAATCTCACAACTGAATTTGTGGGTTATGAAAAGATCGAGTGCACATCAAAGGTTACCGCACTGACAAGCGCGACCGAGATAGTGGATGTTCTGGCAGAAGGTGAGGAAGGTACCATCGTGGTGGAGACTTCGCCCTTCTATGCTACCATGGGCGGTCAGATGGGTGATCACGGTATCATCACTACCGCAGGCGGAGAATTTGAAGTTATGGATACCGTCAAGCTTCCCAACGGTAAAGCATACGGACATATCGGCAGGGTTCTGAGCGGTATGATAAGGGTTAATGATGAGGTGACACTGTCTGTGGATGCTGACAGACGCTCAAAGACATGTAAGAACCACTCTGCGACCCACCTTATGCAGAGAGCGCTGAGAGAGGTTCTCGGCACTCATGTTGAGCAGGCCGGTTCATTCCAGGACAGCGACAGGACACGTTTTGACTTCTCTCATTTCCAGGCTATGACAGCCGATGAGTTAGCGAAGGTTGAGGCTTTGGTCAATGAGAAGATCAGGGAAGCGATCCCTGTAGAGACTGCTGTTATGAGCATTGAAGAAGCCAAGAAGACCGGAGCGATGGCTCTTTTCGGTGAAAAATACGGCGAGTCGGTCCGCGTTGTTTCCATGGGAGATTTCTCAAAGGAATTCTGCGGCGGTACGCATGTAAAGAACACTGCGGATATCGCAGCATTCAAGATATTGTCAGAGTCGGGTGTGGCTGCCGGAGTAAGGCGTATAGAAGCCATTACCGGTGAGAATGTCATGGCATATTATGCAGATGTGGAGAGAAATCTCAATGAGGCTGCAAAGGCTGCAAAGACAACCCCGGCAGACCTTGTAAAGAAGATAGAAGCAATGCAGGCAGAGCTTAAGAAGGCAAATGCAGAGATCGAGTCCTTAAAGAGCAAGGCGGCAAAGGATGCTTTGGGTGATGTTCTGAATAATGTAAAAGAGATTAAGGGCGTTAAATTCCTGGCTGCCAAGGTGGACGGAGTGGATATGAACGGACTCCGCGAGCTGGGCGATGATCTCAAGAATAAGTTGGGCGATACTGCGGTACTGCTCTTGGCATCAGTTATGGAAGGCAAGGTCAATCTTGTGTCCATGGTGAGTGATGCCGCACAGAAGACCGGAGCACACGCCGGTAACCTTATCAAAGCTGTCGCAGGTCTTGTAGGCGGCGGTGGCGGCGGAAGACCGAACATGGCACAGGCCGGCGGCAAGAACCCCGCAGGTGTTGATGAGTGCCTGAAGGCTGCAGAGGATACTGTGGCAGAGCAGATCAAGGGGTGATCCTTTAGGTTGATTTAGTGAGAAATATGATAAAAAATACTCCCGTGAGGGAGTATTTTTTTAAAGGATTCAATGAGGGAGTATTTTTTATTTATAAAGGCTCCCCCGAGGGGGAGCTGTCGGCGAAGCCGACTGAGGGGGCCTGCTATAGTCCATATGATCTCTCAACCAAATGATCCAAAGCCTACTCCCCATTATATCGTATAGCCAACATAGTAACATCATCAAACTGCGGCGCATCACCAACGAACCGGTCCATATCAGACCTGAGGTTTGCTAAAAGTTTATCTAAGGTTACATCCTTGTTGTTGTTTAGAAGAGCTAACATACTGTCGGTTCCGTACTGTACGCCGTCGACGTTGGTGGCTTCGGGAACACCGTCGGTGTAGACCATGAGGGTGTCGCCTTTGTTGAGTTTGAATTCATGTTCCTCGAAGGGAACATCTTCCATGACTGCCAGTGCCAGGGAGTGGCGGTATATCTCAAGTTCGAAATCTCCGCCGGCTCTCATTATAACGGGATGCTCATGCCCGGCGTTTGATGCAATGCCTCTACCTGTAGAAATCTCCAGGATGCCCAGCCATACTGTGACGAACAGATCCTGATCATTGCCCTCACAGAGCTGGTTGTTGGCGTATGTTAATATCTCTGAAGGAGAACCGCCTACGAGAGCACGGTTCTTGATAAGTGTCTTTGTTATCACCATGAACAGCGCTGCCGGAACTCCCTTGCCGGATACGTCAGCTATTACAAGACCAAGGTGATCATCGTCTATCATAAAGAAATCATAAAAATCTCCGCCAACCTCTTTGGCAGGATCCATGATAGCATAGAGATCGAACTCTTTTTTATCAGGGAAGGGAGGGAAGATACGGGGCAGCATATCGGCCTGAATCTTTGTGGCAACATTCAGTTCGGTGCCGATGCGCTCTTTTTCGGTGGTTATTGCCGTAAGATCCCGTATGTATTCGTTTATGTCGATCTGCATCTTGAGAAGGCTCCGGCTTAAGGTCTCAATCTCGTCTCCGGTCCTGATTCTACTGAGGCGATCGGAGATCTTGTTTTCGTTCTCTACAAAAACCTGTGCCTCGTTTGATATGATGCTGACGGGTTTTATTATCATCTTTATGACAAAGTATGTTCCAACACTGATCAGAAGGAATGTTACCAGGAGGGCACCCAGAAAGGTGCGTATTGCAAAACTTACAATATCGCTCATCAGATTGGTCATGGGTATATCCACGGCTGACATTGCTATAGGATGACCTGACTTAGTGATGGGATGGATCGCCACGATGTTGTAACCTGAAGGAGAGCGGTACAGGATGTGCTTGTCTGATCTTACCCCGGAATTGAGGAGCTCCTTCATGACCGGTATGTATGAAGGGAGTACAGATCCCGGATCGCCAAAGCTGCTGCTTTCTAAATCTTCTGTGCAGGAGTTAAAAACATAACGAAGAAGATTGAGATCGGAGCTGTCAAAAGCGGATTTATCATACATGTTTAAGGCGTCTTCGTCTACGATAAAAACAGAAATATCATTTGCGTTGATTTTTTCGCGAAGTTTTTTTGATGAGGGTAAGGGCATTACGGTAGCTTTCCGAGTTGGAGACAGAGACAAGCGCATCAGCGTTTGCATTGCCGTTTTCGTATTCATTGAGAGTCAATATCCAGGAGTCTAAATCTTCACGTGTAAAATAGCCGGCTGCGGTTACGGCAGAATCATAAGCTTCCATTTCGTAGTAATCTATGATGGAGAAACTAAACCTGACGGCACCGATGGCGGCGGTAGTCAGGTAGATCAGAATTCCCATTGTCAGGAAGATATAGGCAAATTTCAGATATAGTTTTGTTTTCCTGGCGGACAGTATTTCATTTTTTGCGGCAGCAAAATCGGTCTTTGAGCCTCTTTTCGCTGTCACGGTATTATCTTTTTCCATGATAATATCCTTTCCGTTCAGAAATCATTGTTTAATAATAGCTGAAGTTTGTCCTGATCCGGTTCTACTACGATATGGATCGGTTTTGACTGACCGTCGGTGTTTATCCTGACATTGTCATAGTCCTCGGGAGTGAGCCAGTTTACTTTTATGGGAGCGACCATGTTCAGACTGCGGAGATCGCCGTAAGCAAAGCTTTCCTGCCTTAAGGTTGTGTCTAAGATCCTGGTGAAATAGGCAATGTCTATTTCGTCGATTTTTTTTTCGGAGCTGAAGAAGGCTTCGTAGTGCGCAGGAGTTTCGTTGTAATTGGTGAGAACGAAATACTCGATGGCATCATGTCTGTAAAATTTTAAAGTGTAGTTTACAGCTGAAGTCAGTGCTTTTTCGTTGATCTTTTCACCGGCGATATTCAGAACCTGATTGCGACGGTAAAGAAATCTGATAATGGGAGCTTCCCCGTAAAAGCCGGTTACCTTCACAATATCCCCCAGCATGTAGCGGTATAATCCGTTAAAGGTGGTCAGCACCAACTCGTAGTTTTGACCGATTTCCACCTCGGATGATCGTTTGACCCATTTTTCGGGTTCGATGCTGTGCTCTTCCGGCAGGAATTCATAGTAGGCGCTGTCCGGCAGCAGTAAATATTCCTTTGATCCGGGGTGCATGGCGATACCGATGTGACATTCACTGACAACATAGCAAAAATACCACAGGGGAATGTCGCCGGTATATTTTTTGAGGACATACTCCTCATGGCTGTAAATATCACTGCCGATGCCGCTGATAATCTTTATGTGGGGCCAAAGGCGGGATACAATATCGTCAAAGCCTTTTTCGCATTCGTCCTTTATCTTCTGCAGGCGTTTTTTGTCTACAGGAAGGGATAGAAGAGCGTTTTTGGCATTTAGAGGAAGGTTGACAGACAGGGGAATGTCGCCGGATTCCATACATTCGATGATCTCTGAGAAATGTTTTTCCATGTAACGGAAAAAGAGGAGAATATCGTACATGAAGATGGATTCCATTGTGGTAATGTCTTCGGTGACGAAGGCAAGCCATACCTTTGCAAAGAAAAAGTCGCAGTTTCTGTGATAAAAAGTCAGCGGCTCTTTGCCGGCGAATTGATCTATATCCAAAAGACCGTGACTGTATTGATAACTGTAATAAGCTCCGGAGAGCAGAATGTTTTTGAGTTTTGTCTGAGGATTTGAAAGATCAGCCCTCAGCATGGACACCATGAATCTTTTGCCGCCGCATCTCTCGAGTATTTTCGCACAGGGAGTATCAATGTAGTTTTTGTAGCGCGACAGGGCAGTCTCGGTCAGAGGTATGATCTTTTCGTCGCCTTCTGTTCCGGAGGTTTTGAGGAAAGAGTATAACTTGTATGAGGTCAGAAGATCCTCATCGCCCATTTGCATACATTCGATAAAATCTCTGTAATCCGTATATTTGGACAGAGCTACCCCTTTTCTGAATTTATCCTCGGAATTCATCGATGAAAAACCGAGAGAAACACCGACCTCTGTGTTCTCATTATCATGCAGGATAGTGAGAAGATTTGAGCGGGTGATCTCGGAGAAGCGGCTGTATTTTTCAAGGAGTTCCTCAGGCAGCAGATCCGTAAACAGATCATCTTCCTGCGGTGTGAGACCGGAATCCGGCATATCAAATGTTAGATCCATGGTGTCCTCGTTCTAAGTCCTGATTTTTATACTGATATCACAACGAACCCTTCGTAGAAGGAATTCCCGCCACACGGGGATCAATACGGGTGGCGGCATCCATAGCTCGTGCGAATGCCTTGAAGCTGGCTTCCATTACGTGGTGGTCGTTGTAGCCGTAGAATTTTTTGAGATGCAGATTCATGCCGGCAGAGTAGGATACCGCATAAAAGAATTCTCTGGCCATCTGGGTATCCATGGTGCCGCATTTCTCACCGATATAATCCACATCATATACAAAATACGGTCTTCCGGACAGATCCACGGCGCACATTATAAGGGTTTCGTCCATGGGCAGCATGAAACTGCCGTATCTGACTATCCCGGATTTGTCGCCAAGAGCCTTTGCAATGGCTTCCCCCAGCACGATGCCGGTATCTTCTATGGAGTGGTGACAGTCTACCTCGAGATCTCCGTCACAGCTGACTATCAGGTCAAAAAGTCCGTGTCTCGCAAAGCCGTTTAACATGTGGTCGAAAAATCCGATTCCGGTGTTGATATCTGTTTTTCCGCTGCCGTCGATGTCTATTGATACAGAGATAGCGGTTTCTCTGGTCTTTCTGGTGACAGTTGCTGTTCTGCTCATGGGTTCTCCTTTTTCGTGTGTAAAGTATTAATGATATACATGTATCATATATGATATATAGCTGTGCAGTGACCGTTTTTTAATCCGGCTGACTGCCTTTATATTTTATCGACAGCATGGTGATATCGTCGAACTGAGGTGTATCACCTGCAAATTTATCGATGTCGTTTCTGAGCTTGATGAGCAGATCATTGATGGGAACGTTTTTGTATTTGTTCAGGAGTGCCAGCATCCTGTCCGTGCCGTACTGAACATCTTCTGCGTTCGTGGCCTCGGGAACGCCATCTGTATAAACAAAGAGTGTATCGCCGGGGTTAAGCTTAAATTCATGTTCCGCAAATGGCACATCCTCCATAACGCCCAAAGCAAGAGAATGACGATAAACGGAAAGCTCAAACTCGCCGTCGGCACGCCTGATGGCAGGGTGCTC
The DNA here is from genome assembly GCA_024680835.1 of Lachnospiraceae bacterium. Lineage (GTDB taxonomy): Bacteria > Bacillota > Clostridia > Lachnospirales > Lachnospiraceae > RGIG6904. Next base: position 1,809 of record JAILBP010000032.1, on the reverse strand, counting down.
ATGACCTGCATTTGCAGCAATTCCCTTTCCGGTTGATATCTCCAGAATGACCATCCATTTCAGTATACTCTGGCTTAAGGTTTCGATCTCATCGCCGGTCTTTATCTCGCCGAGACGGTCGGAGACTTTGTTTTCGTTGTCTACGAATATCTGGGCTTCACGGGTCACTAGGATCCGCGCTCACCATACTCAAAGATATCTTCTTCCACAACGTACGAATCCAGGATGTAGCGGAAAGGTTTCCATGAGTCCTTGTCGGAGATGGTATAGTATTGGCGCATGAGAGTTTCGTCTAAAGATATCACGAAAATATCCTCTTTTGCTGTATAGTGTTATGGTAAAATGTTCAGCCGGTGAAACAGTGACCACCGAACAATATCAATTATAAAGTATTATATTTATATTTCAAGATTTTTTTCCTATATGTAGTGTGGGGCGGTTGCGGAAAATATATTTAAAAACCTATTGAATTTTTTCCAAAGATTTGATAAAAAGATATGGTATGGATTTTTGAAACACAGGAAAGGATTATAAGACAATGAGTCAGGCAAAAGTTGATCAGTACAAACAGAAAAAAAATAACCGCAAAAAGGAATTCAGAAAAGAGAGAGCTGAGCGCTTCTTCGCTTCATTTGCCGCAGTTATAGTATTGTGTGCGGTATTTGCGTGGTGCGGATATTCTATATACAGTGCAGTGAAGGCAAATGCGGACACGGTATATACGGACGTTAATCTTGATGCCATAAATGATTACACAGCTACACTTGGTGAATAAACAGCGCAGTATCAGGGCTTTTGAGGGCGTCAGTATCCCGAAACAGCCGTGATATGCGGATGATAAGGTAATGACAATGGGAGAACACTGTGAAATAGCGGTTGTTCTCCCTCTTTTTGGAATATTTTGTATTTGTTATTGACACAAAACACAACATGTAGTAGTATTGACCATAAGCCGCCTTGAGGGGAGGCGGAAACGTTGTTTGTTGGTTTTACGTTACTATTCACAGCCAATATCATACAGACAGGCATATGCCAGCTTGCTGGCAAATATGAGCTGTAAACAGCTAAACCCATACCGAAAAAAATACGGGGCACTATCTATGCCCCGTAATGATCAGTCTGTCGCCTGTGTTTCGTTTTCAAAATCGTCCAAAGTAATGCTTCCGCTTCCGTCAACGGCAGCCTTGTTATCTCCGCTGCCAATGCCCATGCCCGACGTGTTCTGGATAGCCGTACTGTACGCCTGTACCGTGTTGGACGGAACATATGCCTCATCCTCGTACAGGAATCTGTGCAAAGCGGTAACATTGGATGCCAGATCACATGGCACCACCACAGCTCCCACGCCTTTTCCAAGTGTGACGGCGTTCTTTGAGAAAGGAAATCCCACGGTATCACTGAGTTCGTAATCCAGCATCGATGCAGCCAGCGCTATGAGTTCCGCATTTGTGTAGCTGGTATAGATCTCCGGAAATACCGTGTCTATTATGTTGTTCAAAGTATTGATATCGCAGGCTTTAGCCTTCTTGACAAGCTCGTTAATGACCCGGCGCTGTCTCTCAGCACGTTTGAAATCGCTGCCCGCCGTAGATCGGATCCTGCAGTATGCGGTAGCCTGAGTGCCATCCAGAAGATGCACTCCCGCACCGTATATTTCATTGGTAGTGATTCCGGTGGCTTTTGCGGTGGTCTTGGCATGTTTATTGATATAGAAGACCTCCGAGCTGGTCACGTCTATCTCGACACCCCCCAGCAGATTCACCACATCCGTCACAGCCTTGAAATCCACGGTGATGTAATTGTGGATAT
>JAILBP010000021.1:0-2104 GCA_024680835.1 Lachnospiraceae bacterium | reverse complement strand
GAGAAAAAGGAAGTGTTCGGTATCACATTTGAGCAGGGCAGAAACGAGCTCAATATAGATGCCGATTTCTTCTCGAACATAGTGACAGAGAATAAGGATCTCACAGATGCCGCAAAGGCAGATCTTGCCATTGCTATGATCACTTTGAAATATACACAGTCAAACTCTGTATGCTATGTGAAGGGCGGCCAGGCAATCGGTATCGGTGCAGGACAGCAATCCCGCATCCACTGCACACGCCTCGCAGGTCAGAAGGCTGACAACTGGTGGCTGAGACACCATGAGAAGGTTCTCAACCTTCCGTTTAAGGAGGGCATCGGACGCGCTGACCGTGACAATGCTATCGATCTTTATATCGGTGATGAGTACATGGATCTTCTGGCAGACGGAACATGGGAGAACACCTTCACTGAGAAACCGTCTGTGTTTACCGCAGAGGAAAAGCGTGCATGGCTCGATCAGAATGACAATGTTGCACTCGGTTCGGATGCATTCTTCCCCTTCGGTGACAATATCGAGAGAGCATTCAAGAGCGGTGTTAAATATGTTGCTGAGCCGGGCGGATCTGTTCGTGATGACAATGTTATCGCAGCAGCAAACGGTCATAATATGGTCATGAGCTTTACAGGCATCAGACTTTTCCACCATTAATAAGAGTAATGACTGTGAATAGTTACTTTTGGAGACAAAATGGCTAAATATGAGTTAATAAAGACTGAAGGACGCGCCAAAAGGGGCGTCCTTCATACAATTCACGGAGATATTCAGACTCCGGTATTCATGAACGTGGGTACCACCGGCACTATAAAGGGCGCCGTCACTACCAAAGATCTGGCTGAGGATCTGAAATCCCAGGTATTTCTGGCAAACACATACCATCTTCACGTCCGAACCGGCGACGAGGTCATCAAAGAACTGGGCGGACTGCACAAGTTCATGGTGTGGGACAAGCCCATACTCACGGATTCCGGCGGTTTTCAGGTCTATTCCCTGGCGGGACTGCGCAAGATAAAAGAGGAGGGCGTGTATTTCAGCTCGCATATCGACGGCAGAAAGCTTTTCATGGGTCCGGAGGAGAGTATGCAGATACAGTCAAATCTGGGTTCCACCATAGCCATGGCTTTTGACGAGTGCCCGCCGGCTTTAGCTGACAGACAGTATGTGCAAAATTCCGTTGAGCGTACTACGAGATGGCTCCTGCGCTCAAAAGCACATCTTGAAAAGCTCAACGCTATGGAGGATACTGTCAATAAGGAACAGCTTCTCTTTGGCATCAATCAGGGCGCAATCTATGATGATATACGTATCGATCATGCTAAACGAATTTCGGAGCTTGATCTTCCGGGATATGCCGTGGGAGGTCTTGCGGTCGGTGAGAGTGCAGAACAGATGTATCATATTTTGGACGTGACAGTGCCCCATTTACCGCAAAACAAACCCACATATCTCATGGGTGTCGGAACACCTGCCAATATATTGGAGGCTGTGGACCGTGGCGTTGATTTCTTTGACTGTGTATATCCCACCAGAAACGGAAGACACGGTCACGCTTACACTCATCATGGCAGGCTCAACCTCAAAAACAAGGCGTTTGAAAAAGATATGCGTCCCATAGAAGAAGGCTGCGGCTGCCCTGCCTGCACACGCTATTCGAGAGCTTATATCAGGCACCTTTTAAAAGCGGATGAGATGACAGGCTTACGTCTTATGGTGGAGCACAATCTGTATTTTTATAACAACATGATGGAGGAGATTCGAACTGCTATAGAGGAAGGACGTTTTGCGGCATACAAAGCCGAGATGATATCTAATCTCAACGGGGGAGGAGAAGGATGAATCTGACATTTTTGCGAAGAAATGAATCAGGGATATAAGGGAGGTGTTTATGAGAACAAATGCAAAATGGCTGGAAGATGCTGTTTTTTACGAGATATATCCGCAGTCTTTCAAGGATACGGATGCGGATGGTATAGGCGACATAAACGGTATTACGGAAAAACTCTCGTATATAAAGGAGCTGGGCTGCAACGCAATATGGCTTAACCCCTGTTTTGACTCGCCTTTCGGTGATGCGGGGTATGATGTGTCCGATTACTGCAAGGTG
>JAILBP010000007.1:0-2070 GCA_024680835.1 Lachnospiraceae bacterium | reverse complement strand
AGAGCGCCGGTCTGACCCAGAAAGAGCTTTCAGAACGAACCGGCATTGCGCAGGGTGATATCAGCAAGCTGGAAAGAGGATCTGCCAATCCATCTCTTCGCACACTTCAGCGCCTGGCGGCCGGGATGGGGATGATCATGCGTTTGGAGTTCTCTCCCATGCCGTCTGCTGCACGGGTCAAGTAAGGCCGCGCATCATCCTTCCAGCGCATCAATCGGCTGTGTTCGTTCGTATTTCTTTGCCCGGTCAAAAAAGGTAGTCTGCGGCATACCACACTCCGCTGCTGCCTGTTTGACCGGGATTTCTTTCTTTTTCCACCGGCAGTACACATCAGCGAAGTTTTCCGGAAGAGGCCTTGCGCGACGACCAAAATGAACGCCTCGTGCTTTTGCCGCAGCGATCCCTTCCGCCTGTCGCTGTCTGATATTCATCTTTCATTTTCACTGACATATGAAAAGATTGCCAGGGCAAGATCGCTGATGAAGTTTCCAAGAAGACTTTTCTCCCGGCGCGTATCAAGCAGTGGCATATCAATCACGCAGATATCGATATCTTTTTCCCTGACCAGCATTTTCCATTGCTCGATGATCTCTTCATAGTTTCGGCCGAGTCGGTCGATGCTCTTGACATACAGAAGATCTCCATGCTTCAGCTTTCTGACAAGTTTTTTGTACATCGGACGATTGAAGTCTTTTCCGGATTGCTTGTCGGTATAGACGTTTTTCTCCGGGACACCCATTTCGTTCATGGCGATCAGTTGTCTGTCCTCGTTCTGTGATACACTGCTTACGCGGCAATAGCCATATACGTTTCCCATTCTGCACCTCCTATGATCCACAGAATTAACGCTTTGTCATTACACCTATCTTTAGTGCGGGTCCGGTGAAACGGGTCAGGGGAGATCAATCCAACATCTATGTATGAAAGGATACAAAGGATGCATCGTTCGTTTTGGGGGAGAGGCTTATGTTTGATGAAAAGCCTTGTGGACTTCTTTTTCCCAAGAAAGTCCATAACCAAACGAGGCCTATCTCTGTAGAAAATCCCCGCGCCAATCCTGCAAGGCTTTTCTCCGGAGATAAGCCTTTGCCTTTATGGGGCCTTTCGTCAAAGAAAAGCCTGTGGGGCTTATCCTGCCATAAAAGCCTCTGATGGCTCCTCCCAATCGATTACTTCTACGTCGGCCACAGTCCGTGGGTATGATGGTGACTTCTTTCCTTGCGCACATCCGGTGGTGGGGGCGGGATTATGCTTGAGGGGGTTGTGGGAGGAGTCATGAAAATCGCTGGAATTATTACTGTCGGATGATATAATATAATACACATGGAGGAGGTGACAGCCATGCAAGCTACGCTGATGAGTTGGGATGAAATAAAGAAAAAATACCCTGATCGCTGGGTTGCTCTCGCAGACTACAGAAAGGACGGCTCCCGGATTATTGAGGCTGTACCTGTAGAAGTCTGCGAAGAAAAGGATATGTATAGCACAGAAATGGCTCTTAGGCAGCGTGGAATCACGTTTGTGTGGAGACGGACATCCGAACTGGAAGGGGCAAATGTGCTATGCCGGTTTTGAAGACACTTTCCTTTGAGATTGAAAAAAGCGATAAGGCAGTATTGTACATTACCGGCGAAGATGGATCAGATATCTCCTGCATGATTGATACCGGTGCCAATGTGCCGATATGGTTTATGGGTGAGGACTTCCTTGGGCTACGATATCCGAGCGCACGAAAAACCGACAAGCTGACAATCATTCATGGTCTCGGTAAGGATCCCATCGTAGATGTTCCTATTTGGAACATTCCCAAATTCGTGATTATTGATGATAATGGCGAAAATCTGATCTTTCATGACATACCTATGCCGGTTTTAAACGCGAGGCAGTATTCATTTAATATTCTGATCCCGTTGACAATGCTTAATCGGATGAGATTCACTTTCGATTATTTCAAGTCTTCTGTTTACGCGTACTTCACCATGGAAACGGACAAATCGGATTATTATATTCGATCAATTTACCTGCCGGGTAATCCTGTGTATCTGAATCGGATCCAGGCATTCCTTCAGG
>JAILBP010000264.1:0-3727 GCA_024680835.1 Lachnospiraceae bacterium | reverse complement strand
ACGTTAATATCTTTCATAACCGTTATTGCTCATTCGCAGGCTCAATCTCAAGCATCTCCAGCTCATATGTCAGTTCTTTACCTGCCATAGGATGATTGCCGTCAACCTTGATCTTCTTACCCGCAATATCCAGGACTTTTACAAGCGCTTTTGTCCCGTTGGGAAGCTTTATCGAGATCATCTCACCGATCTGCGGATCATACTTGAAGTTCAAAAATGACTTCCTTATGCTGAAAACAAGTTTCGGATTGTATTTGCCGTAAGCATCTTCGGGTGCAAGTTTTACCTCACGGATTTCGCCCTCTTTCATACCTATCAGCGTATCAAGAAAGACCTGATTTATACTGCCGTCTCCTAGAACAATCTCCTGAGGACTGCCGTCATGCTCATCCGTAACCTCTCTTGAGGATTCAAATATTTCGCCCTCGGGGGTGCGGGTCGTAAAATGTACCTTGACTCTGTCCCCCAATTTTGCTTCAATTGAATTATTTTCCATAGATTTTCCTTTTTTTAACTGTACTCTCCGGCAATATTTTGCAGCCCATTAAGATTTACTAAAATTTCCATAAAAGATATGTTTTGTTAAATTATGAAACAAATGGAAAAAAATAGAAAATGCGTAATGCCGCATGTAATCCTCACGCCTTGTAATCATCACGCATTGTAATCATTACGCCTTGTAAACCGGTTCACCGTCTACGCAGATTCACACAGTTCAACAAATTCGACCTTCAGACTTGCCATTCTTCCGGCCCGTATCTTTTCATCTTTGAAATCCATCTTCTCTATAAACAGATACCTTACAGTCGCATCGGCAAAAAGCCAGAATATGACATAAAAAAACTCCAACGGAACATCTGTAATATACAGTTTGGCGAGGAAAAGCAAAACTCCGGATAAAACAGTTCCCGCCACCATGCAGATAAATCTCTTTCTTAGAATATGTATATCTTCCTCTGTCTTTCCAAGCCGATAATCCATTTCAGAAATAATTGCTTCGGTGATGATCTTTTTTTCCTCAGAACTGAATTTGGGTCCGTGTATTTCCAATACCACAGGATACTCCACAGGAATACAATCTATAAACCCCATTATGTACTCAATGAATTCCGAATTCAACGACTGGCAATCCTTAACACTGTACTTGCTTATAACGTCATCTATGTTATTTACCCTGCAGGGGATATATGAAATGCCGTTCTCAATTACATCATGCTGAAGTCTGCGTTCAATATATGATTTTTTATTGTAAAACAGCATTCTGTTGTCTTGCTTATTAAACATATTATATGACTCCTTTAGTTTAACAACGCCAAGGTTTAACGATGAAACACTTGTTACATGGATATTTGTTACATGGATACTTGTTACATAGATATTTGTTATATAGATGGATCATCATCAGAACATTAACTCTATTGCGCCATGTAAACCGGTTCGCCGTCTACGAAAGTTGCAAGGCACTTCGCTTTTTCAATCTCCTCCAGATCATCATTCATGAAATCCTTGTCGAATACGGCAATATTGGCCAGCTTTCCGATCTCAAGGGATCCCATTATATCCTCTGCATGCCACGAATAAGCCACATTTATTGTCAGCGCTTTAAGAGTATCCTTTCTGCTTATGCACTGATCTATCTGCCTTATCATATCCTTACCTGAAGACGGCAGTGTACCTGATACACCAAGGCAAACGACATGCGGTACGCTGAATTCCGATGATACCGGATAATCCGAATGAGAAACCATCACAGCCCCGTTATCCAAAAAGGCCTTGATGGGATAGGCATGATTTGCTCTTTCCTCTCCGACATACTCAACTTCCTGTTCAAAAAAGCCGGGGTACTTTCTTACCCACATCACTGCGGCAACAGCAATGATATTGTAGTCACCGAATCTCTTCAGATCTTCTTTGCTCACATACTGCAGATGAGCAAGAGCATTACGCATATCAAAATTTCCCGTAGCTTCCTCCGCTTCAGCGATCGCATCCACCCATGCTTTTGTAGACCTATCACCTATGGAGTGGATATGCACATTCATATTGTGCTCTGAAGCAGCCTTTAACAGCCTTACCATTTTATCATGGTCATCAAATCTGGATACTCCCTTGTATCCCGGCTGATCTGCATAATCATCAAGCAGCCAGGCAGTATGTGCCTCCACAACCCCGTCACAGAAAACTTTGGCGCCGATAAGCCTGTAATGTTTACTGTTATGTTCTTCCGCATCTTTGGCGATACGGGCCATATCTTCTTCGGGTGTATCCGTATTATCCATTACCATGCTACCGGCATAAGTATGCAGTTTGAGTTTTCCTTCCTTTTCCAGTTCATAATATGCCTCCTTCTCATGTTTGTTTGTGACTTCGACACCTGCATTATATGCACCGGTATATCCCTTTGAAAGAGCGAATTTCTCCCAGGCCATTACCGCATCCTTCATATCGGCCACGGTAATCTCTGTCATGGCACGAACATGGAATACGGGACCCTCCGAGATATAACCGGTGGGGTTGCCGTTTTCATCCACCCTGACACAATCGGTTCCCCATTTTTCTACAGCCTCACGGTTTATCCCGTATTTTTCCATTGCCTTTGTATTCATCCACATGGAATGACCGCCAGAATCCGTACAAACCATAATCTTGTCGGGACATATTGCATCCAGCATAGCGGCATCGGGTTCCGCATCAGGCGCAGTAAATCCCATTCCGGAAAGATAGGATTTCTCGGGATGAGCCTCCATATACTCCTTCATGACTTTTACGCATTCTTCCAGACTTGCTTCACTGTTTAAATGCGCCAATCCAGTCCTCAAATATCCTGCACCTCCGGGATGACAATGTGCCTCCAAAAATCCCGGGTAAACGGAACTGTTTCCGTAATCATAGATCTTAGTATGTCCGTCACAGAGCTTTTTGGCAACTTCGGCAGAGCCCACGTAGAGGATCTTCTCTCCTTTTACCGCCACAGCCTCCGCAAAGAGCTTATGTTCATCCATTGTGATGACATTTCCCAATACAAGCAAATCCGCTTTATCATTCATATTTATACATCTCACATTTTCGTGTCTGATTTATACAGCCGCATTGCAGAAAGGCATGTTGCACATATTGCGGCCTTATAAGATTTAGACAAAGATTTGTTTTCAGCAATATGCATGAAACAAATACCTAATGCCGTATGTAATCATAATACATTTACACATTAAACAGTTTACTACTTGACAATACGATTTTCTTCACAAATAAAGCGCGGAATTTTTTTCATTCAAAGTGAAAAAGACTGAAAATGGTGTTAATTTACATAATTAAAAATTATAATTTGTTAAGATTAATGAGTTAACATATCAGTATTCATGCGGCATTGAAAATTGACAAAATATAAATATCCCATACAACTTATTAGAATTTAACAAACAAGGCTAAATACCGGTTTGTAGGTTTTAATTATGGTAGCATTTTCTCCAGCACAGGTATGTGCAAAAATCGGAACAGCCGGAAAGGGTAAATGTACACTTCCGCCTGTCAACATGTTTGTGAGAGCATTTCTCGCAGGCGCTTATATTGCAATGGGAGCATCGGTTGCAACCGTAGGTTCAACCGGAGTAGCAGCAGTACTTGGTGCAGGTATCGCACAGATTATAACAGGTGCGTTATTCCCGCTCGGTTTAATACTTGTAGTAATTACCGGCGCAGAACTCTTCACCGGAGATGCAATGTTTGC
>JAILBP010000166.1:0-2443 GCA_024680835.1 Lachnospiraceae bacterium | reverse complement strand
GGCCTCTATCTGCTCAGGCGAGAGATATGAATACGCGTTTGAGATCCTGGCATTTTCCGCCGTGAGGATGACTTCATCCCTGTAATACACTATGACCGGAGTTCCAACAGGCAGAATACCGAAAAGCTCCTCAGCCTTGGCTCTTGGCATGTTAACGCAGCCATGGGATCCCGAAGAAAGATAGATACTGCCGCCGAAGGCGCTTCTCCAGCCCGCGTCATGGAAACCTACGTTATACGCAAAGGGCATAAAATACGTAACCGAAGAGGTGTAATTCTCTCCCACCAAAGTTGCGTTCTGCTCCTTGTAATTGATCTTAAAGATGCCGTCCGGTGTACCGTTTCCACGGTTGACATTACCGGTTACCACGTCGGAATCCAGCACCAGCTCTCCGTCCAGATACAGATACATATGCTGATTTGAGATATCCACCTCGGCGTATGAATTACCTATATCGTCTTCGCCCCAGTATCTTGCCTCCTGCTCAAATTTCAAGGGGCGAACCTGACGTCCGCCTGTGGCTATATCCTGCAGCAGCTGCTCTTTTTCGGCCTTTTTGTCAATGACCCATCCGTAGTCACCGCCGCCTATTATGACGGTATCACCCACGGATGTGACAAAATTACGTTTATCTCCGTAAGTATTGTATTTTGTGGCAAGAGTCTGAATGTATTTGTCCACCTTCTCTTCATCGATCTTAACATTGAACTTCTTGTCAAGCTTGAGCCATGTCTGTATGGTGTCGCTGTCCAGATCCTCATAACTTCCGTCAGGAAGTTCATATGTTATGGAACACGTCATATAAGCATCCAGCTTATCCAGTATGGCAGTGAGCTCCGGATCATCAGAGAGGATCTCCGGCTGCGCAAAATATCTGTCATCAATATAAACATAGGGTTCGCTGTGGAGCGCAGCTTCCAGCACAACAGCAAATGCTTTTTTTACCATGAGCTTATTGCCGTAGGTCTCCGGGAAAAGCTCATATTTCTGGGTTTCTTCGTTAAGTGCGATATAGGCATCCGTGGGAGGAGTCATACTATCCTTATTGCACATGTCCAACGCTTCGAACTGCATTTTCAGAAGGTCGGTATCTATGGTGATGTCCTCGGCCACCTCAAAAGAAAAGGGTTTGTTGTAATCAGCCACCCATTTTCTCTCGTCCTGGGATTCCAAAAGAGACTGAACTTCCCCGGAATCCTGATAATGATACTCAAAGTTCGGACCGAGCAGGTTCTCCTTTGCGCCTTTTGATGTTTCGACCGTCAGAAGATAATCACCTATATAGCGATCCAGCTTCTGCACAGCCTGTTCCGCAGTCAGGCGTCCCACATCTATGCCGTTTATGGTAACATCGTCATAGAAATGCTCACTGTAGTAATTGTATCCGCCGTAGTATATCACTCCGCAGCCGGCAGCTGCCACAAGCGTTATACCTAAAAGACCGGCTATAAGTTTTCTCTTAGTTTTGCGTTTCATCTGTATTTGTCCTGCCGTATATCCTGTTCAATCTGTTTATTCTCTTTGCAAGCTTTCGACTCAGCTCATCATCGTAAAGCCGCCATTTCCAATTATCTCCAAGTGTTGACGGAGTATTGATACGGGCCGAACCATCCAGCAAAAGATAATCCTGCAACGGTATGATGCACATATCTGCGGAAGAAGCTACCGTCATGCGGATGATCCCCACGCAGGCAGCCTCCGCCTTTTTCTTTTTCACTCCGGCATAGGCTCTCACTATCTTTTTATCCTTACCGGGAAGCGACTTAAACCATCCCAGCAGGGTATCATTGTCATGGGTTCCTGTGTATACTACACAATTCCTGTCGAAGTTGCAGGGAAGATACTCGCTGTCGCCCCTGTCATTTCCGCCGCCAAAACCGAACTGCACCACCTTCATATTGGGCCAGCCTGTGCGTTTTACCAGCTTTCTGACAGAATCCGTGATAAATCCCAGGTCTTCCACTATGACATCGAAATCACCCAGTTCCTGTTTAAGCGCCCTGAAAAGAGCGTATCCCGGTCCCTTTTCCCAGTGACCGAACTCGGCTGTCGGATCTCCGTAAGGAATTGAGTAATATTCATCAAAGCCCCTGAAATGATCGATCCTGACTACGTCATACATCTTGTTTACGGCTCTCATGCGCTCTTTCCACCATGCGAAATCCGTTTTCTTGTGGTAAGCCCAGTCATAGAGCGGATTACCCCAGAGCTGGCCGGTGACAGCGTAGGCATCCGGCGGACACCCTGCCACAGCCTTGGGTCTTCCCTCCTCATCAAACTGGAACAACTCCCTGTCAGCCCAGGCATCCGAAGAATCAAATGCCACATATATCGGAATATCACCGATGATCTTAATGCCGTTGTCATTGGCGTATTTTTTCAGCTTGTCCCACTGGGTAAAGAAAGAGAACTGCATGAACTTATAGTATTCGATCTCGCGGGC
>JAILBP010000217.1:0-2670 GCA_024680835.1 Lachnospiraceae bacterium | reverse complement strand
GAGTACTATGGCGTAAGCGACATGGGAAAAAACAGACAACTCACTGCAGGAGACAAGCTGAAAAAATACTTTGATTCTCTTGGATTTGCGTTTTACTGTTTGACGCATCCGCTAGACGGTTTCTGGGATCTTATAAGAGAGCGAAAAGGAACATACGCGGCAGCGAATACGATCCTGATCTTTACTATCATAGTCAGGATCATGAGACTTCGATATACCAGCTTCCTCTTCCTTCGGGTTTATTGGGAAGAGATCAATATCCTGGTATATGTAGCCAGTGTACTGTTCCCGCTGGCATTGTGGGTAGTAGGAAACTGGGCGCTTACGACATTGTTCGACGGAAAAGGTCGTCTGGGCGATGTGTATATGGCTACATGTTATTGCCTGTTGCCATATCCGCTGATTCAGCTTCCGGTTACCATCGCAAGTAACTTCGTGACCATAGAGGAAGGACAGTTCATATCGGTGTTGGGCGTACTGGCATTGGTCTACTGTGCGGTGCTGATAGTGGTCGGCATGGGGCAGATTCATGATTTCTCAGCTGGAAAGAACCTGTTATTTACGGTTGCATCACTTTTTGCTATGCTGGTCATCATATTCATTCTGATGATATTCTTCAGTATGATATCTCAGGGCGTTGCTTATTTCATATCGATAGGCAAGGAATTGATGTTTAGGATGTAACTTACTATATTCTTATTCGTTAGTAAAACCAATCATTTATGAGAGACGGGAGTAACCATGGCGAACGAAACAAATTCGAAAGATAAGGCAGAACAATACATGGCTGAGCTTGAGGCACTCGATAAGGGAGGTGCCGTGGCTCAGGAGGAAGTAAAAACTCAGGGGGATGCCAAAAAGTCTGAAAAAGCCCCGAAAGCTCCAAAGGCTCCTAAGCCGCCCAAGGCACCAAAGCCCGGGGTTCGCAGACCGAACAGAGAGACCAGGACAGAGCAGCGTCAGGAGGTAGTAGACTTTTTCAAGAGTCTTATAGCACCGCTGATATTTTGTGCAGTGCTGGCAATAGGTTTGATCTATATTATCAACTTTGTCAATCCCGAGGCTGAGGTCGAACCTGTGGTTCCATATGGCTACGACGGAGAGGAAGAACCGGAACCCCTGGTGATGGAATCGGATGATCTGATCTTCACAATGGATCAGCTGACAACACATTTCACAGTTGAGCAGAAATCCACCGGAAAGGTGTGGAGCTCATACATCGAGAATGCTGCACAGGATACCAGAGCCATTCCCAATGAAAAGGGTATGATGCAGTCAAACCTTATAATATCTTACGGTATCACCACAGGTTTGGAGACAGTGTATGATTCAAAGACATACAGTGTTGACAAAAGTGTGTACGAGCTTGAGAAGGGCGATGACGGCAGCATAAAGGTTAAGTACTCTCTGGGAAATATAGAACGTGAATATATAATGCCGACTGTAATCACAGTGGCAAAGATGGACTCCTTCAGAGAGAAGATGGAGAAGAAAGATGCGGATTCCGTAAAGGATATCTACAAAGCTTACGATTTCAAGAAACTTCGTTCAAGCGATGATAAGGAAGCCTTGCTGGCATCATATCCCATACTGGAGACCGAACCTGTATATATCCTGCGCGATAATGTTAAGGGCAGCCGTAAAGTTAAGATGGAAGAAGCTCTTGCAGCAGCAGGTTATACATATGAAGACTATCAGGCCGACAAGGAACTTGATAAGTCGACAGCCACCGTTGACCAGAACGTTTTCAACGTAGAGATGGATTTCAGACTTGAGGGCAATGATCTTGTAGTAGAGATCCCGTTTGATTCCATAGAATACAACCCGTCAACACCGCTTTACAGGATCTATCCCCTTCCGTATTTCGGAGCCGGATCCCAGGAAGACGAAGGATTCATGTTCGTACCTGAGGGCGGTGGCGCCATCATCAATTACAATAACGGAAAGACAGCCCAGAGCGATTACTATGCTAACGTATACGGCTGGGATATGGATATAAGACGTGATTATGTTATCCATAACACGAGGGCATACTTCGGAGTATTTGGACAGGCATGCGGTGACAGTTCATACATCTGCATGATGGAAAACGGAGCTTCGTACGGAGCGGTCAGAGCATTCGTCAGCGGTAGATCAAATGACTGGAACTATGTTGATGCAGAGTACACACTCTGCCCGCGTGAGCAGTTCAACATCAGTGCTATAGCTTCATCCGATGTGTTCGCTTATCTGCCAAAGCTTCCGGCAGGCGAGAAGATAGTTCAGAGATATCGTTTCATCGACCAAAATGATTATGTCAGCATGGCTAAGACATACGGCGATTACCTGAGAGACGAATACGGCGATTATCTCAAGGTTGAGAGCGAAAGTCAGGCTCCGGTGGCAGTTGAGCTTGTAGGCGCGGTTGACAAGGTTCAGCAGGTTTTGGGTATCCCGATGTCACGTCCGCTTAAGCTGACAACATTCAAGGATGCCGACGGTATTATAGAAGATCTTAATTCGGAAAATATCGGTGATCTTTCGGTTAAGCTTACCGGATGGTGCAACGGCGGTGTGAGCCAGAAGCTTCTCAAGAAAGTGAAGCTTGTGAAAAAACTTGGATCGTCAAAGGATCTTCAGAATCTGAGCAACCATGCACAGGAGATGGGTGTTGACCTCTATCTTGACGGT
>JAILBP010000195.1:0-5011 GCA_024680835.1 Lachnospiraceae bacterium | reverse complement strand
TGTCCTGTGATATCTTATTAAGCTTTGTCTCGGCAAGCCGCTGCTCTACCTGAAGTCGTCTGGTATAACCGTCCGATATGCTGCTGATCGTCATAAGACCCCTCCTCTCTGTAGATTTTGTACAAAACAAAATACACTTACCTACTATATATCATATATTTTAGTTTTTGTAAATATCCAAAATAATATTTCTCATAACATTTTTTCAATACCCGGCAGCCCGGCACTTCATTTTATGCCATTGGCGTAAAACATGGGTTTTCCGTCAAGCGGTCGGGAAAATCAAGGCGAACCCGGGACATAATTAAATGTTACCGTTGCAGTCCTATCTCCTGTGCCGGTCAACCAGTTGTACTCTCCAGAGAACCCTGCCGGGATCGAGGAGCCCGGATAATATATCGTAAGGTTATCATTACAGCCTAAGAACGGATGAAAATCTCCTGTTTGGCCTTTTTTACCCTCAATGACTATCCTTTCCAAAGACGACGGAAGGTAAACATCTATCAGGCTTCCGCATTCCTTGAATGTACCATAATCAAGGGTCTTAACGCCATCCGGGATGGTTATACCTGTCAGACCCGAATATGCAAAAGCCTGAGGACCAATGACCTTTAGACTATTCGGCAAATCTATGGTCCCAAGACTCTGACACTTAAAAAATGCGCTCTCCCCTATAGTATGAACACCTTGCTGAATATTCGGAATATTAACAGTCGTCAGCCTCCTGCAATTATAAAACGCCTGATATCCAATCTCCGTAACTGTATCCGGCAACGTAATTCTCTCAAGTGATTCGCAGTTCATAAAGGCGTTGCTGCTTACCGAAGTTATCCCCTCCGGCAGAGTTGCTTCTGTAAGATTATTGCAGTTAAGAAACAGACCTGATCCAATTTCCTTCAAGGTGGAAGGCAGGGTCACAGTCCTAAGTGACTGGCAATTCATAAACGCTCCATCTCCCAGTTTTTCAAGTCCTTTCGGAAGATTTGCCGTTTCAATCGCAGTTCCTGCAAATGCGCTTTTTCCGATTTCCTTTAATCCCGCTGGGACGCCATCGAACAATACATACGCATTGTAAAAAGCAGCATCACCAATCTTTTCGATACCTGATCCAAGTTCTATTCCATCCATTCCCGAAAGGCCGTAGAACGCCTTATCTCCTATCACCTTTACCGAATCCGGAATTATCACTTTTCCGTTATAAAAACTGTTGCAATGACTGCTGCCGCCATTTGAATCTGCGAAGAATCCGCTTTCAAATACCTCTGTCACAGGGATATCATCCATTCCATAGCATGAAATGACGGATGGAATGATGATATCTCCGGAATAATTGAAATATTTATTGCCAACCCCTGTCTTGTCCGGGTGATACTCAAAACCGCAGGCTGCCGTATAAACGCCGTTTTCTGATACTACCCTGTACTCGATATGCTCATCCGTGAAGTAACTCACCTCTTCGCCGCCTTTAGTTGCAACCTCAAGCGCACTACTGGGTTCCGATGCGGCAGTATCGTCAGTGGCTCCTGCCCTTGAAAAACAGTAGTACGTCGTGGCAGCTTCAAGGTTTTCAAATGTTCTGCCCGTCTGCCACTTACTGTCATCATCGGGAGCTTTATTGGTCGAAACACATGCATATTCGATGACGCTGCCCTCAGGGATCGTCGCCGTACCGGCCGGTTCATTCAATATCAAAGAGAGTTTTTCAACACCGCGGGTACTCTGTATCCTTATAGTGCTGTTATCTTTTCCTATTCCATCAAAAACACTGGCAGCCGCCGGCGTGTAAGTTGTGACCTCCGGTATAGTGATGAAGTTAAAACCTATGTTCTCGTAATCCGGAGAAGCCGGAGACGAAATATTACTGATGTTGTTTTTCTTCAGGATTGTGATCTTATACTGCTCCGATTCTTTTTCTGCAGATTCCGCATCATCAGACTTTGTTGTTACCACACAGGTGTAATAAGTCGTTCCGAGTGTGTCCGAAGGCGGCGTGAAAGATGAGTTTGTCTCTCCTGCGATCGGATTTCCGAGTTCTCCCGCAACATCAGATCTATACCACTGATAGGTAACGGTCGCCGTACCCCCGGTAACCTCCGCGGTAACGCTCAGGGGAGGGATCACGGAATTTATCGCATAAGAGCTGCTCGGCTTATATCCGCTCTGAATAGTGACAACCGGAGCACCTGCTTTATTTGCCTTGTTGGTCCCATTATCATTCCCGTTATTGGCGTTTCCGGCGGCGCCTCCTCCTCCGCCTCCTCCGCCACCTCCAGCACCGGAAGTACTGTCGGGATTTGTGTCCTCTGTTTTATTTGAGGATACAGAGTTTCCGGTCACAGAGTTTCCTGAAGTCACAGAGTTATTCGAAACGGTTTCTTTAGTGGCTCGTTCTCCCAATGTAATATGTTTTCCGGTATCGCCAAGCTTTCTGTATCTTAACAGTATCTTATCTACGTCAAAGATACCACCCTCACGAAGTCGTTTCTGAATGTCTAAGTTTCTGCCGATCTCGATCACCACAAAATCATCAATATCATCTTCTGTGATCTTTGAAAGCTTTACAGTTGATATTATCGAGTCTCTACCTTTCTTTCCACCGACTCTTTTGGCATTCAGAAGTTCCCCTGCTGATACAGACGCTGTTTTTGCCTTTCGTGTCTTGCTGTCTATATATCCGACTTCAGTATGACCTTCCAAAAGATACAAAACAGACTCATCGTCGGATATACGCTTGCTGACACCGATAGTGCCTCTGACACCGGTCACCATGGTAGATGTCCTGATATTCAGGGACTCTTTCTTTTTTAATGGCACCGTGACATTGAACATCAGATTTCCTTCAGAAAGCATGATCTCGTTTTCCGTGCCGTTTTGTTTTATGGAAACAGCAGAATTCTCATCCATTTTAACAGCTTTACTGCTGTCAAGACTGATATAAGCGTAGCTTTTGGAGGCAGTGGTCGCAGTATCCCCGCTATACAGCTTCATCCCGCTCTTGATAGTCTTGTCGCTGCCGTTGCTGTTTTTTAAGGCAACCGTTCCTTCCGTCGCCTCGAGGCGCAGAGTCGTCCCTTTAGCTGTAGCTGCGTCCAGGTTGGTATTCTCCACACCCTGAAATATCATCACAATGACCAGAGTCAGGCTCATTAATCTTTTAATACTTTTCATAGCTATCCTCATCAAATTCTTAAACCATCAACACTTCTTACTGGATAACCCTGACATTTATATTGTTCTCTGCCAGAAAACGCTTAAAATCTTCATAATACTTTGGCTTCTCAAATATATATATGATCCCTGTAAGCTCTTTAGGGAAAATATATACCGAAGTCTCAAACGCCCTCACAAATGAGACGGTATCCCACGTTGTCTGAAGCTTCCTGCTGCCGACCTCTTCATAATCGATGCCGTTTTCGTCAAATTTAATGATTATATGTTTAACTCCGCGCTTTGTCAGTGAACTGTACAGCATATATACTCTGGACGCAAAAACCGCGAGAAACACTATGCCGGCCAATGTGATGATAACCCCTGCGATAACCAGTGCGTCCCGGTCTCCCCTGAGTATAAAAAAGCCAAAAAACAGTATCGAGAAAACGATCCATGCCACTGCTATAACGCAGAACCTGAAAACATTTGAAATCTTTCCCTCAGGCTTTGACATCAGCTTTGAAGTACTGTACAGAACACAGGTCATCTCCTTCGCCTCTTTCGGCGTGATCTCGCGGTCAATGTCGATCGTCATAATGCTTTCCTCTTTCTTTTTTACCCAAATGTATTACCTTAATCAGTCATGACAGCCCTGCCTTTTTCCACATAAAAATATACTGTTTTGGGGAAATGGCCGTTTGGCGTGATATCAGTTTTCCCAAGCGAAACCTCGTATGATCCCTTTTTAACATACAATTCGACCAGGAAGGGATCATGCCCTGAGTTTTTCTTTTCACCCACCAGAACATGCATGGTATCCGGGTTGAAATCTCCGCCCAGCTTGAAAACCACCTTGTCAAGCTTTTCCGGTATTCCGACCTGTCCGTCCTTAAAGCCTCCGCCTTTGCTGACTTTGACCGTTATCTTCTTGCCGTCCAGGGTATATGTTGCGGTTTTGCCGTCGTCAGACATTTTCCCGTAAGTACCGAAATCAACGTAGATATAAGGCATTGCCTCCGGTGAGAGTTCTACGGAAAGGTGAGGATACCTGTCTGCGGAAATATCGAATTTACCGATACCTTTGAGTTTTTTGCCTGCAAGCTTGAGCCTCTTTACGTTAGATCCCAATCCGCGCAAAAAGACCTGCATATCCTCATCATCAAAACTGTCATCCACCGCAAACCGGAGCTTTTTGAAATCCTTTGTGGCAACCTTCAGAAGATACTGCCCAGCGTTTGTATCAGAAGGCTTTTCAACCGAAAACTTTGCCTTCGGTGTGACCTTTATCTTTACCGTCCTCTTAGGCACGCTGTCGTGAACCCTGATCTTGAAAATTCCTTTTTTGTATGACACAGCCTCATCAAAAGAAATCGCCACAAGCTCCTCCGGCTTTTCGTCTGAGCTTTCGTCGTTTTCCTCAGAATACGGTAAAACATCAGTGGCCTGATCCTCCGAAGCGGCCAGTACCGGCCGGGCGAACAGGATAAGACCGAAGGCAAACATTATGAACATCATTATATGTCTTTTCAAATCCGTAAAAATGTTCTGCTTTTTTCTGTTCATTTCACTTATCCTCTCCGGTACCGGTCTCCTTGATTCCGGTAAATTCTGAAAAATATCCTTTTTTCATCTGCTGTATTTTTCTATGATGCATGTCTTTTTGCAGAAACACACACCGTAAGAAATACTGCCGATGTAGCCGTCGTCTAAAATGCCTTCCTCGTACTTTTGATCCCTGATCTGAGTGAACGCCTCTTCTATACCGTCCTGCATCTCATTAAACTTTTTTCTCTTCTTCACTTCAAATATAATCGCCGGATCCTTTGGTCTGTTGGGATAGAGAATTATATCCGGACGACCA
>JAILBP010000161.1:0-10217 GCA_024680835.1 Lachnospiraceae bacterium | reverse complement strand
CCACCGCCTATCAGTATCGGAGCTTTGTACTCATCCGATACAGGGTATCCGTTACCGAGAGGTCCTATCAGTCTCAGCAGATCTCCTGTGTGCAGCCTTGAAAACTCGTCTGTTCCCACACCGGCGACCCTGTACACAAGGCGGATGGATCCGTCAGATCTGTCGATCTCACACAGAGAGATGGGTCTCGGCAAAAGCCTTGAGGCATCATTTGAATAAACTCCCACAAACTGTCCGCTCTTTGCATTCTGCGCGATCTCCGGACATGAGAGCCACAGTGAAAATATTCCTCTGGCTACCGGATCCTGTCTTATCACAACCGCTTTTTCGTATTTTTTTTCCATTTTATTTCACCCCGGATCGATCGTAACCCTTCAGAGTCTTTATGACTTACGGTCACGAACTCTCATATTTACAGCCTTCCCAGCGCTCCGTTTATATCCTTTATCATATCCTCTACTGCAGCCCTTGAAGCGTCGGCAAAATTCTGCTCACCGAAGGAAGCGTATTTTTCCTGCTTGTAAGCAGCTATGATGCCACGGCTTGAGTTTACTATGGCACCAAGTCCGTCCTTGTCGAAGAAATGAACAAGATCCTTACCCTGTCCGCCCTGGGCACCGTATCCCGGCACCAGAATATACGCCTTTGGTATGTATTCCCTTATGGCTTTTCCTTGCTCGGGATAGGTTGCGCCAACGACCGCACCAACTGCGCTGTATCCGTGGGTACCCATAACATCTGCGCCCCACTCCTCTATCTTTTTGGCTACATGATAATACAGAGGCTTTCCGTCTATCTCCCTGTCCTGAAACTCGCCGCTGGACGGGTTTGAAGTCTTGCACAGGACAAAGATACCCTTTCCTTCCTTTGCGCAGACATCTACGAAGGGTTTCACTCCGTCCGTTCCAAGATATGGATTGACTGTGACATAATCGGTGTCAAAGGGCACGAGCTCTGCGTTTCCGACTTTAACTCTTCCCAGATGACCGATGGCATAGGATTCCGAGGTGGATCCTATATCACCCCTCTTCACATCACCTATTACCACAAGACCTTTTTTTCTGCAGTAATCAACTGTCTTTTTGTATGCAACAAGTCCCGGAAGGCCATACTGCTCATACATGGCTATCTGGGGTTTCACTGACGGTATCAGGTCATATGTGGCATCCACTATCATCTTATTAAACTGCCAAAAGGCCTCTCCCATGGCCTCAAGCGTCTCACCGCATTTTGCTATAGCCTCATCCATGATAAATCCCGGAATGAACTTAGCCTGGGGATCAAGTCCCACTACTATGGGAGCGTTTTTTTCCTGTATCTTCTCTATCAGCTTATCTATCATGTTATTTTCTCCTGCAATTAATGTAATGGCACGATTCAGTCACGACGGATCCTCTTCATATATCGTATCTCCGCCGGCTATGGTCCTCACCACCTTACCCTTGAGTTCCATACCGTCAAAGGGTGTGTTCCTGCTCTTTGACTTAAACTTCGTCTTATCTACTGTCCAGACAGCCTTCGGATCAAAGATCACAACATCCGCAGGGGAACCCACATCAAGACTGCCTCCTGCCACATTCAGTATCTTAGCGGGATTTGTGCTCATCTTCGCAGCCATCTGCACAGGAGTCAGAATCTCCGTATCCACAAGCTTCGTATATACCAGAGCGGCAGCCGTCTCCAGCCCCACTATGCCAAAGGGTGCTCTCTCAAACTTTTCGTTTTTGTCATCAGCGGTATGAGGTGCGTGATCCGTAGCTATAACATCTATCACGTCATCCTTCAATCCCTGTATCAGAGCGTCAACATCAGCCTGTGTACGAAGGGGCGGGTTCATCTTGTAATTGGTCATAAATTGTCCGCGCTCTATAGCATCACTGGTAAGGGCGAAATGATGGGGGCATACCTCTGCCGTGACTTTTATACCCTCTTTTTTGGCACCTCTTACTATAGCAACTGATTCTTTTGTAGAACAGTGACACAGATGAAGTCTCGATCCGATATCACCCGATAGATAGATATCCCTGATGGCTATAACATTCTCTACAGCGTTTGAAATACCCGGAAGTCCCAGCCTTTCGGCATTCTCATCCTCATTCATGCAACCGTCCCCCCTCAATGTGATATCCTCACAATGATCTAAAAACGGCGCATCTATCTCTTTGAGTTTTTTCATGGCTGCAACCGTAAGCCCTGTATTCATCACACTCTTTCCATCTTCAGAAAAAGCAATGCAGCCCGCTTTTGCCATACCATCGATATCGGAAAGCTCTTTTCCTTCCATACCCTTTGTAAGGCATCCTGCCTGATAAACATGAACCCGTGTCAAAGCCTTTGCCTTGTTATCAACATACAGGAACTGATCCGCATTATCTATGGGCGGCTTGGTATTGGGCATGGCCACCAAACCTGTAAAACCTCCCGCAGCAGCCGCAGCACAGCCTGTTTCGAGATCCTCCTTTGCAGTCTGCCCCGGATCTCTTAAGTGTACATGCATATCTATAAATCCGGGCATAACCCACTTATCCTTAGCATCTATGACCTCAGCATTCTTTGAAGTCACTGATTTACCGATCTTTTTTATGATACCGTCTTCTATCAGGATATCCCTTACTTCATCTGTTCCCGTGGCAGGGTCTATCACTCTGCCGCCTTTTATCAGTATGCCCATTTGCCCCTCCTTATAGTGATATATGTATATCTCTGTACTAACGACTTACTGGAGATTGATCACTGAATTTTCTATAATGTTGCTGCCCGAATCATCCGTTCCTGCGTCATCCGTCACTTCATCCGACGTCTCAGTGCTATCATCTGCGCTCTCACCTTCGGAAGAAGTCTCATCATCTGCTTCCTCCTGCTGTTCCTCTTCATCAGAGCTCTCTGTATAGGTGCTCTCGGCCTTTCTGGTAGTCAAAAAGAGTTCCTCCCTGACCGCCTCCTCGTCATCCGGATATTTTTCCAGATAGTCCTCCATAAACTTTAAGGCTCCGTCAAAATCCAGGATCTGTTCTTTTGCGATGATCCTGTTACGGTACATCGTCTTAACGTCCGTCGGACTCATCAGAGATTCCCCGGTTTTTTCGTACAGCTCAATGGCATTTGTATAATCTTCGATAGCCTCATTGTAAGCCCCGGAATCCATATGGATATTGCCCATATAAAAGCAGGACTGGTCGTCCGGATCATCCATGGTCTTCATATAGGAAATCGCAGTATCATACTCTCCCCGAATATAATAAAGCTTTGCCATGGAGCGGATGAACTGCTCATCGTCGGCGCTTCCCTCAACCTTCAGAGCCTTGTCCACGTATTCCTGAGCCTGCATGTCATAACCTGCATTTGAAAGCCCGGTGTAGATAGCAATGTAATTGGCTACGTTATCCGGATCTTTGGCAACCGCTGTCTCGTAATCTTTCAACGCCAGCTCAGGCTCATTGCTCTGAAGATACAGATTGCCGCGTAAAACATACACTACCGAAACATTTTTATCATATTTGATCAGATAATCGCACAGATCCTTAGCGTTGTCGGTATCTCCCATAGCTGCATAGGCATCTATCTTGTGATAGCATATATCATATTCGATATTCCTGATCCGACCTCCGGACAGGGACAACGCCTTGTCAAATGCCACAATGGCATCCTCGTATGCGCCCTCCTCCATATGATTTATACCTATCTGCCTGTAGGCCTTTTCATTTTCGATGTCACCACGCTCGCCGCATCCCGAAAACATAAGGGATGCCGCCAAACATAAGGTCATCAAAAAATATCTCTTTTTCATGTCTTTTCCTTTATGTATGCAATGATATGATCTGAGGATCAAATATACTGCCCGCGCAGATCACAGCGCAGCGTTCAGGTAAGCCTCCTGCTCCGGTGTGAGCTTATCAATGGAAACACCCAGGAACTTAAGCTTTCTCAGAGCAACCTCATTGTCAACTTCCTTAGGCACTACTATGAGCTTCTCTTCGATCTCATCCTCATGCTCCACAAGGTATTTTGCGGAAAGCGCCTGAATCGCAAAGCTCATGTCCATGATCTCCGCCGGATGTCCGTCGCCGCATGCGAGATTTACAAGCCTTCCCTCACCCAGAACATAGACCGTTCTCTCATCATCTATCTCATAAGCCATGATGTTATTGCGCTGTTCGTATGAACGCCTTGCTATCTCACGGAGTCTCTTCATATCGATCTCCACATCAAAATGACCTGCGTTCGACAGTATCGCACCGTTTTTCATGACTTTGAAGTCTTCCTCTGTGATAACACCTGCACAGCCTGTAACCGTCACAAAGAAATCGCCAACCTTTGCAGCCTCGTGCATTGGCATTACATCATATCCATCCATGATAGCTTCTATAGCCTTTATGGGATCGATCTCTGTCACCACGACTTTGGCTCCTAACGCCTTGGCTCTCATGGAAACTCCCTTACCGCACCATCCGTATCCGGCCACTACCACGGTCTTACCTGCAACGATGAGGTTGGTAGTGCGGTTGATGCCGTCCCATACAGACTGACCTGTACCATAACGATTGTCAAAAAGGTGTTTGCAATCTGCATCATTTACGCACACCATGGGAAACTCCAGCTTATCCGCAGCAGCCATAGCTTTCAGTCTGATGATACCTGTGGTGGTCTCCTCGCAGCCGCCTATGACATATTCCAGCTCATCCCTCATCTCGGTATGGAGCATGTTCACAAGGTCTCCGCCGTCATCTATTATGATATTGCAGTGGTTTGACAAAACCTTTTTGATATGGGAGACGTACTCTTCCTCCGTGGTGCCGTGCCATGCGAAAACATTGAGTCCGCTGTTGGCAAGGCTTGCTGCCACGTCGTCCTGTGTGGACAGCGGATTGGATCCCGTTATGAACATCTCCGCGCCGCCTGCTGCCAATACCTTGCACAGATATGCAGTCTTAGCCTCCAGATGGATGGACAGCGCTATCCTGATACCGTCAAAAGGCTTCTCTTTCGCGAAATCCTCCTCCAAAGATCTGAGTAAAGGACAGTTCTTTCTCACCCAGTCGATCTTATTGTCTCCTGACGGGTACAGATTGATATCTTTGATCTCGTACATTTTTATTCTCCTTGTGATATGGTTTTGTGTTATACTTGGGTTTACTTGCAATATATCTTTTATGGTATGTTATCAGTGCTGTTCCTTATCCTTGTCACCATCTTTAACCAGCTGGATATGCACTGTCTCCACGCGATTTCTGTGAACCACCTCGGCGATAAGTTTTGTACCGTCTGAAAGCTCAACACTCTCGCCGCTCTTGGGCAGACGGTCCAGAGTCTGTATCATATATCCGCCGATGGAGTCGTACTCCTCCGACTCAAATTTCGTGCCCAGCTCCTCATTGATATCCACCAGGTTTGTGGATCCGTCTGTAAGGTATTCCTCCCCTTCCTTCAGGACACGGATGGAATCCCTCTCGTCGTTATCATACTCATCGCGGATCTCACCCACTATCTCTTCAAGGATGTCTTCCATGGTGACTATACCGCTGGTGGCTCCGTACTCATCCAGCACAATGGCCATGGACCAGGCGTTGTCACGCATTTCCATTAGCAGTGTTCCAACCTCTTTGTGCTCGAAGGTGAAGTGGGGCTGTCTCATGATACTGCCGATGGAAAACTCCGCATCCTGCGGCAATGACAAAAGATCTTTCATATTGATGGTACCGATGACGGTATCTCTCTTGTCATTAAACACCGGGTATCTGGTAAACTGATTCTGGCTGTATATCTCCATCAGCTCATCTCTGGTAGCATCTAACGGCACGAACACGATGTCTATACGCGGCACCATAATGTCCCTTGCCAGCTGCTCATCCAGTGAGAAAACATTATGTATCATCTCAAACTCGTCAGACTCTATAGCTCCGGTCTCCAGTCCCTCATCCACATACCCTTTAAGGACATCCTCCGTCATGGTGCTCTCGCCGTCCTCCAGCCTTAAAAGCTTAGTGATGCCGAGCCTTATCTTTTCCACTATGAATATCACCGGTGTCAGCACCCACATCAATACCACGATCAGACCGGAATAGGCCAGTGAGATCCTGAGCGAATAGGATGTCGCGATGCCCTTGGGCAGTATCTCCCCGAACATCATCACCACGATTGTCAGGATACCCGTCGCAATGCCCACATATGTATTTCCGAAAAGATTTATCACTATGATGGTAGTCAGAGCCGAAGCAGATATATTGACTATGTTATTACCGATCAGAATAGCGCTGAGCATCTTATTCTGATGTTCCAGAATGTAATCCACCCTTTTGGCCGCCTTTTTGCCCTCCTCGGCCAACAGCTGGATCTTTATACGATTTACTTTTACAAATGCGGTCTCGGCAGACGAAAAAAAGGCCGATCCCACCAGCAACAAAAACAGGCATACGCACCTGATAATTTGCACAGTGTCCAATTGTATCAATTCCTCCTGATCTTACACAAAAAACCACATTCATTATAATAATGAATGTGGCTTTAGTCAAGGAATCAAAACCTAAAATTAGGGTTCTTTCATGAAGAAAATAATGTATCCCGGCTCATTGCCTGCACGAACAACAGGGTAGAAAGGATACACCCTGTATTTCATGATCCTTTCTGCCATGTCAGATCAAACCTCTGTATTTACTTTTATTTCTTTACCTGTACTTTCATGTCTGCTTTCTTTTTCACATCCTCCTGCGCCTTCTGGATCGCCTTCGCGTTCACCTTGGAGCCCAGCAGCTTAGAGAGCCTGTCAAGCGCCTTCGTATCCTTCCCCTTATACTTAGTGTAGCAGTCCTTCAACGCTGCGTCACGAAATTCCCGGATATCCTTCTGAGAGGCCTTGCCCTTTGCCACGCCTTCCAAAACGCGTTTCTGGAATTCCTTGTTGAAATCCTTGTCCCCCAGCTTCTCAAACTTAAACACTCTGAACTGTACGGAGGAAGCCTTGGCAAAATCCTTCATGCCCTTCTCCAAAAGCTTCTTCGCATCCTCTTCTCCCATATCCTTTGCCTTGTCGGAGCATGCATGCACCAGAGTATCTACGTAGAGGGATTTCTCTGCGGAGTAGACGATCAGCTCTTTCTCAAATTCATCCTCCGGATCCAGCTCCTTCCGGTAATCCTCTTCCTTGTCCATCGCCTGCTTCACCGATGCAACCTTGTCCTCGCTAAAGAGTGCCTTCTCCTCGACCGGAGCTTCCTTCTTCGGTGCAGGAACAGCGTTTTCCGGTGCTTTGATCTCAGGGGCTTTATTCTCCGGCTCCTTGTTCTCCGGCTCCTTGCCTTCCGGTGCTTTGTTCTCCGGGGCTTTCGGAGCTTCCTGCTTCACAGCCGGCTTCTCCGCGCGGATACCGCCCAGGGACATGCTTCTCTGGATCGGCTCCTCCTCATCTAACGCAAGCTGCTTGCTGCGGATACCGCCGATGGAGTTTCTTCTGGAACGCCCCGCTTTCTCTGCATCGATCTCCTTCCTGTAATCCTCAATGGTCTTATGCATGTTGTTGATCTTGCCGATAGCCTTCTCCAACAGGTATTCATCACCCAGTTTGTCTTCCTCTACCTCAACCTTGAACAGTTCAGGCACAGCGCCGATCACATCATCATACTCCCGCTGTGCCAGCGTCTCAAAGCGGGTGCGCAGCAGCTTATCCACTCTCTCCAGAGCAACGAACTTATCCAGCGTTGCATCTTGTTTAAAGCCGTCATTTGCCTTATGCATGCGGTATCGATTGATATTGTTCAACACCTTGTTGATGGCCTTCACATAAGCCTTGCGCGCTTCCTCGTTCGTATCGTATTTCTTCTCCAGAGCCTTCTGCGCATTCAGGATAGACCGCATGACACTCTCATACTCACCGGAATTTCGGCTCACTCTCGTGGACGGCTCGTGCACCATGTTGTAGCAGACCTTTAAGAATCCGACCTCCTGTGCCACCAGCTGCTTATCAAACTGTGCATTCTCCTCAAGCGGCTCTACGATCACCTCGGTCTTCGCTTTCGTCTTCTCGTTGATATCCACCAGCTTACATACCCTCTGATCCGCCTGTCTGACCTGATACAAAAGATGTCGGAACCGGTTCAGCTTGCCCAAAAGCTCCGGATCCTTATTGAACGCATTGATATTCTCCTGTACCCCGATCAAGGCACCGCCGAAGTTCGAGTTTACCTTCCTTGTATTCATGACATTGAATACAGCCCGGAAAGATCTCTCATTCTGCGAGTACAGTTCCTTTGCTTCCTGCGCACTGTCCACCAGCTTCTTGTATTGCGCATCGTTCAGTCTGTCGCGGTCCAACTTCTCCACATCAATGCCTGCCCCCAGATCGATCACCTTTTGCATCCTCCCGTCGATCATCTTCTCCTCGAAGCCGTTGACTGCCAGAATGCTGTTCTCCATCATGTTGTAGCCGTTCGCGCCAAACCATCCGGTTATCGTCTCCACATCCATATCGGCGATAGCTTCTTTCTTCTTCTCGTACTCCGCCGCAATGAGATCCAGACACTTCATGGTCTGCTGATAATTCGGCACGCTGCAGGTCATCTTCAGGTTCTCCTCGGCCAGAGGACCGTTGCAGCTTTGCTTGGCGATCTCATAGGGATCAAATGCACCGCCGATCTTTATATTATTTGCCTTCAGGAATTTCTCATAGGCACCGGTATCCCTATACTCAAACCAGTCTATCCCTGCCTCCGAGAGCTTGGTAAACTTCACCTTCAGATCGCCGATCTCTTTGTCCGTAAGAGTGCGGGAATAGGTATCCCAGAAGGGATCCTCCAGACTCTTTGCATCCCTCAGATCCGCCAGGCTTTCAAGCTTATTCTCCTTCTTCAGCGCTGCCAGCTTATCCAGAATGCTGAACATTTCTGTCTGTGCAGCTTCGCTGTCCTGCTCAAAATCATGCGTTCTCCCGTAATTACCGACATTCTCCACCGGAATCTGAGATGTATCCTGTTTTCCCCGGGCCGCACTCAAGAATTTCTGATTACTGTCCCCTTGCAGCAATCGCAGGACATTGCTCACCTTATCTACTGCAGCATTGACCTTCCCCTGTCTCTGATATAAGTGCGGATTCTTTTCCTTATCCGCCTCGATCAGCTGTTCCCTCTTCTGTTCAATGACAGCCGCCTTCAGCGCATCCTTCAGATACTTTTTCAGCTCCTCCGCCGACTGTACATGATCGGAAAAACCCTCATAATCAAAGCCCAGCAGATTTCTTAGATTTTCATCCTCCTCGCGCCCGAACTGACTCTTAACAATCTCCTCAAAGGGTCCCTTCAGCTCTTCCCTTAATTTTCCAACCTGCCCTTCAGCCAGCTTTTTCTCGTCGATCTGCAGCTTGTCGATCTGTGCATTGATCTCATCCAGCATATGCGGATCATCCAGTTCGACATCTTCAAAACGCCCCTCCGTCGCCCAATCATACATACCTAAGGCGGCAGGCTCAAACTGATCCAGCCCAAGCTCCAGAATGCGATCAAAATAGCTTCTGAGTACACTGTTTTTCTTTAACTCGCTCTCCCGGTTGATGCGCTCGATCTCCTTTTCAAGGCGTTTTCCCTCCGCATCAAGCACCGCAAGCTCAGGCTCATGCAGACTATGCTTTGCGTTTTCCTTTAACAAAGTGATCGCATCTCTTCTTCCATAGACGGATTTTCCGTTAATCTTGAGCAGCTCCGACCACAGCTTTTTCTCCCCGGATTTGCCTATAAATACATCCGGCACCTTCGCCATGATGTCAATGATCTTCTCATCGCCCTCTTGCGTCCATCCCTCTTCCTGCAATCTGGCCATGAACGGAGACTGCTCGACAACGCCCTTCAGACGAAACTCCATTGTCTGCTGATTGTCTGACGTACTGTTGACAGGATGGATCTTCAGAGCCATCTCAGCCACTTTTCCCCGCTCCCTGTATGTACCTGCAGGTTGTGCCATCAGCATTTTCAAATTATCCGGATTATCACGCAGATCATCAGAGCAACGCACATAGAACGCCGCAATGATCTTCTCATCGCCCTCTTTGTTCCAGCCCTGCGCTTTCATGCGATCGAAGAATTCTTCTCTGGTGGTGCCGTCGTCTGCCTTCTCCGGACCATAGAGTTTCTCAACATCCCTCTTATTCTCGACATTGTCCCAGGGTCTGGAAACCTTATCCTGCTTAACCTCCTCGGGCTTTGCTTCCTCTTTGCCCTCCTCGTTTTTCTTCTCTT